>NZ_JAYEXN010000016.1:0-78369 GCF_044435015.1 Ochrobactrum sp. S1502_03
ACTCTGGTCGGGCTACGCCCTTCCGACGTTCCCCGATTGCGGCATAAACTGGCCTGATTTTACACCGCCATTTGGCCTGTTTTTATTCCGCCGTTGACAGGTGAAATCAGATCATTTTGTGAAACCCTTCATTTCACAGGTTGCAGAATTTCTGAGGCTCTAAACCTCACTGTCGACCGGATCGACCTTGAAAATGAGGTTGTAGTTTTTGAAACCCTTAAAAAAAGAAAGACTGGAATCTACAGGGCTGTTCCTGTCCCACAGGTCCTGCTGAATACACTCGACCTGGTCCACCAAATCAGGAAGCCCGGCAAGCTGAATCGCAAGCTATGGCAATGGTCTAGGGTCACTGCCTGGAGGCATATCAAAGCAGTCATGGCAGATGCCAAAATTCAAGAAGGTCCTCATACATCTCCAAAAGGGCTCAGGCATGGTTATGGAGTGAATGCCATCTCGGCTGGTGTGCCTCTCAACATGCTCTCTAAGTGGATGGGGCATTCAGCCATTGAAGTCACAGCAATTTATACCAATGCAATTGGCACTGAGCAGAAGCAGCTATCAGCAAGAATGTGGGAACAATAATAATGAGTGATTTTTCTGTATCAGGTAAAATTCAGACAAATGAGATTGATACTGCTGCTGACTTTGAGAAGATCTTTGTCAGGGAGCTTACCAGCACTTTCAATAAGGTTAAATCCAAGGATGGCTCCAATGGCTTGATCTTATCTGGGCGGGTCAAGACATCAGTGTTCAACCCCATAGCATCTTTCAAAGGCAAACTTGATGTGAGCATCAAGAATGGGCAATGTAGGTACATATATGATGGGAAAGTCAGTACAAATGGTTGGTTCTGGATCACACTGCTGATCTTTGTGGTCCTATTTTTCCCACTGATACTGGTTATTGTAATCATGTACCACAAGCAAAAGAACCAGATCATTGAAGAGATGAAGAGGCTGGATCAGCGATTGCATTTTGCAATAGATAAACTTTAAAAGTTTCATGGAGACCAAGGGGTGCCAGACCTGCCCCTTGGTTGGTACACAAATCGGTACGCGCGGCGCGCGAACCTATCGTATTTTATCCTTTATTTTCAGTGCGCTACGGCTGAAATATTTCTAGGCGGGAGTCCGCTCTCTCCGCCAGATATTTCATCTAAGAAATTGAAATGGATGAATTTTATAAGTTGAGGTTATTGTGCCCCCCGGATACGCTTTAGCTCGCCTCTAACACCTAGAATTGCCCCAGGACAAACTGCCCCATCCCGTGTGATAAACTTTGATTGTTTTCAAAGCCCACCCTGTAGACTGCGCAAATTCTTGACTCTTACCGATATCGGAGATGCCTAGCTCAGTGAGCCGCGCCTTTTCACGCCAAAGCCTCTTCTGGAATTCTAAACCGGTCCGGCCAAGCATCAGAAGCTTTTTGTTTCAAGAGCCCCTCATCCGCCATCGCCTAAAAACCATAGCCAAAGCACGATTCAATCGCAATCCACACTGATGGAAGCCACGGAAAACGCTAAACTTTTGACTCTGTTATGGAAAAGACTGGTGCTGCGAGAGAGGATTGAACTCTCGACCTCTCCATTACCAAGGCAAGTTGATGAGTGCCTATTTACCGTTTCTTTCCAAAACGATAGCCTTTTCTTGAATTGGCCTGTGCCAAATCTGTGCCAACGAGACCAGTTTGCTTGTCGAACTTCTCAGCAAGGCTTTTACCTGCATCGTGACTATGCACATATGTTTCCAGAAACAGCTTTGCTGATTTCCAGCCACCGGCATCCATCGCAGCCTTAATGTCAGCATCAGGCACCGCCATGGCGTTCGTACCGAATGAATGACGGCCTGCCGAGTGCGTGGTGCGCTTCTCAATCCCTGCCCGTTTACACACAGCCACGATCCGGCGATTAACGGCCTTGGTGTCAGTGTATCGAAATACCGGCTCACCATCAGCCAGACCGAGCGCAGCCATTCGCGTGACCAGTTCGCTTGTCAGGTGGCGCACAGACCATTCATCAGTCTTGGTCTTTTCCAGCATTGCTATTCGCTTGCCCAGATCGACATGCTCACCAGTGAGACGCACAGCCTCGGACACACGAGCGCCTGTCTGGTTCATGAATAGGACAATGCCCGACAGGTGAAACAGCTTGTCAGCGTCAGCTTGCGCCATGAACTTATCAAGCCATGCGCGATCAACCGGCTTGTGCTTATTCGACTTCGGAGCATCGAACATCTTTACTTTGATCGGGCTGCACCATCCCAGATCATGACCATGATTGATAACGGCTCTGGCTGGCGCTATCGCCTGCCTGTTGCGCGTTGTAGGCGCCGCCGTGGGGTAAACTGCTATGGCCATGGTTCGCAGCTCAGCAGGCTTTATCGTGCCAATGGCGCGGCCTTTGAAATATTTGATAATCGGCGCAAGGAAGCGCCCCTCGCCTCCCTGCTGCATATAGCTGGTTGCAGCCTCTTCAAAAAGCCTTACTGCTTCCTCGCCATAGGTATGACTTTTCCAGAGCCGCGCTTCATATTGCGCCCGGATTTGTTCCGCGACTTGCTTGTCGCGAGTGCCAAGGCTTTCTCGTATGCGCTTTCCGGCGATTGTGCCAACGGCATACCAGACCCCGTTTCGGCTTTTAAGTTCAAGGTTTGACATGAAAGTGCCTCCCGCAAGAGTGCTATGTGTTCCGGGTAAAAGACTTTCTTCGACCCGCGCCGCTCATAAAATTGGTGCGATTTAAGTTTGTCTACTAAAAACCGTCTGGACACACCGAGCAGCATCGCCGCGTCATCCATGCCGACCGGCACCAGTGACTTAGTCCAGTCGGGTAATGTCATGGGGATCATACCTTTCAAAATAAGCAGCATAGGAGGCGTCAGCACGTTTGCAGACCCACAAGGCAAGCCACTGCCAGAACCGATTGCGAAGTGAATGGATGAGCATCATTCCATCACCTCCAAAGCGCCTTCCCAGTCTTTGATTGTTTTCCCTACTAACTGGCTCAAAAGCCTCGCCGTGAAGATCAAATCGTCAATGTCATCAGCGGACAGATACCAATAATCTGTGTGCTTGGTGAGAGCCTCGTGGCTTCTGGTAAAGTGCTTATCCAGTTGCAAGTTCATCAGCGAAACTGCATTCTTGGCATCACGAATAGGGCTTTCGAGGTCCATAACCCGGCTACGAAATTCTTTTTGATCAGCCATCACTTGTCACCTTCCAGATACTTGATTGCTTTCTGCATCAGGTCGGCAAAGTCTCGATCAAGGCAGATATGAACCGGGTATTCACGCGATGATGACGGATAGACCAAGACCAGATAATGATCGTCCATGTCGTTCAGCGCGGCTGACAGTTCCTTTGCGAGCCTGTTTACTCGCTGCACCGGCAACTCCGGTTTATCTGCTGGCAAATCATTAATCAGTGCATCGGTGTAGGCTTTGTAAGCCTCTTCCTTGGTGAGTTTCTCGCCACTGCGCAGGCGCATACATTGCCAGATCGCGTCATGATTGGTGAAATCATAATCTGGATTGACGTTCCCGGCCTTCACGCTCTTGGCGAGTTGTTCGGCGGTATTCTTAATGCGTTGTGCGCGGTCGATAGGCATACCTTCGGCGGTTGCCTGACTTGGTTGTGTCGGCATTGCTATTCTCCAGATTGTCGATAATTGGCGCTTAGAGTGGTGCGCCGTCCTTGATCCAGTCTGAGACGATAGCGTCAATCAGATCGGCTACATTGTATTGATAAATGGCAGCAGTCGCGGCGTAGAAAACAAAATCCTGATCGTCTGGCATCAGAACGTCATATTCTGGCACACGGCCACCATTACCAAGTTCGAGGCTTAAATCGTCATCGGCGGTAAGAGTTAAGCCAAAGCCCACGACTTTACGGACCACGCTGGAAAGGCGTCCCGGATTAACCGGGATGCCAAAGGCTGGATGAACGACTGTCATTGCTCGCCTCCATTCGATAACTTCATGAATGCGAGGTATGATATTGCTACGGGATCATTTTGTGCGGCTTTGGCAACCGCACACTCTTCCAGCGTCATACCCGATGGCATCCCATCGAAAAGTGTCGAAACCAGTTTAAGAGCCTCAAGCTCCCTCTCAGCCCTGTCAGCACCGTCATCAAGCATGTCGGCAGCTGCATTCAGGCCAATGAGAAAATCGTCATTTGTTGCATTTGGATAGCGCTCGAAGGCAAGTTTTTCCAAAGCTTCCATGCTGATACGGTTTTCAACAGCCAGCTCAGCTATAGCCATTTGAGTTTCAGTTAATCGCGCAGAGGTCATAGCTCTCTCCAACTTGAAGGGAGCGCCACATGGCGTGGCGCATCAGTTTGATGATTAGTGAAGCGAACCTTCGATAAGGTCGCGCACCTGATCCCATTGGCGATTGTACTGCTCTAAGGCAGCAGCCACGGAGAGCTGACTGTCGTCGTGTTGGATGGTTCCTATAATATTGGCTCGGTGAGTAGCGAGCATTTGCGGATTAGCTTTTGCCGTTTCCCGCAGAATATTAACGCCACTGATCAATTCGTCGCGTACCGTTTCACAGCAAAGGTCGATGAGGCGATCACACACCTCATCAATCAATGTCTTTGTACGAAGTCTGGAATAAGCAGAGGTTTCATTTTTCGTCATGTTGTTCTCCATCAGGCGATTTGCCTGATGGGATTAATACACCTTGGATTAACCAAGTCAATACACGATGTATTAATTTAATCCAATGTTTAGGCCGATGTGATTTTCCCTCGGACTATTCCAATGATTTGTAAGGCGTCTACTTGCGCCTCAAAGGGCGATATTTTTTCATCGTCCGCACTAAGCCTCACCATCATAGGGTCGGAAAATAAAACTTTCTGCACCCTTCTGATTTCGGGGTTACTGGTTCCGTCACTAATCAAATAAAGCCCATCTACAATGAAGTCCTGAATACCCGTATCTAAAATCGCTATGTCCCCATTTTTGAGGGAAGGCGACATGGCGTCACCTATTATGGGAAACGTGATTGTGCTTTCCGCATCAGATCCAAATCGATTTTTGATGAAGTTCTGAGGGAAACCAAAGAAGCCAGTGACTTCATGGTTTACGGTTTCAGTCACTCCCACATGGCGTTTCCAAACAAAATCTTCCTTCACTCCGTCGAGGTCAGTACGGCTAAAAGACGGGGAAATCATGGGAACCGCGTCGGCCTTTCTAAAACGTGTGGCCGCTTTCCTTGAACGTACGTCATAGCCCGCTCCAAGGTCGAACACACTTCGACTTTCCGCTTCTAGTGCCGCGTCCCTTACTTCTGCATCCTTGTCACGTACTTCTTCCATATGTGTTGACGACATCTCTCCTGCCCCCAGCAGAAGCCAAGGAAGAGAGACATGGAAACGTAGTGCATAAAGCCGCGCTGCATCAGTACTGAAATCACGAGTTCCGTTTTCGTGATGGATGTAAGTAGGCGTGGACACGCCCAAAGATCGGGCAGCTTCAGACGCTGAATGGAATTTTGCGAAAATCCGCGCTTGCCTGAGACGGTCTGCTTTTGTTTGCGACATTTAATCCAACCCGTATTGACATTGAGCCAATAATACCAGATGAATTAATACCTGTTGGATTAATCGTTAATACGGTAAACAAATGAATAAACGTCTTTCAGAACTACGCGAGCGACTTGGCTGGTCACAGGCAAAAATGGCTCACGAACTTGGAGTTTCTCAGCCTTCTGTCTGGCGCATCGAAAACGGTAAGCAGGCAGCATCTAAGTCAGTCGAGAAGCTCATCGAAATTCTTGAAACTCAACCAGAACCCGCCGCCTAAAAACAAACGCCGCCCTGTTGACGAGACAGGAAGCGGCGCTGGGATAGAGAAACCTCTGCGGCGGTTTCAAACTGAATATACCAACCCCATGAATATTTCGCAACCGTAATGATTAGGAAGCGAAGTTTCTGAAGTTCAAATCTACAGCCTGCATTCGAACCATGTCTGCTCGGAGGTTCCCGGTGGCAAAAATGCAGTGATGTAACAAACGGGCGGTCTTTTCACGATCTTGACCCTGCCTGTCACCAAATCGGTGCTGATGAAGATCATCGGGCCTGCCGCAGCCCAAGCGAATATGCGGAACAAAACAAACGCGGCTCTGGTGTGCCCATTCCATCCGCTGCCTTGAGGCCGGGCAACCCCCGGAACGGTTGAGAACGATTGGTTGATGTCATCGGGATGACGACCTGACCATTACTGATCGTGGTGGAGCCGAGAAAATCCACCGGCGGACGAGGTAGGGACAATGCCTCGGTCTCTCTGCGGAGAGAAAAGGATCACTTAGTACGCGGTGCTTCGGCACTCCCCATAGTCGGGGGCTTGAGAAGGGATTGCTTCCCATACCTCAAGGCGGAAAGGGCGGGAGCTATGTCTAAATGGTCAGAAAGGACGTGAAATGACCGAAGATGATGCAATTGATTTCATGGTGTTTATGCATGATCGTATTCGAGGCTGGGGTATTCCTCTTTCGGTGAACCCGCGTACGGGCTTTGCGGATTTCCGTACAAAGGCAGCAAAACAGAACAATACGTTTTTAACTGATATGGCTTTGCAGCATGCCGGTTTTGAGAACTTGGTGAAATGCATTCAGAACGGCGGACATTACGCTGACCTCTATCCTGAGCCTATGCGAGACATCATTCGCTTCCGCGCAGATCATATTGTTCCTCGTGAATGGAACGAACCATCATCCCCAGTGTCAATCCAGCAACGCGCCGAATATCAAGGATTACCGCCCCTGCCTGACTGGATATTGAGGTATGGAAAGCCTGCAAGTATCGCTGATCATCCACCCTATCCAGAGCCGACCGATATTTTTAAGGCGTGGGATAGTGAGCCGCCAGTTCCACAATCAAACGTCATTCCGTTTCCGATGAAAGGTGCAGCATGACCGAGCAAAGCAATCCCCGCGTTGTCGAGGCCGCACAATGGCTTGCTGTAACGCCTGACAGTGAAAAGCCGCATCCGGTCATGGAAGGACTGCGCCAGCGGTTCGGCCTGACTGTTCTCGAAGCCAGCCAAGCAGCGACAGAAGCAAGGCTAATCAGGAGCAGAGCGATTTGAAGACACTCACCCCGGAGATATACGACGAAATGACGGCAGGGATAGGTGCTGGAGGCTCGCCAAGGGCTTCCGGCTATATGACCACCCCAAAACGCTCAACGCTTGCCAGCGAGGCTCTATGGGGCGCTGCGAGCATAGCGAGATACATGGGCGTGTCTGATGACTTTGTGAGAAAATTGGCCTTGAGAAAGGATGCTCCAATTCGTATGAAGGCAGGGCGTTATTACTGCACCCGGACGGAAATTGTTGTCTGGCTGAATGCGAACGATCCGAAATAGCGTAAGTAACTGATTTTACCGTCAATTAACTGATTTTCGGGAATGGCAATCGCAGCCGTTCCCGCTCATGTTCTGGGTCATGAAGATATGGCCCTTTTATCGAAAGAAAGCACTTACCGACGATCAGATACTTGATCTAATCGGACAGGGTGCGCCGACTGCGACCGGCATTCCAGTTTCGATAGAGACTGCTCTGCGCGTCCCTGCTGTTGCGACCGCTGTCCGTACCATTTCGGAAGCCGCCGCCAGCCTCAAGGTGAAGGTGGTTGAGATTGCCGCCGATGGCACCGAGAAAGAAGCTCCCGATCATCCGGCTCTAAGCCTTCTGCGCCACGATGCGAACGACTGGACGAGTGGGTTTGAATTTATCCGTTCGATCATGGTTGATGCGCTTTGTCGTGATCAGGGTGGGCTTGCACTGGTCACGCGCAGCTCTGACCAGCGTCCGCTTGAAATGATCCGGTATCGCCCCGGCTTTATCAATGTCGATTATCCAGATGATACCTTGCAGCCCCGCTATCGGATTAACGGCATTGTTCGTAACGCATCCGAAATAATCCATCTCAAAGGCACCTTCGACAAATCCCCGGTCACACTGTGCCGTGAGGCCATTGCCGTTGCTATCGTCATGGAAAAACACGCTGCAAAGCTGTTCGGTCGTGGTGCGCGTCCTAGCGGTATTCTGCGCACCAAAAAGCCCCTTGGCGATCAAGGCGCAAAGAACATGATCGATGCCTTCCGCCTGCAAATGGAAGGCCCTGACAATTCAGGCAGAACTGCAATCTTGCATGATGATGCTGAGTGGGTGCCTATGACCATGTCATCGGTTGATGCTCAATTCCAGCAGCTTCGCCTTTTCCAAATGCAGGAAATAGCTCGCGCCTTCAATCTGCCAGCAACATTGCTTGGCGACCTTTCAAAAGCCACTTGGTCAAACAGTGCTGAAATGCATCGCCAGTTCTTGCAGCTGTGCCTTGAGCCATGGTTGCAATCACTCGAAAGCGCATTGCGCCGGGCACTGTTCAACAAGGATGAGCGAAAGAAATTCGCCATTCGATTTGATCGTGACGACTTCACCAACGTCGATTTGACGGCTCGTGCGACTGCAATCAGTTCGTTGCGCTCTTCAATGGTTCTGACCCGCAATGAGGCCCGTAGCTGGCTTGATCTTGAGCCGGTCGATGATGGCGACACCTTTGAAAATCCAAACACTGGATCCAGTCAGCCAGGCATCGGTCACAACGGTGGCCCTGCTTTAGACGGTCCAAAAAAGCCCGAAGAGGATGAGAATGAAGACGCTTGAAGATATTCTCGCTGACGTGGCGGAACAGGATCGTGGGCGCGTATGCGAGCTTACCGATCCAGTCACAGGCGAAGGAACCGGGATCAGGCTGACGATTGTCGGGCCTGACAGCAAGACGGCTCATGATGCGCGTATCGCCATGACCGACGAGCTTATGGAAATGACCCGGCATGACGGCACTGTGTCCGGTGAAGACCGTGAACGCGCACGGCTCAATAGCTTGGCACGTCTTATTGTTCGCTGGGAAATCCCTGACGAGCATGGCGGCTTCGACGTTCTCAGCCACAAGAACATCATTCGCTTGCTGCGCGTGTCATGGGTTGAAGCACAGGTCGATACCTTTGCCAGCAACCGCTCTCTCTTTCGTGAGGTGATGTGATGGATCGGCTATTCGTTGAAACAAAGATGATTGCCGACGATAGCGGCCTGATAACCGGGCTTGCTTGGAAGTTCGGCACACCCGACCGCGTGGGCGATGACATCCTGCCCGGTGCGTTCAAATCGGCCAAGATGCCCATTCCACTTTTATTCGGCCACGACATGAACGACCCGATTGGCACATGGGACATCGCAGAGGAAAAATCAGACGGTCTGCACCTCACTGGTAAGCTGCTGATTGATGAAGTGCCCCGCGCTCGTGAAGTCCGCGCACTGGTCAAATCGGGTGCTGTTCGTGGTGTGTCCATTGGCTTCATCACCAAGCAGGCGACCAGCCGATCAGGCGGTGGCCGCACAATCAAATCCCTTGAGCTTCTGGAAGCGTCCCTCGTGACAATTCCGATGCATCCCGGCGCGAAGGTGACTTCGGCCAAGTCGGCAGTTCAGGCGCTGAGTATCGCCGCTGCTATTCAACGCGCAGCCGCGCAGATTGGAAGAAACTGACATGAACCATGTCACGAAGCAGGCGCTGCGAGGCAGCGTGGCAATCACCCTCAAAGGCGAAGAGGACGATCCGACAAATATCGTCACCAAGGCGCTGTCTGACCTGAGCGCATCGATTGATGAGCGCTTCAAGAAGGTTGAAGGCGTTGATGTGAAGGCTATCACTGATCGTCTTGACGAAATCGAAAAGAAGGCTGGTCGCATCAGCGGTAAGCAGAGCAATGAAGAGCAGAACGACATCGAGCGCAAGGCACTCTCGCACTTCGCCCGAACCGGCTCTGACGTTGAAGTGAAGGCGGCGGCATCGGACAACAACCCAGAAGGCGGCTATTTCGTCCTTCCGACTGTTGACCTGACAATTCGCACACTGATGACCGATTTGTCGCCTATGCGCGGCCTTGCGGAAGTTGTCAGCATTTCAACCGACAAGTACGAGCGCTTTTACTCGATGGGTAAACGCGGTGCTAAGTGGGTATCGGAACGCGAAGAGCGTCCACAGGACACGGCTCGCCCTGAACTGATCAAGCACTCGTATGGTGTAGCTGAACTCTATGCCGCTCCTGTCGCAACCCGTCATCTGCTCGATGATGCTGCCACTGACATTGCGTCCTGGCTGATCAACAACGCCACGCACGATTTTGCTGAAACTGAAGGCGAAGCTTTCATGACCGGCGATGGTGTGGACGGTTCCCCGCGTGGTCTGCTCGACTATCCGACTGCGAAGGAAAAGGACTTTGAACGCGCATGGGGCAATTTCCAGTATGTGCCTTCAGGCGCCAGCCCGTCCGATAGCCAGCTTGGCGATGCTCTTATCAAGCTCGTTGCCACTCTGCGCCGCCCATACAAGGGCAATGCAGCATTCCTGATGAACAGCAACACGGCAATCCGCCTGCGCCAGATCAAGGATGAGAATGGCCGCTATCTCTGGGCACCGACTGGCAATCTGATCGAAGGCATTGAACACCCGCTTCTCGGCCAGCGCGTCGAGATTGACGAAACCATGCCCGACATTGGCGCAAACACCCTGCCAATCGCTTTTGGCGACTTCCGTCAGGGTTACGTCATCGTGGACCGTCAGGGCGTCCGTATCAACCGTGATGAACTCACCCAGAAGGGCCGGATTGTCTTCGACGTCTACAAGCGCGTGGGCGGCGGTGCTGGCGACTTCAATGCGGTCAAGTTCCTCAAGATCGCTGCGAGCTAAGGAGTTCAAGCCATGAAAGACACTTATCACGACAACAAGGCCGTTCAGGCTATTGCCCCGGCAGTAGTGGCCGCAAACACGAATGGCATCACTGTGGACCTTAAGGGCTTCGACAGCGCTCTATTCGTGGTCAATACCGGCGCAATCGATGCGGCTGGCGACTTTGGTATCAAGCTTCAGGAAAGCGATACCGGAACAAGCGGCTGGGCTGATGTGGCGGCAGCGGACATTCTGGGCGGCGCTCCTGCCACTCTGGAAGCCAATGCAGCTTATCGCATCGGTTATATCGGCTCCAAGCGTAAGCGCTATGTTCGTGCGGTTGCCACAAAGGCAGGCGGCACAAGCATCGCCCTTGGCGTGGTCGCCATCCTCGGTCATCCAGCACTCGCGCCGGTGGCCTGATATGACAAGCCGCGCTCCCTCGATATGCCAGCATTGTCGTAAGGCTCACACCCGTGAGAACCCTTGCGCCACAGTGTTGCGTTTAGCAAAGGAGCGCAAAGCCCGTTTCGATAAGAAGCGGCCTAATGCAACCCAGCGTGGCTATGACAGGGAATGGGAGAGAGAGGCTAAGGCTTTTCTTTCCCAGCCTGAAAACCAGTGCTGTGCGCGGTGTGGATCGAAAGCCACCGTAGTGATGCACATCCAATCAATCCGAACACGGCCTGATCTTCGCATGGTGCGCTCAAACTGGCGTCCCGGCTGTCAGAGCTGCAATGCAATCGAAGCCGCACAGGAGCGGCGCAAACTTAGCGAGGGCAAATCATGCCTATAGTAACAACATCAGGCACAAAGCTGTTTATTGGCGGTGTATTGGACGCAAAGCCCGACGACTTTGTTGCGGCAGACTTCACGCCTCAGACATTCGTTCGTGTGAACAATCTCGAAGGTCTTGGCACTATTGGCGACACATCGACGGAAGTCACCTTTGATGACATCGGCAAAGGCCGCACCCAGAAGCTGAAAGGCACCCGGAACGCTGGCAATCAGGAAATCGTTCTTGGTATCGATTATGCCGATGCTGGACAGCTTGCCATTATCGCCGCAGAGAAGACCATTCACGACTATGCGTTCAAGTTGGAGTTCAATGATGCTCCCGCAGGCGGAACGCCGTCACAGCGTCTATTCATCGCCAAGGTGATGAGTGCAGCCGAAGCACTGGACACGGCAAACAATGTGATGAAGCTCAATGTCACCCTTGGCATTAACTCGAACATCGTTCGTGTCAGCGCTGAGGATTAATCATGCATATAGCAACGTCAGGCGCATCATTCTCAATAGGCACTGTTCGTGAGGAATGGACAGCGCAGCAGGTTATTGCGTCTGACTTCGCAGGTGATGCGTGGACAAGGGTTAACGGCCTGACAAGCCTCGGTCGTATCGGTGGCGAGTGGCAGACCATGGCGACCACGCTGCCTGATCCAAACGACCCAGACAATCCGCCTATCCCTGATCATCAGAAGGTGGCGCGACCAGCCTACACAATGGAAGTGGTCGCAGCGCAGAACGATGAAGACGAAGGCCAGTTGCTTATGCTTACCGCAGAGCATGGCATCGATCCCTATTCATTCCAGATCATGCTCGCAGATGGTGCCAGACGCATGTTCGTTGCTCATGTGGTGTCAGCCAATCAGGTGATGGACGAGGCCAACAGTGTCGTTAGCTGGTCATTCGGTCTGCTTTTGCAATCAAACATCGTGAGGGCAGCATGATGAGCCGTGAAACATCGACCGTGAAACACCGGGGGGGGGGGGGGGCTGGTCTGAGACTTTCGACCCCTCATGGGCACCGGCGGGGGGGCCACGGCACAAGCCAGCATCTAAATGGAGTTTTCGGGAATGGATGAGTTTTTAACACTGGAAGCCCTGAAAGAGCAACTGAATTTGACGGCTGATCAGGGCGGGGGTGATGACAATCTGTTGCGCCGGAAGCTGGTCGCTGCGCAGAGCTACATCGAAAGCTTGCTTGGCTTCAAACTGGCTGAAACCTATGGCGGACAAGATCAGGAGCCGGTGCCTGCTGCATTGGTTGAGGTGATCTATCAAACGGCAGCGCATTGGTACGAGAACCGCGAGGCTGTTCTGGTTGGTGTGTCTGCGCAGGAATTGCCGTTTGGTGTCTGGCCTATCGTCAATGAGTTCAGGAAATGGAGCTTCTGACATGGCTGATGATGGTGGACTTGCACGTTTGAACAATCGACTTCGCGCCATTCCCGGACAGGTGAAAGAGGCAGCGGTGAAGGCGGTTGTTTCTCAAGCTAAGCTCATGGCGAAAGAGATGAAGGAGAAAGCCCCTCATGTCAGCGGTGCTTTGCGTGACAGCATCGTCGTGACAGGGCCGGAAGAAAGCACCCCGCCATATTCGCAGCCGGGCGGTGAGGTTGTCATCCCTGAAACCACGGCAGCGGTGACGGCTGGAAACAAGGACGTGCGCTATGCGCATCTGGTCGAGTTCGGCACCAAGAAATCGAAAGAGCAACCGTTCTTCTGGCCCGTAGTGAGGGAGCGCAATCCGAAGGCAACCAAGGCAATCAAGACGGCCATTTCCCGCGCCGTGAAAAAGAATTGGGGCAAGTGATGAAGGCATTCATTCATCGCCTACGCGGTTTCATGTGGACGCTGCAAGTGCGCCGCATCATGCGCAAGGCTCGTAAGAAACCCGGTCACGCGCATCGTCTTTGGTTGCACAGGAGGACCATTTTATGAGCAGCCCACAAATCGCTCTGCAAGATGCCTTGCTCAAGCGCCTACGTGAAGACGTTGGCGTGACTGCATTGGTGCCTGCAATGAAAATTCTGGACCGGAATGCGCGGCCTGTTGTCGAACCGTCAATCACCATTGGCACCGATCAGGGTGTGGATGCTGGTTATATCGAGCGCGATGTGACGACCGTCTATCACACGCTGCATATCTGGAAGAAAGAAACGGGCTTGATCGGTGCAAAGTTCATCGCCGCAGCCATAACCAAAGCCGTCAAGAAAGCCCGATTTGAGGCCGTGGACGGCTATCACTTTGCCGATTGTTTTGTGTCTGACACGCTGTTTCTTCGCGATGAAGATTTTAGCCATGGTGTCGTGACTGTCAGGGCAATCGTTCAGGAGGTCGCATGAGAGCCGGTAAACTGGATAGGCTGATACGTGTCGAGCGCCCGGACGGTTACACAGATGACGGCCATGGCGGTCAAGACCCGGTATGGGCGAAGGTCGCGGACATTCGCGCCCAGATCGTGCAGGCAAGCACTGAGGAATTTATCCGCTCGTATGGTGCGAGTGACGAGACTGTCATCATTTTTCGTACCCGATTTATTGACGGTGTGACGCCTGAAGACCGCATCACTTATGGCGGCGGTGAATACGACATCAAGGAAGTCAAGGAGCTTGGTCGCCGTCAGGGGTTGGAAGTCCGCTGTGTCAGGAGGCCGGAATGAAGGGAACGAAACCACAGCTTGTCATCGACAATGACGCCATGCAGCGCGTTCCATCGCCGCCGTCTTGGTTCTCTGATGCTGCAAAGAAGGAATGGCGCAGGGTTATCAAAGGGCTGATCGAGCGCCGTATTTTGACCAATGGCGATATTGGATCGCTCGAAAACTATTGCATTGCCATGGGCCGCGTTCGTGAGCTTGAGGCGAAACTGCAAGAGGGATTTGAGCCGCCACTGTTCCGCGCACAGGATAAGGCTATGACCACGGCCCGACAGCTTGCCGCCGAACTCGGATTAACACCTGTGTCGCGTTCGCGCCCAGCCGTGAGAAAGGCTTCCGATGACGGCGAAGACCTATCCCCATTGGATATATGACGGTTCGGAGATTGAAGACCCGTTCGGACGCGGTGAACGCGCCGTGCAGTTCCTTCGCGCCTTGCGTCATCCGAAGTCCATCCTTCCGAAGAATGCCTTTCAGCTGGACGAATGGCAGGAGCGGATTGTCAGGCGCATCTATGGGCCACGTCATCCAGACGGTTCGCGTGTGGTGAAAACTGTTGTGTTGCTGTTGCCGCGTGGCAATCGCAAGACATCGTTAGCCGCTGCCCTTGCGTTGCTTCACACAATCGGGCCTGAGCGCGTGCCTGAAGGTGAATGCATCTTCGCAGCAGCAGACCGTAAACAGGCGGGTATCGCGTTTAAGGAGGCTCTGGGGATCATCCGGGCTGACAAGCGTGTCACGGCTGCAACCCGTGTCTATGACGCGCACAACAGCGCCAAGAAAATTGTTTATCCAAAAGAAGGCTCGTTTCTCGAAGTCATATCGGGCGATGCTGGCACACAGCACGGCCGCACCCCTGCATTCGTCCTTGCCGATGAAATCCATATCTGGCCGAACCGTTACCTCTGGGAAGCACTCACAACCGGCTTGGATAAGACCGATAACCCGTTGCTGGTTGTCGCAACCACGGCAGGACGTGGACAGGACAATCTTGCGTGGGACGTGGTCGAGGATGCGCGAAAGGTTGCGCGTGGTGAGGTGGACGATCCGTCTATTCTCCCGATTATCTTTGAAGCTGATCGCAATGATGACTGGCGTGATGAAAACATCTGGCATGAGGTCAATCCCGGCTTGCGCCACGGCTATCCGTCCCTTGATGGATTTAGACGCCATGCCAAACGCTCAGAGCGCAGCGTGGGCGAGCGTCAATCACTTCGACAGCTAAAGCTCAACATCTGGCTGGATGCTGCCACAGACCCGTTTGTGGACATGGATATTTATGATGCAGGAAAAGGCCGCGTTGATCTTGATGCCCTCAAAGAATTGCCGTGCTGGATCGGTGTGGACCTTTCATCGACAATCGATCTTTCCGTCATTCTGGCTTGCTGGCGCGATGCTGACGGCTATGTCGTACATCCTTGGTTCTTCTGCCCTGAGACGAACGTGGATGAGCGTGAGGATATGTCAGGCGGTTCCTATCGTGGCTGGGTGGATGATGGGCTGATTACAGCCACAGAAGGCCCGACAATCGATTATCAGGCAATCGAAAACAAAATCATTGAACTGTGCGAAGACTTCAACGTGCAGGAAATCGCATTCGATCCGTACCTTGCGCGACAGGTGCAGCCTAAGCTGCTGGATATGGGCCTGCCAGCCGTGGACATGCGACAGGTGCCTTCCCTGATGATGCCAGCCATTCATGAGCTTGAACGGGCTATTCTGGCCGGTGAGTTCCGTCACGGCGGTCATCCGGTATTGCGGCACTGCTTTTCAAACGTGGTCGTCAAGCGAAACGATCAGGGCCATGTCGCCAAGTTCACGAAACCCAAACAATGGCTTTCCATCGACGGCGCTGTGGCTGCTGCAATGGCCGTCTCGCGTTGCTCAGAAGGCGACAGCGGACGCTCAAGCTATGACACTTTCAAAGGCAATATTGAGGACTTTATCTAATGGCTGAGAACGAAGAACGCCTCGTCGTATTGCTTGAGGCACGTGTGAATGAACTCGAAAAAGGTATGAACAAGGCGCAACGTGTCGCCAATGCCGCTTATCGGGAAATGAAAAAGGGTAGCCGTTCTGCAACTGCGCAGATGGAACAGGATGCCAAACGATCCGCAAGCCGGGTTAATCAGGCATTCGCAACCATTGGCACAAAGGTGGGCGGCTATGGCAAGGCATTCGGCCTTGGCTTGGTGGGCGGTATAGCCACGGCTGGGCTGGCTGCTATCACTGCATCAGTGAAAACCGTCACATCGTCTTTTGCCGAATTGGACCGTGAAGCCAAAACAGCCGGCTTAAATGTCGAGGACTTCCAGCGCTGGCGATATGTTGCTGATCAGAACAAGATTGGCATTGATGCCATGATTGACGGCTTCAAAGAATTAAACCTTCGCGCTGATGAGTATATTCAGACTGGCAAGGGTTCGGCTGCTGAAAGCTTCCAGCGTCTGGGGATGTCCCCAGACGAAGTAAAGCAGCGTATCAAAGACCCTTCCGCGTTCATGCTGGAACTGATTGAGCGCACCCGACAGCTGAAAGACACAGCGGCAGGCGTCCGCATCTTTGATGAGCTTCTGGGCGGTTCAGGTGGCGAGCAGTTTGTGCGGCTCATTGAGCAAGGCCGTCAAGGTATCTCTGCAACCATTGATGAAGCCAATAAGATGGGCGGCATATTCGACAAGGAGTGGATTGATAGGGCTGCTGAGATTGACAAGAAGTTCAATCAAATCTCGACAACCGTTGGCACTGTGTTGAAGGGCGCAATTGTTGACGCTGCGCAAGCACTGTTCGACTTCATGGATAAATTCAGGGAGTTTGAAAACCAGACGCGCCGCACCCTGCAAAACCGCCAGACCGCGATTATGGGCGAGAAGAATGCCCTTGCTGCTGAAATTGGTGAGGCTGAAACCGAACGCGATGCACTGACAAAAGGCGGCGGCGGCTCGCCCGGCATTCTCACAGGTCAAATCGGTGAACTCAAGCAGCGCATGGACGCGCTCAACGCCGAAGAAGATAAGATTATCGCAATCTTGAGCCAGCGCACCGAGGATGAAGCCAAGGCGAACAATGCACTTCGTCCGACATTCAAGCCATACGTACCGCCTGAAAAGCCCGGCAGCAGCAAGAAGTCTGATGCAGATCGTGAGCGCGAAAAGGCAGCAAGAGCCGCAGATCGTGAGCGTGAAGCCGTCAAAGCCCTGATCGAAGATTTGCAGTTTGAAGCCTCTCTCGTCGGTAAATCCGCGATTGAGAAAGAGAAAATGATTGCCCTTCGCCAAGCCGGTGCCGCTGCAACGGGTGAGGAAAAGAAGCAAATTGAGGCACTGGTTGAAAGCACCTATCGCCAGACCGAGGCTTGGAACAAGTCAGAAGCCGCCATGCAGGAACTCAATGACGCTGGCCGTGAGTTCGCCGGAACGCTTGCTTCTGGAATGCTAAGTGGTGCCGATGCTACTGAGGTGCTGATTGATGCAATTGGCCGTCTGGCTGATCGGTTCCTGAATAGCGGCCTTGACGCTCTATTCGGCGGCGGTGGGTTTGGAGGCATCTTTGGCAACATATTCGGCGGCGGTTCTGGCTTTGGTACGAACTATTTCCCGCCTATCCCTAAGTTTGCGAAAGGCACGAACGCAGCGCCGGGTGGCGTGGCATTGGTCGGTGAACGTGGCCCGGAACTGGTCAATCTGCCACGTAACTCTCAGGTGATCCCAAATCATATGCTTGGTGCATCCGGTGGTTTGTCGGTCGAGAAGGTTCCCTACGTCGCTGATGTGCGTGTGTCGGTTGATGAAAACATGAACCTCAAAGCTGAAATGGTTGGGATTGCTGAACAGGTGAGCCAGAAGGGTATCGCCCGATATGACAGGTCTGGGCCTTCCCGATTTAAGCGCGACAGCATGGAAGCAAACCGGAGAGGATTGATCCGATGAGCGCAGTTAATCGCCTTCAACAAGCTATGGTCGCTGCAATCAAGCAAGCGCTCGCATCGTCCAAATCGGTTCCAGTGCCGCCCGGTGGCTCACTGGTCTGGGGCTGGTTTATGGATTTGAACGCCGCCCGCACATGGCATCAGAACGGGCCAAATCCGATCACCTACGCGGATATTGAAGCCTATGCCCGTTTGCATCGCTGGAACATGTCGCCCGACCACGTGGCAGTTCTCAGACTGATGGATGCTGCCTATACGGATGACTTCTATTCAAGACGTGAGCGGGAACGCAGCGGCGTGAAGACAACACCGACAATCTCACAACAGGAACTCACTCCTGAACTGTTTGACGCGGTGTTCGGATGAGGATCAAGAAAGGGCGCTCATCGGGCAAGATATTCAATGGTGAAGCCAGAGAAACACGCATAGGCGAAATCATGGACGCCTTGCGGGACTGGCGTTCGTCACCGTTCGAGCATGAAGGCACAATGAGAGCCGGATTGCGTTCGGCATTGTGCATGAAAGGGCACGGATGGAACAAAGCCGATCTTGAGGCAGAGGGCTTGATCAACGAGGCTTTTCATCGTCTGGGGGCAAAGCGGCCAACATGGGATCAGGCGCAAGCTTGGTACACCACGCCACGCGAAAACTGCCTGTGGTGCTTTATGGACTTACCGGAGGAAGCCTATTCTGGAACGCGCAAAGATAGGTTCTGCTCGGAAGTTTGCGCACGATCAGCTTTAGAGCATCGGCAATTCGAGCGTCATTACCAGCAAACCGAGATTGGCAATTCAGCCTATCGCATCATATCCCGTAGCAGGACGGAATTAAGGGCGTGTGCGCATTGTCTCACAAGCTTCCATCCTGCATCTCTGGGGGGCAATGGTGGCAAGCAGATTTATTGCTCGGTCAAATGCCGAAACGATGCAAGGCGGATTGTTCCCGTTCGCAACTGCAAGGAATGCGGAAAGTCATTTCAACCAGACAGGCGCGACCGGCTTTTCTGTTCCAATGAATGCAAATACGAACATGGTTCAACAAAGGTCTATGACCATAAGTGCGAGTTCTGTTTCAAGGCATTCAGCAGTAAAGCTGCAAATGCACGGTACTGTGGCGCGTATTGTCGGGAGAAAATGGCGCGGCTCGTCAGTGGTCGTTGGCAACCAAAAGAACTCACGCCAATTGTTTTCGACTACATGTTCAAGCAGGCGGCTTAGGTTTCCACTATCGGATTTTGGGAGGCAAGATCTTGATTTGCTTCCCAGTTCAGGTGTTCCAACTCTGCGTAGTGCCGTTGTGTAGCAACTCGATTGATTACGAATTGTCTCCCACTAATCCAAAGCCCACCCATGTAGGGCATGAAATTCGTATTGATGATAGAGCTATATTCGGTATTCATCGGGTAGAATGGAATTAAGTGCTCACCCTTTTCACTGTTAATTTCATGGAGGCGCTCCATGTACTTCAGTGTTGCAGCCTGAGATAAGATATATTCCCCACCTTGCATTAAGCCGGCCAAGGCATAAATACCTTTTCCTGCATAAGTATACATCGGGATGTCATCTTCAGGTCCTGTTCGCCCTAAAACTAAGCCACCATATCGAGCGTCTTGGAGATGAAAGTGTTCTAAAGCTGAGATAAAGTCAGGAAAAGTTCGTCTATAGGTATTGGCGCCACAATTGGTACAAGACGGAATGCTTATTTCTAATTCCGTCTCGCACTGCTCACATAAAGAAGTTTCTGCTATCTCAAGACTAAATTCGCCCATAAACCCGCCTACCAATCTGATACCTGTTCTAAGAAACCACTGTACGGAAGCCTGAACAGAACTTTGCCGTTTTCTGCAACGTCCTTCATTACCGCGATCCGGCAATAAATATTTTCAGCCCCTTCGTCTCTTCGACATTTAGCGTCAGGGCTGTCTATTAGACGATAGCCGGATATTCCCCAGACAATAGCAGTACCGCCGCTCGGCATTCCTTTGAGTGGTTGAATGACAATCACGCGAACGCCAGCGAGATACGCGGCAAATACCGCCACAGCTATCCAACTGATGATTATGAAGATTGTCCGCATGTAAGCCCCTTTGCCGCAAGCTGGCAGAGGCGCGGCGGGTGGTCAAGGCAAAAGAAAAGCCCCAACACGGGGGTGCTGGGGCCGAGCGTTCACGAAATGATCAGAAACCGTTGAACGCACTCCCAATTAGCAATTCTGGCGGAAATTGAAAAGCCCCGGCACGTCTCCCAACGTCACGGGGCCGCTTGCCTTGGAGCCACAGGGTTTTAAAGACCCCGGCAAGCGGCATCAATTTAATAATCACGTTCGAGATTGCAAGTCCCTGTTTTAATTGAACCTGCAACCATTTTCGACGGAATTATCTTTTCGTTTCGGTAAAGTCTCAGCCGAATTATCTCAAGAAAACCAGCGAATAATTTCAACGGACGTTTAACGGCTAAACTATGCAAATTTGCACAGTTTCACGTTTCAGTTTCTTTGCTCCCCAAAATCGGGGAGCGCAAACCCGACACCGTGTCGCTTTTCAAACTGCCAACAGTTAGCAATTTCAACCATACGATCTGAGCGTAAGGTTGGAGCAAATCACCTGAAATTGAGAACGGAAGTGGAACAGGCTGTGCCAGATATGTGCCGCACAGGTGTGCCAAACACTGCATAGAGGTGCGCATTTGTTCCCTATGGCTAACCACCGGGAATGAAAACTTGCCTTGAATATCAGGGGGTTGCTGGTGCTGCGAGAGAGGATTGAACTCTCGACCTCTCCATTACCAATGGAGTGCTCTACCACTGAGCTACCGCAGCATTCTCTTGAACGCGGCGGACTTCTGCCACATCATTGCGTGAATCGCAAGCAAGCAATTGCATTTCTTTTCACTTAATGTGGAAATCATTGGATACTCACTTTAAAACCCGCTTTTCGAAGGGTTTTTACCGGAGTACATAGTAGCCATGAGCGAAAAAAAGACCAAAGACGACAAAAAAAATCATATCGATCCGCGCGAGAAGCGGCGCGCTGAGCAATTGCGTGCGAATCTCATGCGGCGCAAAGTGCAATCGCGCTCACGACGTGCAGGCGATGCCGATGAACGCAATGATGGCATAACCGCGGGCAAAGAAGACATAGACTGAACCTTTCCCCGCTAAAAAGCACCTGCGCGTTCGGCGCTGCTTTTCAAGCAGAATATCATGTAATAAAGCCTTCCTTGAAGATAGAAAGCGGCTGCGTTAAAAGCACAGATCAATTCTCGGTGGTACCGCGATACGACTGTGATTCGTGTTCGACGTAATTCCGCCGCATGAACAGTCATTTCTTAATGCAACGCTGCCAGTCTCAAGTGCTGCGGAATTTGCAAATATCGATTGCCGGGCAAAAGCTTCGGCCCAGAAGGTGAAACAGCATGGATCGCATCAAAATCATCGGCGGCAACAAGCTCAACGGCGTCATTCCTATCTCTGGCGCTAAAAATGCAGCGCTGCCATTGATGATCGCTTCGCTTCTCACCGACGATACGCTGACGCTTGAAAACGTGCCGCACCTCGCCGATGTCGAGCAGTTGATCCGCATTCTTTCCAATCATGGCGTTGACTATTCCGTCAATGGGCGCCGCGAACATCAGAATGGCGCCTATTCGCGCACCATCCATTTCACGGCGCGCAACATTGTCGATACCGTTGCTCCTTATGAGCTGGTTTCCAAGATGCGTGCGAGCTTCTGGGTCATCGGCCCGCTTCTGGCGCGTATGGGTGAAGCAACCGTTTCGCTGCCTGGCGGTTGCGCCATTGGTACACGCCCGGTTGATCTGCTGCTCGAATGCCTTGAAGCGCTCGGTGCGCAGATCGACATTGAGAATGGATATGCAAAGGCGCGCGCACCAAAGGGCGGCCTTGTTGGTGCACGCTATCGCTTCCCAAAGGTTTCAGTTGGCGCGACCCACGTCATGCTGATGGCAGCAGCACTTGCCAAAGGCGAAACAATTATCGAAAACCCTGCGCGCGAGCCGGAGGTTGTCAATCTCGCCGACTGCCTGAATGCCATGGGCGCAAAAATCACCGGCGCAGGCACCGACACAATCCATGTGCAGGGTGTTACCAGCCTGTCGGGCGCACGCGTTCGCGTTATCCCAGACCGTATTGAAACCGGCACTTACGCCATGGCTGTTGCCATGACAGGCGGTGATGTGCTGCTTGAAGGCGCACAGGAAAGCCAGCTTACCGCAGCGCTTGAAACCTTGCGTCAGGCGGGCGCGGAAATCACCGAAACCAACAGCGGCCTGCGTGTCGTGCGCAATGGCCATGGTATTCATCCAGTCGATGTAACCACCGATCCGTTCCCCGGCTTTCCGACCGATCTTCAGGCGCAGTTCATGGGCCTGATGACGATGGCACAGGGGACATCACGCATTACCGAGACGATCTTCGAAAATCGCTTCATGCATGTGCAGGAGCTGGCGCGTCTGGGTGCAAAGATTTCTTTGTCGGGCCAGACTGCAACCGTTGAAGGTGTAGAACGTCTCAAGGGTGCACAGGTTATGGCAACGGATCTGCGCGCATCGGTTTCACTGGTTATCGCGGGCCTTGCTGCTGAGGGTGAAACAACCGTCAACCGCGTCTATCACCTTGATCGCGGCTTTGAGCGATTGGAAGAAAAGCTCTCGCGCTGTGGCGCTCATGTTGAGCGCATCAGCGGTTAATCATTTAAAAGCCGGATTTGCCTAATGCAGTCCGGCTTTTCTTTCATTTCCGGCTTATTCGTCAACAGGCTGAAAAGCCTGTCGATTTTTTTGTGCTGACATGCAAAGTTGCACACACGATATTTGAGAGTAGCAGGGAACAACGCAAGATATGGGCCAGATATGGAAATGTTGAAGCTTGTGGCGCTGGATGAAGAAGATTTGCAGGTCCTGTCCGCCCATCTTCAGGACGCGGTTCTCAAAGTGTCAGATCTGCAATATCTGGCGGCGGAGAAGCGCTTCGTGCTGACACTCAATCGCTTTGCGTGGGAAAAGGTCAAACCGAAGCTTTTCCGAAAGCCGCAATATCAGCGTCGCCGCACTGCTTTGCATTTTAACCGCGTCACGGCTGTCAAAGGCAGCGGCATCGACCGGCAGAAACCCGAAGAGGTTTTGTCACTGCTGGCCATTCGTTTTATTCCTGGTGAAGCACCTGCTGGAACTTTGGAACTGACTTTTTCAGCAAATGCCGCTATCCGTCTGGATGTGGAATGTATCGAAGCGCAGCTGACGGATCTGGGGGCTGCGTGGGAAACCAGTTCCGTACCGCGACACGACGCCTGATTGCGGTTCACGACAAGATTTCTCATTACACAAGACAACAGGGCTTTGCCCGGACCGACAATTAAAGGAATACCAGCGTGGTCACGACGCTCAGACAAACCGACCCCGATTTTGAAAAGAACTTTGCAGCTTTCCTGACCGGCAAGCGCGAGGTCTCTGAAGATGTGGATCGCGCTGCCCGCGAAATCGTTGATCGTGTACGCCGCGAAGGCGATGCCGCCCTGATTGAATATTCGCTGCGTTTTGATCGTATCGATCTGAATAAAACCGGCATTCGGGTTACGGAAGCAGAAATCGATGCGGCTTTCGATCAAGCACCTGCCTCAACCATTGAAGCGCTGAAACTGGCGCATGAACGTATTGAAAAACACCACTCGCGCCAACTCCCTAAGGATGATCGCTACACCGATGCGCTTGGCGTGGAACTCGGTTCGCGCTGGACAGCCATAGAAGCCGTCGGTCTTTATGTGCCGGGCGGCACTGCGAGCTATCCAAGTTCGGTGTTGATGAATGCTGTGCCTGCAAAGGTTGCAGGGGTTGAGCGGATTGTGATGGTTGTGCCCTCGCCTGATGGCAAGCTCAACCCGCTGGTTCTGGTGGCAGCCCGCCTTGCCGGTGTTTCAGAAATCTACCGTGTTGGCGGCGCGCAGGCTGTGGCGGCTCTCGCCTTTGGTACGCAAACCATTGCGCCGGTTGCAAAAATTGTTGGCCCCGGCAACGCATATGTTGCGGCTGCCAAGCGCATTGTCTTTGGTACGGTCGGCATTGACATGATTGCCGGACCTTCCGAAGTGCTGGTGATTGCCGACAAGGACAACAATCCGGACTGGCTGGCGGCCGACATTCTCGCGCAGGCAGAACACGATACGGCCGCGCAATCTATCCTGATGACCGATGACGAGCCTTTCGCGAAGGCTGTTGAAGACGCCGTTGAGCGCCAGCTGAAAACTTTGCCGCGTGCAGAAACGGCAGCGGCAAGCTGGCGCGATTTTGGCGCAGTCATTTTGGTTGAGGACTTTGATGCTGCCATCCCGCTGGCAAATCGCATTGCAGCCGAGCATCTGGAAATCGCCACTGCCGATCCCGAAGCCTTGCTGCCCCGAATTCGCAATGCCGGCTCAATCTTCATTGGTGCCTATACGCCGGAAGTGATCGGCGATTATGTCGGCGGCTGCAATCACGTTCTGCCGACCGCACGTTCGGCGCGATTCTCGTCCGGCCTGTCGGTGCTTGATTATATGAAGCGCACATCACTTCTAAAGCTCGGTCCCGATCAGCTGCGTGCGCTTGGACCTGCCGCTATTGAAATCGCTCGCGCAGAAGGCCTTGACGCCCACGCGCAATCCGTTGCCATCCGGCTCAACCTATGAGGGATCATGACTGTCGGCGTTCCTAATGCCCGATTGATCGACGTCGAGCTGGATGAAACCATCGGGCGCTCGACGCCTGATGTCGAGCATGAACGCGCAGTCGCTATTTTTGATCTGATTGAGGAAAATACCTTCTATCCGGTCGGCGATGCCACAGGTGGGCCATACAAGCTTCGCCTGTCGCTTATGGAAACGCGACTCATTTTTTCGATCACACGTGAAAACGGTGAAAACGTTGCGACCCACATTCTATCGCTGACACCATTGAAACGCATCGTTCGCGATTATTTCATGGTGTGCGAAAGCTATTACGAGGCAATCCGTTCCGCGTCTCCAAGCAAGATTGAAGCCATCGATATGGGACGGCGCGGCCTGCATAATGAAGGATCCCAAACGCTGCAAACGCGTCTGAACGGCAAGATTGAAGTTGATTTTGCGACGGCGCGGCGTCTCTTCACACTGGTATGCGTGCTGCATTGGCGGGGCTGAGATCAAATGCACGGTGATGATGCGGTTGAAAAAGCGGAAGACGCCGAAGCTGCCAAACGGCCCACGTCTATACTTTTCGTCTGTGGCAAAAACGCAATCCGTTCTCCAATGGCCGAGCTTCTTGCAAGAAAGCTGTTGTCGCCCAATATGTATATTGCGTCGGCAGGCGTGCAGCGCGGTGAGCGTGATCCGTTTGTTGATGCCGTTTTGAATGAAGAAGGTTTGTCGCTTGATGACCGGCAACCTCGCGGGTTGGAAGAGCTGGCGGATGGCTATTTTGACCTTATCATCACGCTCACTCCGCTTGCACATCATACGGTGCTTGAACGTATGCGCGGATTTTCGGTCGATGTCGAATATTGGCCGACACCGGACCCTACACTTGTTACAGGCAGCCGCGGGCAGATTTTGGATGCTTATCGTGATGTGCGAGACCGTTTGAAGCACCAGATTACAGAGCGTTTAGCTCCAAAATAACATCATCCAATTCGGTTGTTCACAAATGCCGTCTAATCATATAGGTTCCGGCCAAATTTAAAGCTATGGCCCGGTTTCGGGCCAATTCTATCAAAGAAAGAAACAGGTATCGCATGGCGAAAGAAGAAGTCCTCGAATTTCCGGGTGTTGTTACGGAACTGCTGCCAAATGCAATGTTCCGCGTGAAGCTCGAAAACGAACATGAAATCATTGCCCACACTGCCGGCCGCATGCGCAAGAACCGCATCCGCGTTCTCGCTGGCGACAAGGTTCTGGTCGAAATGACCCCTTACGACCTGACCAAGGGCCGTATCACCTACCGCTTCAAATAAGCCAATCACTCGCTTTTTCGGAAAAAGCCTTGTCTATAAGCGCGCAACATAAGCTGGTTCTTGCGTCCGGCTCCCCCCGAAGAATTGAGCTTCTGGGTCAAGCCGGCATTGAGCCGGATCATATTCAGCCAGCTGATATTGATGAAACGCCCCAGCGTGCGGAGCATCCGCGTTCTCTGGCGCGGCGGCTTTCGCGTGAAAAGGCAAAGGCTGCGCAGGAACAATTGCAGGGCGATGAAAATTTCGGCAAAGCTTTTGTTCTTGCGGCTGATACGGTTGTTGCCGTCGGGCGCCGCATTTTGCCAAAGGCCGAGATCAACGATGAAGCGCGGGAATGCCTGCGTCTTTTGTCAGGGCGTACGCATAAGGTTTTTACCGGTGTCTGCCTTGTTCTGCCCAATGGAAATCTGCGCCAGACACTTGTTGAAACACGTCTGCGTTTTGAGCGTTTGACGCGCTTGCAGATCGACGCCTATCTCGCGTCCGGCGAATGGCGCGGCAAGGCTGGTGGTTATGCCATTCAGGGACTTGCAGGCAGCTTCGTGGTCAAGCTTGTTGGCTCCTACACCAGCGTGGTGGGGCTTCCCTTGCAGGAAACGGTGAGCCTGCTGGCCGATGGTGGCTATCCTGTCTACGCCAATTGGCAAAACGGCAAGGTCTGAAAATCCCATGAGCGACAAGAAAGATATCTCCACAGCGCCGGACGCTCGCGTCACGCCCTTGCGCCCTGTTCGTCCCTGCCCTGAATGTGGCAAGCCATCGGTTCGTGATGCTTATCCGTTCTGCTCACCGCGTTGCAAAAGCATTGACCTCAATCGTTGGCTTTCGGGAAGCTATGTGATTCCCGGTAAGCCGATTGATGAAGAGGAAGAGAACGACAACTGAGTATGTGTGGCTCTGATTTCCACAGTCAAATCGGTAGTTTAGCAAGCTTATAAGAAATCTTATAAAAATTGCGATAGGGTGCTGGACAGCGTGAAATTTAATGCTATAACGCACCCACTTCCGGCGGACACCAACACCGCCACATGGTGAGAAATCACTGCGAGGATGCCCGGATAGCTCAGTTGGTAGAGCAGCGGATTGAAAATCCGCGTGTCGGCGGTTCAAATCCGTCTCCGGGCACCATTCACACTCCCCCAAAGTCCTTCGTTTTTAGATTCATAACAAACTGACAATCTTGCAATAAGAACGAGCGTTATTGCAGGCCCATTTTATTACGCGCACGAAAAAGCCCGCTTAGAGTGGGCTATTCGGGAGCAATGGTATAATGCCTCAATGCCTCACCGCGCCAAAATCGCAAACTCGGCTTCTGGTAAATCCGGGCTTGTCGCGCGGATCGGCGAGCCGTGGTATGACATGCAGTTTCAGGATTCTGCCCTCAAACATGGTTGCTCGCGATTTGCGAATACTTACGGTAGGTTTGTTTCGCTATCCTTTTTCGCCTTATCTTTATCGTAATGCCACTTGATGGCAAAGAACATGGCCACGCCTAATACGACAACCTTGAACCCCATCAAAACTATAGGAATCCATTCCATCTTTTGAAGATTTCCATACTTCTATTTATCGCGAGGAGCACTAGAATATGTCGCGCTTAAAGCGTGTCATTGCCGCATATTTGCAAATGCTAAATGAGCCCCTTTAGCTGCGACGTGCTTTAGCACAATACTTCCCATGCAACAGCTGATTTTTCATTCTGCGATGCTTTCATTTGGGGTTTTAAAGCGACGATTCGTGAGCGCGGCCTTCGTGCCGCAGTGCTTTGCGGCTCATGACAAAGCTGTCCAAGCCGCCATCATCGCCCGTGCCTTTCCTGTTTGATTGACCCAATGGAAATGCTCAAATAAAAAAGCGCACCGACCTTTGGTGCGCTTTTTTTGAAGCCATCAGCAACCCAATTTACGGCTGAACATATTCCAGCGTCAGCGTTTCAACACCGGCAGAGAGAGCTGTTCCCTTTTCGGTATCGACAGCCAGCGGCTGCAATGTGAAAGACTGGCCGGTTCCGCCGACCAGAACCTGAACGCCTGCGCCGAGGCCAAGGCTTGCATCCGCCTGCGCGCCCGCATAGGTGCCAGCAAGTGCGCCCGGCTCAACAGTTGTGGTTGCAGCAAGAACAGTCCAGGTCATCTGGCCGCCGGTCGTTTCACCCAGTTCCAGACCATATTGATCAATCGACCCCTTATACTGCTGTGACAAACCATTGCCGTTCGACAGCGTACAGCTAACCTTCTGCTTCTGCTCGATGATCAGGCCGATACCGGCGGACACATCGCAAGAAAGCACGCCGACTTCAGCGCTAACCTGCGCAGAGCCGGATGATGTTGCCGCCAAAAGAACGGAAGCACCGAGTATCCAAATTGCCTTTTTCATCTTAACACCTTTGCCAAATCAACAGTTCCCAAAGGAACAGAGTATTCTTAAGCGATCAATAATAAAAAGCCGCGCTACGAAAGATATTTTCGGCAGCGCGGCTTCGAGCTCAAATGCTTTTGTATCAGCCCTTGAACGTATATTGCATAATCGACTCTGGCTTCATTTCAATTGAGAAGCCCGGCAGTGATGGCGGCATATAGGCCGCATCCTTGATGATGCATGGCTCAATGAAATGCTCGTGCAGATGATCGACATATTCGATCACGCGACCATCCATAGTGCCGGAAACGGCAACATAATCAATCATCGACAGGTGCTGCACATATTCGCAAAGGCCAACGCCGCCGGCATGTGGCCAAACAGGCTTGTTGTATTTCGCAGCAATCAGCAGCACGGCCAGAACTTCATTCAGGCCACCCATGCGGCATGAATCGATCTGGACGATATCGATAGCGCCTTCGGCGATAAACTGCTTGAACATGATGCGGTTCTGGCACATTTCACCAGTTGCAACCTTCACATCGCCAATGGCTTGGCGGATTTTGCGATGTCCTGCAACATCATCCGGGCTGGTCGGCTCTTCGATGAAGAACGGCTTAGAGAAGGCAAGCTTGTTAACCCACGCGATTGCCTGATCGACTTCCCAGACCTGATTGGCGTCAATCATCAGATAACGATCCGGGCCAATCACTTCACGCGCAATGGTGAGACGACGAATATCGTCTTCGAGATCACGGCCAACCTTCATCTTGACGTGATTGAAGCCTTCATCAATGGCCTCCTGACACAGACGACGCAGCTTTTCATCATCATAGCCAAGCCAACCAGCAGAAGTCGTGTAGCAAGGATAGCCCGTGGCTTCGAGCTTAGCGATACGTTCAGCCTTGCCACTTTCTGCTTTGCGCAGAATTTCGACAGCTTCGTCACGGGTCAGCACATCGGTCAGATAGCGGTAATCGACGATGTCGGCGATTTCCTCAGCGGAAAGTTCTGAAACCAGACGCCAAACCGGCTTGCCCGACTGCTTTGCCAGCAGATCCCAAAACGCGTTGACGACAGCACCAGTTGCCAGATGCATCGCACCCTTTTCAGGGCCGATCCAGCGCAACTGGCTGTCGCTTGTCAGATGGCGCCAGAACTTGCCCGGCGCCTCGCGGACCACGTCAAGGTCAACGCCGACCACCAGATGACGCATGGCAAGAATGGCCTGACAGCAAATGTCATTACCGCGACCGATGGTGAAAGTGAGACCATGGCCCTTCAACGCCTCGTCATCCGTATCGAGAATGACATAAGCGGCCGAATAGTCCGGGTCCGGGTTCATTGCGTCAGAGCCATCCAGACTTTGCGAAGTCGGGAAGCGCAGATCGAAGACGCGCAGATCAGTAATTTTGGTCATGTTTTATCCGTTATCCGAGCATGATCCCCCAAACCTCAACCGTTTGGGGGCATGCCCAAAATAATTAAACGTCGGCGCGCACGTTTTGCTTCTGTGTGCCGAGGCCTTCAATGCCAAGTTCAACAACGTCGCCAGCCTTGAGATAGCGCGGGGGCTTCATGCCCATGCCAACGCCGGGAGGCGTCCCAGTGGAGATGATGTCACCCGGCTGCAATGACATGAACTGCGACAGATAGGAAACCAGATAACGCACGCCATAGACCATGGTCTTGGTCGAGCCGTCCTGCATGGTTTCGCCATTGACCGTGAGCCACATTTTGAGGTTCTGCGGATCAGCAACTTCGTCCTTTGTCACCAGCCATGGACCGGTCGGGCCGAATGTGTCGCAAGACTTGCCCTTGGTCCACTGGCCCGCGCGTTCGATCTGGAAAGCGCGTTCCGAGACGTCATGCAGCGTGCAATAGCCAGCAACGTAATCAAGCGCATCGTCTTCCGAGACATATTTCGCGGTCTTGCCGATAACGATACCGAATTCGACTTCCCAGTCGGTTTTTTCCGAGCCACGCGGGATGATGAGATCATCATTCGGGCCAACGATAGCCGAAGTTGCCTTCATGAAGATAACTGGCTCTGGCGGCACAGCCATACCGGATTCTGCTGCGTGATCGGCATAATTGAGGCCGATGCAGATAAACTTGCCAGTGCCTGCAACACATGGGCCGAGACGTGGATTGCCTTCAACCTTTGGCAGTGCGTTGACGTCAAGCGAGCCAAGCTTTGCGAGCGCTTCAGGGCTGAGAACGGCACCGGACAGATCACTGATATGCGCAGAAAGATCACGGATATTGCCGTCTGCATCGAGAAGGCCCGGCTTTTCCTGACCCGTTTCGCCATAACGAAGAAATTTCATAAGTTTACTCCTTGTGGGGATTTGCAGCAGCGAACTTAAATTGTCCAGCCGCCGTCGATGTTATACGCCTGACCAGTCGTGTAAGTGGCACCTGCGAGATAGACCGCGAGATCGGCGATTTCTTCCGGCTGACCAATACGACCAATTGGCTGACGCGCGATGAAAGCGGCGCGCTGTTCTTCGTAATCGCCCTGTGCGCGCAGACGATCCTGAAGCGACGGGCTTTCAACCGTACCGGGGCAGATGGCGTTGCAGCGAATGCCTTTGGCAACATAATCAGCAGCAACAGCCTTGGTGAGACCAATGACAGCCGCTTTGGTGACACCATAAGCAAAACGGTTCGGCACGCCTTTGACGCTCGAAGCAACGGAGGCCATGTTGACGATGGCGCCGTCTTGGCGTTCCAGCATGCCCGGCAGAACGGCCTGAATCGTGCGGATCATGGCCTTGACGTTGAGATTAATCGCGAAGTCGAGGTCTTCGTCCTTCATTTCGAGGATAGAACCACCATGCACGACGCCCGCGCAGTTGAACAAAATGTCGACCTGACCGATCTCGGCAACGAGCGTCTTTACTTCGGCCTCGTCAAGCACATTGAGCTTGCGTGTGATGATGCCGGAAACGCCTTCGAGTTCTTTGAGTGCTGCCTCGTTGATGTCGGTCGCATAGACCTTTGCACCGGCTTGCGCAAATGCCAAAGCACTGGCACGGCCAATGCCCTGCGCAGCCGCTGTGATCAGCGCTGTTTTTCCATCAAATCGTATCGTCATAGTCATGCCTTCCGTTCAACAAGCAGGATGTGGTCGCAAGCCAGCACCACTTCGTCCCGCTGATTAAGCACTTCGCACCGCTCAGTAACGCGGCCCATATTTGTCCGTTTCGGATCGTCTTCCTTTGCGCTGATCGTCACGCGCGTGCGGATCGTATCGCCGATATGCACCGGACGCACGAAGCGAAGGCGATCATAGCCATAGGAAAACGCAACAGGGTTAATCAGCGTCGCAGTCAGACCGACACCGATTGCAAAGATCATTGTCCCATGCGCAATACGCTGTCCGCCCGGCAGAGTTTTTGCAAATTCCGCATCCATGTGGTGCGGAAAGAAATCACCCGTATGACCGGCATGCACCACGAAATCCGTTTCGGTGATCGTGCGGCCATAAGTTATGCGCTGAGCCTCAAGCTCATAGTCTTCAAAATAGATCGTCTGTTCAGACATAATCAGAACTCCGGTTTTGCAGCGAGCGGCGTGGCGGGCTGGCTGCTCGACTGATAAGCGGCTTCGACCAGCGCCATGGTGTGCCATGCATCTTCGACCGAGCCGATCAGTTCTGCATCTTCACCAGTGGCGAAGCGCTGCAACTGTGCCATGCGATTGAGGAAAGCGTCCGGGAACCATGCGCCTTGAAGCTCCACCTGCACCCAGTCGTCGCCACCCTTTGGCTTGATCCAAAGCTCGTCCGGTTCCCCGCGCGGATAGTCAAGATTGACACCGAGTTTCACATAGGCAGCCCCTTCGGTGCCGCAAATGCGGAACTCGCAGGCCTGAAACTTGCGGCCAAAATCATGGTCGTGATTGATCGACAGCGCACAGCGCACGCGGTTGCCGTAATCGAGAATAGCAGCCGTGCGGGTCTGGGCGACTTCGTGGTTCGGATGGCCAATGGTTTTGGCATGAACACCTTGCGGATTGCCAAGCAGACCGCGCACGAAATCAAGATAATGGATCGAGTGCATGGCGATCTCGATGCGCGGCAGGCCTTTGAGGAACGGCCACAGACCCCAAGGGGTCGCAAGCGCCAGCCATGCGTCGAAATCCACCACTTCGCCAAGCAAGCCTTTATCCACGGCATCGTAAAGTGCCGACATCATCGGCGCAAAACGCAGCTGGAAATTCACCGCGGCTTTGAGATTGCGCGCACGGCAGACTTTCAGGATTTTCGTAGCACTTTCCAAGTCGCTGCCCATCGGCTTCTGGATCAGAACCGCAGAACCTTCCGGCAATTGCGACAGGATCGAAGCATGGGCTGAGGGCGGCGTTGCCAGATCAAAGATTGCGTCTTCAACCGCAAGCGCCTCTTGCAAGTTTGCGAAAGCTTTCACGCCCCACTGATCAGCAAGTGCTGATGCTTTTTCAAAATTGGGATCAAAAATGCCCGCAACTGGCAAGCCGCCCTGCTTGTAGGCTGGCAGATGCGCGTCGCCGACAATACTGCCCGCACCGAAAATCACGATCGGCTTTGGCTGCTTGGGCTTCGGCCACCACTGGCGCAGGGCTTTTGGATCAAAGACCTCAGTCATGATGGAAAACCTCCTCCATCATTGCCCACCACTCGCCGTCTTTACGGGTTTCAAGTGGCTTCTGGCATGGCATGCAGACCGACCACCATTCCTGATTTTTGGGATTGTCGGCCATCTTTTTCATGTCGGCTCTAAAGTCGGTGCCGACATAGTCCCAGGTGCCGAACAGCAGGTTTTCCGGCTCTTTGAGAAAGATCGTATAATTGGTGATGTTGCATTCGGAAATGAGTGCGAGAATTTCCGGCCACACGCTCGCGTGCAACTTTTTATAGTCTGCGATCTTTTCAGGCTTCAGCCCGATCACCATACCCATTCTTTGAACCATTACGATCTCACGATCTCGCGGGTGAATTCGGAAACCGAACGAGCGCGTACAGAATCCCAATCCCACGAAATACCAATGCCAGCTTCCGATGGGGCAATGGCGTGGCCATCACGAATTTCCATGCCCTTTGTGGTCAGATCATCAAGCTGCGGAATATATTCGACATAGCGCCCATTCTGCACGGCACAGGTGAGGCTGACATGCAGTTCCATAAGGAAGTGCGGGCAGACCGGAATGTCGAAAGCTTCAGCCGTATGCGCCACTTTCAGCCATGGCGTAATGCCGCCGATACGCGCCACATCCACCTGCACGATAGAGCACGCGCCCTTTTGCATATATTCGCGGAAATGGCGGATCGAATAGATCGATTCACCCACCGCAATCGGTGTCGGTGTGGAACGGGTCAGGCGGATATGGCCGTCAAGATCATCCGCCGGAAGCGGCTCCTCAATCCATGCAAGATCAAGTTCTTTCAGACGCTCGGCGCGGCGGATCGCTTCATCCACGCTAAAGCCCTGATTGCAGTCGGTCATGATCTCAAAGCCATTACCAACGGCTGCACGAACAGCCGCAAGACGTGCATAGTCTTCCGAACCATGCGGCTTGCCGATCTTGACCTTGGAACCGGAAAAGCCCTTGGCCTTGGCAACTAGTGCATCCTCAACCAGTGCTTCTTTCTCGATATGCAACCAACCGCCTTCGGTCGTGTAAAGCGGACAGCGATCCTTGGCACCACCCGCAAGTTTCCACAGTGGCAGGTTCTGCTTTTTCGCACGCAGATCCCAGAGGGCCGTGTCGATTGCGGCAAGCGCTAAGGCCGTAATCGCACCAATGGTTGTGGCATGGGTTGCAAATTCGAGCTTGCGCCAGATCGCCTCAATGCAATCGGCATCCTCGTTGATAATCAGCGGCACCAGATGATCGCTCAACAGCCGCATGATGGATGAGCCGCCTGTACCGATCGTGTAGCTGTAGCCAGTGCCGACAGCACCATCGCTGTCGGTGATGGTGACGATTGGCGTTTCCTGACTGACAAAGCTCTGGATCGCATCGGTACGCTTAACCTTCGGCGGAAGGTCAACCATGCGCAGTTCGACTTTTTCAATCCGTGCCATGATTAAACCGCCAAACTCTTACCACTTGCCGCATCAAACAGATGCGCCTGCGACAGATCAAAATGCATTGAGATCGCTTCGCCGGAGTTAAGGTGACGCGGGTTGAGCATGCGCGCCACCCATTCCTTTCCGGCAAACTCGACAAAGACCAGCGTTTCATTGCCAAGCGGTTCGGTGATCGAGACAGTCATATCCTGCTCATGCGATGTTCCGGCATCGCCGGTAGAAATGCCGTGGCCGGTCGGGAACAGATCATCCGGGCGAAGGCCGAATGTCACCTTCGCGCCTTCCGTGACCTTGGCTTTGAATTGTGCGGGCACTGGCAGACGTTCACCCGTGGCAAAAACCAATTCTGCACCTTGAACCGTTGCCTCAGCCATATTCATCGGCGGCGAGCCAATGAAGCCAGCGACAAACTGCGTTGCCGGACGCTTGAACACTTCATCCGGTGTTCCGACCTGCTCAATATGGCCATCGCGCATGATGACGATACGATCAGCCAGCGTCATGGCCTCGACCTGATCATGCGTCACGTAAACAACTGTCGACTGAACCTTGGCATGGAGCTTCTTGATCTCAGTGCGCATCTGCGTGCGCAGCTTCGCATCGAGGTTTGAAAGCGGTTCGTCAAACAGAAACACTTCCGGATTGCGCACGATCGCGCGGCCCATGGCAACGCGCTGGCGCTGACCGCCTGAAAGCTGCGCCGGACGACGTTCCATCAGCGCTTCAAGGCCAAGAATGCTGGATGCTTCATTCACGCGGCGGTCGATTTCCGCCTGCGGCTGCTTAGCGATTTTGAGCGAGAAGCCCATGTTCTCACGCACCGACATATGCGGATAAAGCGCATAGGACTGGAACACCATGGAGATGTTGCGATCACGCGGCGGCAAATCGTTGACTTGCCTGCCGCCGATTTCGAGCGCGCCATCCGAGATGCTTTCAAGACCTGCGATCATGCGCAGCGTCGTGGACTTGCCACAGCCCGAAGGACCAACAAGCGCAACAAATTCCTTGTCGGCGATTTCGAGATTGATGCCATGCACCACTTCGACAGTGCCATAACGCTTGACAAGATTTTTAATGGAAAGCTGAGCCATTTTATATCAACCTTTAACCGCGCCGAACGTCAGACCAGCAACAAGATGCTTCTGAACGATGAATGTGAGGGTCAGCGCCGGAATAATCATCACAACCGCCAGCGCGCACATGCCACGCCAGTCGATGGTGAATTCAGCGGTGTAATCGAGAAGACCAACAGGAAGGGTCTTGGAATTAATAGAACGGGTGAGCTGGGAAGCCAGCGCATATTCGTTCCATGAGGTGAGAAAAGCGAAGATGCCTGCGGTCGCAATGCCCGGACCAGCCAGTGGAAACTCCACCTGCCAGAAAGCCTGCCAGCGTGTGCAGCCATCAATCTGCGCTGCTTCCGCCAAGTCTTTTGGCACCTGACGGAAGAAGCCGTCGATCAGCCAGATGGTGAAAGGCACATTGAGCGCCACATAGGTGATAATCAGGCCGAAATGCGTGTCGATGATGCCAATACGCGAATAGAGCATGAAGAGCGGCAACGAAAGCGCTATACCCGGCACCGAACGCGTCAGCATGAGACCAAGGAATGTCGTCGATTTGCCAAAGAAGCGGAAGCGCGCAAAGGCATAGCCACCCGAAACACCGACAACCAGCGCAATGAGGGTCGATGTGACCGAGATAATCAGCGAATTGCGGAAATAATCCCAGACCGGAATACCGCCACCGCCTGCGCCTGAGAACATCGCATAATAAGCATCGAGCGTGATTTCCTGCGGAATCCAGACCGGAGGCTTTGCCATGATTTCAACGGGGGGACGCAACGACGAAAGCACGATCCACAAACCCGGAAGACAGATGATCGCCATCGCCAGAAACAGGCCAATGAGATAGGCGACTTTTTTGACGCGGCGCAGCAGGCGATGCTGATCATTAGAGAGTGTTGCGTGAGCCATGATTACCACTCCGCTCCGATTTGCGCGCGTGCGGCTGCCAGCTTGCGGAAAAACATTACGGTGAAGAGGATCGAAAGCAGGATCGCGACATAGGCCATGGCATTGGCCAGCCCCATCTGCGCATCCGAATAGGCGGTGCGTCCGACCAGCGTCCAGATCAGCTCGGTGCGGCGTGCCGGTCCACCATCGGTCATAATCTTCACGATGTCATAAGCGCGTGCCACATCGAGCGAACGAATGGTCATCGCGATGAACGCAAATGGCATCAGATAGGGCCAGATGACATAGCGGAAGGTCTGCCATGGTGTGCAGCCGTCAACACGCGCCGCTTCCACAGGATCCTGCGGCATCGACAGAAGACCGCCGAGAATGAGGATCGCGAATACGGAAATGGACATCCAGACTTCTGCCAGCAGAATGGCAAACAGCGCCAGATTGCCGTCGATCAGCCACGGAATAGCCTGACTGGTGATGCCTAACGATTGCAGCGCATTGTTCACCAGACCAATATTGTCGTTGAACATGAACTTGAACTGGAAGCCGACCAGAACCGGCGAGAACATCATCGGGAACATCATCAGTGTGCGCAAAAGGCGCTGGCCATGGGTGGCCTTGTTGATGAGCAGCGCCAGACCAAGGCCGAGCAGCATTTCCAGATTGAGCGCAATGGTGAGGAAGATCACCGTGCGAATGAATGCAGCCCAGAACACCCAGTCGGTCATGATGCGCTGATAATTGCGCAGGCCGATAAAGGTAAACAGGCTGTCAGGACGCGTCAGCCGGAAAGGCGTGAAGCTTGAATAAAGTGAAAGCGCGAGGGGAAACAAAACCACCGCTGCGAGAATGATGAAGGCCGGAAGCAAAAGCAAAACCGGCGGGGAAATTCGTTTAAACATTGTTCTTCCGAGGCGGTGTATCAGCGGGAAACCCTGTCAAAACGGCCCGCCATTGGTTTTCCAAAGGCGAGCCACGGGGGTATTAAACGAGGTTACAGCTCGCCTACATCCTCAAGGATCAGCGTTGACTTCTTGGCTGCATCATCAAGTGCCTGCTGTGAGGTCTTGTCGCCAAGGATAGCTGCCTGAAGTTCAGGATAGACAGCATTGGAAATCTCGATCCATGATGGGGTCTGCGGAACCGGGAACGCGGTCTTTGCCGTTTCCTGGAACACGGAGAGCACTTCCTTCTTATATGGATCAGAAGCGGCCTGCTCGATCACATAATCCCAGACAGCAGTACGAGTTGGCAACGTGCCTGCGGCTGATTCCTGCTTCTGCGAGTCTTCATTGGTCAGGAACCAGACAAGCGATGCAGCAGCATCCTTGTTGTCACAGGATTCTGTGACTGAGAAGCCATGATGACCTGACCAGCCCGTGCGCTTGCCCGCGGAACCTTCAGGTGCAACCACAACGCCGACATTGCCAGCAACTTTCGACGACTTTGGATCGTTGAAATAGGTTGCCCAGCCCGGCCAGTCCAGATTGAGCGCAATGGTGCCCGACGCAAAGCCAGCACCCAGCTCATCCCAGAGATAATTGGTGGTGCCAGCCGGAACAGCCTTGTCTTTATAGAGATTAACAAACCAGTCGAGCGCACGTACACCGGCTTCTGAGTTAAAAGCTGGTTTGCCGTCAGCATCCAGATATTCGCCGCCTTCAGCGACCAGCATTTCATAGAAGCGGCCATTGATGGCTTCTTCCTTGCCTGCAAACTGTGTGCCGTAGAAATTCGGTGGATCAGCAAAGAATACCGCCTGATCGGACACTTCTTTCCAGGTCTTAGGCGGTGCGAGATCGTAGCCGTATTTTTCCTTGAAAGCCGCCTTCTTGGCGTCATCTTCGTAAAGGCTCTTTTGATAATAGAGCGCCGAAACGTCAAACTGCGCGCGCGGCAGCATAACCAGCTTGTCGTTGAGTGTGGAAGCTTTGATCGTGGACGGAACAAAGCCTTCCAGTTCCTCTTTGGGAAGCAAGCCGTTCAGGTCTGCATAAAGGTCAGGATATTGCGGGGCAAATGAGGAATGGTTGGAGCCGACGCACCAGTTGATGGAGCGGGATGCAATGTCCGACTTGATTTCCTTGTCGAGCTCGAAGTGGTTCTTCTTGGAGAGAATATTGACCTTTGCGCCGGTCGCTTTTTCCCATTCAGCGATCCGCGAATAAAGCGCCTCATATTGCTGGCCACCAATCAGCTTGGCGTTGATTGTAACGCCTTCGAATTTACCCGGAAGATCGGCCGCCCCCGCAGAAATCATCCCTGTCGCCAGCAGAACAGAACCTGCCAGCACAGAAGTCGTAAAATTCCTCATGCTTTCCTCCTCATGACGGACACTCCCATATCCGCCCCCAATTGTGAATTCTATATTTATATGCAAACATAATATTCACAATGGGTCAAGGCGCTTTCGATATGATCCCGTCTTTCATCGCCGGCGGTATTCGCATATAAAATGAGATATTCATAAGGGGACTGAACTTGGAAACAGACGATCGTTATCGCGCTCCTGCACTCGACAAAGGACTGGACATTCTCGAATTGTTGGCCAGTGTCGATGGAGGTTTGAGTCAGGCCGAGATTGCCAAATATCTCGACCGCAGCCCCAACGAATTTTACCGGATGCTGGACCGTCTGGTGAAGCGTGGTTACGTGACCAAGCTCGAAGGTGACCGCTATTCGCTGACGCTCAAGCTGTTTGGCCTTGCGCATCTTCATGCGCCGGTACGCAGACTTGCTTCCTTTGCCACCCCTTTCATGCGCGAACTTGCGGATCGCTCACGACAGGCTAATCAGCTGGCCGTGTTTGATCGCGGTTCCGTTGTGGTGATTGCGCAGCAGGAAGCCCCGGAATACTGGGGTATTTCGATCCGCGTCGGCTCACATATCAGCCTGTTTGACACAGGGTCCGGTCATGTGCTGCTCGCCTTCCGCACACCGGAAGAGCGCAAGATGATGATCGCCGAATATGTCAAACACGGCGAAAGCGGCAATCTCGATGAAAGCTTCTATGAGCGGCTCGACCAAATCCGTGAGCGCGGCTATGAAATGATGCCCAGTGCACAGGTTGCGGGCGTCTATAACCTCTCCGCACCCATTCTCGGGCCGGATGGTTCCTGTATTGCAGCCCTCACCTGCCCCTATGTGACTTTGGTGAATTCAGCTTCCGCGCCTGACATTACCCAGACCATCAGCCTGCTGCAAAAAACCGTCAAAGATCTGTCCAGGCTCGTCGGATCAGATATTGGCACAACTGATTAAGGCTAAAGAGTAAATTCGTATTTGAAAACTCTCTTCTTTTTTGAAATTATGCAATCGGAGGAGAGTTTTTATGATTATCGATACGCATCTGCATCTGATTGACAAAAGCACGCTCAATTATCCATGGCTTGCGGACGTGCCTGCGCTCAACCGCGACTTCCTGTTTGAGACATACAGACAACAGGCAGAACGCTGCGGCATTCATGCCGCATTGCATATGGAAGTGGACGTTGCAGCGGATGCGATTGAAGCTGAAACCAAGCATATTCAGGATATTTCCATCGCCAATGGTGGCTTCATCAAAGGTGCAATAGCCTCATGTCGCCCGGAGGAACCGGGATTTGCCGCGTATCTGGAGCAGAGCCTGCGCAATCCCTTTATCAAAGGTTTTCGCCGTGTGCTGCATGTGGTGCCGGACGAACTGTCCGAAGGTGCTTTGTTTCGCGAAAATATCAAGCGGCTGCAAAGCACGGGCCTGACCTTTGATCTCTGCGCACTCCCGCATCAGATTGACAAGGTTCTGGCACTGGCCGACCTCGCACCGGACCTGCAATTCGTGCTTGATCACTGCGGCGTGCCGGACATCAAATCGGGCGCGCTGGAAGTCTGGCAGAAGGGCATCACCGAGATTGCGCAGCGCGATAATGTGGTCGCCAAGATTTCAGGTGTGGTCGCCTATGCAAAGCCTGAATGCTGGACGGTCGAGACCCTGCGCCCCTATGTCGAGCATGTGATTCAGTCCTTCGGCTGGGAGCGGATCGTGTGGGGCAGCGATTGGCCGGTCTGCACCTTAGCGAGCAATGTCGATGCCGGTCTTTCCACATGGGTGGCGACAACCCATGCGCTGATTAAAGGATGCAGCGAAGACGAAAAGGCGCTGCTGCTTGCGGATAATGCAAGGCGCCTTTGGAAGCTATAAACTGATTGGGCTGGCGAGTTGATCGCCAGCCCAATATTTTTTGATTAAAAACTTGCGCGGAAAAGCCGGTTAAGATCGGCGACGACATGTTCCGCCTTTTCGTTTTGCTGCAAGCCCTTGTTGATGCGCTCGGAGGCCGCTTCCTGAAACGGCATATAGCCATCGTGACGCGGACGCACCCATGCGCCTTCCAGCGTCGAGCGGGTGTCGCGATAAAAGCCTAACGTCGCAGCATTGACTGCATCGTCTTCCCAGGCTCCCGCATGCCCCGGTTGGCCGTTGGAAGCAGCATAAAGCCCCTTTTGCACGTCACCGCTTGCAATCCAGTAAGCAAAATCAATCGCGGCTTGCGGATGCCTGCTGAAGGCTGAAACGGCAATGCCCGTGCCCCCCAGAGCAGAACCCGCAACACCCGCCGGCCCCGATGGAATATCGGCAAAGCGGATCAGCCGGTCACGGAAGCCCGGCATGGCGTAATTCACATAGCCGTAAATCAGCGGGGAGCAGGCGATTTCAGAGTCCGGCGCTGCCATTTCTTCAAACACGGCAATCGGATCCATGCCGAGACATTCAGGCGCAACCAACGAAGCCAGTTCGCGCAGTTGTTCGAAAGCGTGTGAGCCATCCTCAACAGAGATCAGTTCGCCTTCCACTGAGCAAGGTGTTCCGGCATTGGCGGCGAGTGTATAAAAGCTCATCAACGAATGCGGTGAGCGCAAGGGCAAAAGCACCTTGCCAGCGCGGGCAAGACGCAGCACTTCGCCCCATGAAATGGCCGGATCATCCATCAGGTCAGGACGCCATGCCTGAACCTGTGTCGCTGAATCCACTGGAAATGCCCATTGCCGGCCTTGCCAGTTATAGCTTGGAAAAGATTGGCCCACGGAGCCATCGGCAAGCGCCGCAAGTTCCGCTTCGCGCCCCGGCACATCAAGCGGCAGCAGACAGCCTTCTTTGGTGATCTGGCCGACATGCGGATGGTCGATCACGATCATATCGAAATTGCGCGCCAGTTCCTCAACCGGAAAGGTCTCGAAATCCTGTAGCGAGCGCTTTTCCCACTCGATTTCAACGCCCTTGTCAGCAAGCCATTGTTGAGCACCCGCAACCATCGGATCATAGCCGCGCGGGTGGCTCCAGGTCATGCCTTTCAGCTTAATCGTGCTCATAGTCCGAATTCCTCGCGAATTTGCTTGCTGTTCTCGCCAATGCGCGGCGCGGCGCGTGCGACCTTCGGGCGCTGCCCGTTGATGCGCAGCGGCGAACGCGTCGTGGTGATGGAAACATCATCCGCACGGGTGACTGTTTGCAGCATGTCGAGGGTTGAAAACCCTTCGCTTTTGAGCAGTTCTTCCCAGTTGAGAACGCGGGCACACCAGATGTCGGCCGGTTCCAGAATGGCGAGCCATTCATCGACGGTTTTCTCCGCAATACGCGCAGCAATCAGACGTTTGATTTCATCGCGCTTCGCGAATGCGGTCTTCGGATCGTCCATGAAAGGCGTAAGTGTATCTGTTTCAAGCAGGGGTGCGAGTTTCGCAATCGGCATCATGGCAATCGCCAGATAGCCGTCCGACGCCGGATAAACCCCATAGGGTGCTGAAAGATAAGCGTGGGCACTGCGGAACTCAGAACGCTTTGGCAGACGACGACCATCGTTCAAATGGGTGGTCAGCACTTCAAACTGGAAATCAACCAGTGCTTCGAGAAGGCTGGTTTCGACATGCGAACCTTTGTTGGTGATGCCACGGCGGACCAGTGCAGCGAGAATACCTTGTGCTGCCGCAGCCCCTGCCAGCATATCCGCAACCGCCAGACCAAAGGGGACCGGCCCCTGCCCTTCATCACCATTGAGCCACATCAGGCCCGAACGCGCCTGCGCCAGCAAGTCCTGTCCCGGACGCCCGACCCATGGGCCCTCTTCGCCATAGCCGCTGATCGATGCATAAACGAGACGCGGATTGATTTCTTTCGCTGCCTCGTAATCAAGGCCAAGACGCTTAATAACACCGGGACGGAAGTTCTGGATCAGCACATCAGCCTGTGTGAGAAGTTTCTTCAGCGCGTTGAGATCGTCAGGATTTTTGAGGTCAATCGCAAGACTGTCCTTACCGCGATTGATCGCATGAAAAATCGTGGAATCGCCGCCGATTTCCGTGTCGCTCAGATAAAGTCTGCGCGAAAGGTCGCCGCCATCGGGCCGTTCAATCTTGATAACACGTGCGCCCAGATCCATCAGACGCAACGAACAATAAGGCCCCGACAGAAACTGGCTCATATCGACAACGACAAGCCCGCTCAGCGGCAGTTCGCTTTCCGACATTGGGAAATCCCCTCCTCATGAATTTCTTATGTGAATATAGTCTTCACATATGGATTAATGGAAGGCAAGACCGAAATGAAGCGCAGAATACAAAAACGCCGCCCGGTTGGGCGGCGTTTTCAGTAACACAGGGGATCAATCAGACTTCATTGCTGGCCAGTTCCAGCAAGGTCCACACATGATCCGCAAACGAGTTCCACACTTCGATGCGGTAATGATCAGCATCCCATTTCAACAAAATGATCTGGGCGTGATCAAAGATTGTTCGCGCAGCACCCGGATGCCCCATCTCGGCAAGATTAAGCGGCGAAGCGGCATTGAGCAACCATTCGGCCTTGGAACCGGAAATATCGATGCCGGTTTCACGGTGACTGACTTCCGTCAGGCTATGCGGCTCATTTTCATAAAGCTTTGCGAAAGCCTGCGTAATCGCTGCGCCTCTGCTTTCATCAGCCCAGATAAACCATTCATCCGGCCCAAGGCAGGCGACCGCAATATCATCCGTGCGGATAAGATCGCCGATCTTTGCCGGAATTTTTGCACCCAGCGCCTTTTCAGCCAAGCCCAGTTTTTCAGGCGCAATGCGCAGAATGAAACGGGCTGCATCTTCTGCAGCAAAGATTTCCAGACGACCGGGAATGACAACCTTGCGGTTCGAATAAGGTTTTGTCTCAACAAGCATGGTTCAATCCTTATCCGTTCAGTTTCTTGCCTTCGGGATCATAGAAAACCATGCCCGAAACAACTGCTTCATGTACGCTACTATCCGGCATCGGCATATAAAGCGTTTCGCCCATACGATCCTTGCCACCCGATACCACAGCCATGGCGATAGACCGGCCCAGCGCCTCGCTCCAGTAAGACGACGTGACATGGCCAAGCATCGTCATCGGAACGGCCTGCTTTGGATCAGCGACAATCTGTGCACCTTCTTCGAGCACCAGCTTTGGATCTTTGGTTAGAAGGCCGACCAGATGCTTGCGATCCTTTTTCAGCATATCGGGGCGTGTCAGCGAACGCTTGCCGACGAAATCCGGTTTCTGCTTGCCAACAGCCCAGCCAAGGCTTGCATCATCCGGTGTTACCGTGCCGTCCGTATCCTGACCGACAATGATATAGCCTTTTTCCGCGCGCAGAACATGCATGGTTTCGGTGCCATAAGGCGTAATGTCATATTGCTGACCCGCTTCATAAAGCGCCTTCCACAGCGAAAGACCGTAACGAGCGGGGACGTTGATTTCATAGCCGAGTTCGCCGGTGAAGCTCATGCGGAACAGACGCGCCGGTACGCCGAGGAATTTGCATTCCGCGACCGACATATGCGAGAAAGCTTCATCGGAAATATCCAGACCTTCAACCATTGGCTCAATGAGCTTACGTGCATTCGGGCCATTGATTGCGACCACAGCCCACTGTTCAGTGGTCGATGTGAGCGAGACCTTCAAGTCCGGCCATTCAGTCTGGAGATAATCTTCCATCATATTGAGCACGCGAGCTGCACCGCCGGTCGTGGTGGTCACATGGAAACGATCCTGTGTCAGACGACCAACAACACCGTCATCGCGGATGAAGCCATCTTCGCCGAGCAGCAGACCATAACGGCAGCGACCGATACCAAGTTTCGTCCATGGATTGGTATACATACGGTTCATGAATTCGGCCGCATCCGGGCCAACCACTTCGATCTTGCCGAGCGTTGAAGCGTCGAACATGCCCAATGATTCACGTGTAGCACGACATTCACGCGCTACGGCCTGATGCATGTTTTCGCCGGTTTTCGGAAAATACCATGCGCGGCGCCACAGCGAAACCGGCTCGAAAGCTGCGCCATGCTGTTCGGCCCAGCTATCAATCGGTGTCTTGCGTGTGACATCAAACAGTTTGCCGCGATTGTAACCGCAGAAAGCGCCAAAGGTCGTCGGCGTATAAGGCGGACGGAAGGTGGTGAGGCCAACCTGCGGTGTCGGGCGCTTGAGCGCATCGGCTGCTACAGCCAGACCGTTGATGTTCGACGTCTTGCCCTGATCGGTCGCCATGCCGTTGGTGGTATAGCGCTTGACATGTTCGATGGAGTGAAAGCCTTCGCGCACAGCCAAACGAATATCCTTGGCGGTCACATCATTCTGGAAATCGATGAAAGCCTTGGCTTTGCCCGGATCGCGATCCGTTGGCAGTTCGCGCACGCTGATGCCATCGCAGATGAAATCACCGGCAACCGCATATTCGGATGCCTTGGCTTTATGGCCTGCATCCTTCGCAGCGGCAGCACCCGCTTCCGCACCCTCACGAAGAGCGGCCTGCAAATCGAAATTGCCATTACCAGCACCGGCACAGCGGCTTTCCTCGGTGCGTTCGCCCGGCAGATAGATCTGACGTGCTTCGTCCCAGATCAGCGAGCCTTTGGTGTGCGAGAAAAGATGCACACTCGGATTCCAGCCGCCCGACATCAGCAGAGCATCACAGGCAATCGTGCGCGCAGCACCGACCGAACCATTGGAAACCGGATTAGCGCGCACCGACGATACGCGATGGCGACCGCCTGTGTCCGTCACAGTCCAGCCCGTGAGCGTTTCAATGCCGAGCATTTTTGCACGATTGATAAGGCTGTCGGCAACGCTTGAACGCACATCGATGATGGCCGGAATTTTCACGCCTGCAACCGCGAGATCAAAAGCTGCAAGCCATGCGCTGTCATGCGAGGTGACGACAACCGCCTGATTGCCGACCTTGACGCCATAGCGGTTGAGATAGGTGCGGGCAGCGGAAGCCAGCATCACGCCGGGGCGGTCATTGCCCGCAAAGACCAGCGGCTTTTCAATCGCGCCCTGCGCCAAAACCACCTGCTTGGCACGCACGCGCCACATGCGTTCACGCGGGGCATTGGTGGCGAGCTTTGCCTGATGATCGGTCAGGCGCTCGCAAAGCCCGACCATGTTCTGATGATAATAGCCAATGGCAGTTGTGCGCGGCAAAAGCGTGACATTCGGATTGGCTTTAAGGACCGCAATAGTTTCACTGAGCCAGTCCCAGCTTGCGCGGCCATTGATGACCGGCTCTGGTTCCGACAGAAGCGAGCCGCCAAATTCGGCCTGTTCGTCAACGAGAATAACCTTCGCACCACTCTTTGCGGCCTCAAGCGCGGCAGCCAGACCGGCAGGTCCACCGCCAGCGATCAGCACGTCGCAGAAAGCATAGCGGCTGGCATAAGTGTCTGGGTCCGGTTCGGATGGCGACTTGCCAAGACCGGCAGCGCCACGGATGAAAGGCTCATAGACCTTGTTCCAGAAGCTCTTCGGCCACATGAAGGTCTTGTAGTAAAAGCCTGCCGAGAAGAACATGTAGAGCGCATCATTGATCGCGCCGACATCGTGTTTCAGCGACGGCCAGTGGTTCTGCGTTTCGGCCTTCAGACCCTCATAGAGTTCGAGAACCGTTGCGCGGGTATTCGGCTCGTAGCGACCCGGTCCTCTTGAGACGCCCATCAGCGCATTCGGCTCTTCGGAACCTGCGGAAAGAATACCGCGCGGACGGTGGTATTTAAATGAACGACCGGCCAGATGCTCGCCATTGGCAAGCAAAGCGGAGGCCAGCGTGTCGCCTTCAAAACCCGCATAGGATTTGCCATTGAAGCTGAACCGTACGGATTTGGCCTTATTGACACGGCCTTTGTTATGAATGCGCATATCGGTCATTATTTTGTCTCCGCAGCCGGAGTTTCTGCCAAAGCAGGACGGGGTTCACCGGCCTTGTAGGTGGTGACAAACTTGTCGCTCACCGTGTCACGCACCGCATTGAAGAAGCGACCGCAGCCATTGATATGCCGCCAGCGTTCATAATGGGTGCCGCGTGGATTGGAGCGTGTGAACAGGAAATCACGCCATTCATCATCGGAAAGCGTCGAGGGGTCGGCTGGACGCGCGATATGCGCTTCACCTGCATAAGCGAATTCCAGTTCAGGACGTTCCATCTCGCAATAAGGGCAACGGATAAGAAGCATTTTGTGTTTCCCCTATTCCTTAGTGCGCCACAGCGGCAGCAGCCGCTTCGTCGATCAGGCGACCGGTGGTGAAGCGTTCAAGCGTAAACGGTGCATTGATCCAGTGCGGTTCGTCACGGGCAATCGTATGCGCAAAGACATTGGCAGAACCCGGCGTCGCCTTGAAGCCGCCCGTGCCCCAGCCGCAATTGACATAAAGGCCCGGCACCGGCGTTTTGCCGATAATCGGCGAGCGATCCGGCGTAACATCAACGATACCACCCCATTTGCGCAACATGCGCATACGGGTAAAAATCGGGAAAACTTCGCAGATGGCAGCCAGCGTATGCTCGATCAACGGCAGACCGCCGCGCTGACTATAAGAGACATACTGGTCAGTGCCCGAACCAATCACCAGTTCGCCCTTGTCGGACTGGCTGATATAGGCATGGACCGTGTTGGACATGACCACGCAAGGGAAGATCGGCTTGACCGGCTCGGATACAAGCGCCTGTAGCGGATAGCTTTCAAGCGGCATACGCACACCGGCCGTATCCATCACGACGGAAGTGCTACCTGCCGCCGACACTGCGACCTTCTTTGCCTTGATCAAACCGCGCGGCGTTTCAACGCCGGTCACACGACCAGAGGCATCGCGACGAATAGCCGTTACCGGGCAATTCTGAATAATATCGACGCCGCGTTCAGTTGCGCCGCGTGCATAGCCCCATGCAACAGCATCGTGACGGGCAACACCACCGCGTCGCTGCAAGCTGGCACCAACAACAGGATACCGCGCATTGGCTGAAATATCGAGCGGCGGGCAGAATTCCTTCGCCTGCTCTTTGGTCAGCCATTCATTGTCGATGCCATTGAGACGGTTGGAATGGATGTGCCGCTTGAAGCTCTGCACATCATGCACGGTGTGCGCCAGCATCATCACGCCGCGCTGCGAGAACATAACGTTATAATTGAGGTCCTGGCTCAGCCCTTCCCACAGTTTCATCGCATGTTCGTAAAGATGTGCGCTCTCGTCATAGAGATAGTTGGAGCGGATAATGGTGGTGTTTCGACCAGTATTGCCGCCGCCAAGCCACCCTTTTTCAATCACCGCAACATTGGTGATGCCGTGTTCTTTCGCCAGATAATAGGCTGCACCCAGACCATGCCCGCCAGCACCGACAATGATCACATCATATTCGGCCTTGGGTTCGGCATTCGGCCATTGCGGTTTCCAGTTCTTGTTGCCGGACAGCGCATTGCCAACGATGGAAGCTAACGAAAAGCGGGACATATACAAACCACCAGTCTTACGGTTCATGCTCTCCTGTGGCGCATGAAAAACCTCTGACGATATTTGTATTGGGTAGCGCATAAAATCGACAGCAGACTTGCGTCAAAAGACGACACAAATACGACATGACCACCATTTCGCGACATTGTCGCCAAAAGGCCTTTGGGCCTTTCGTTCTTCGTATTTCGTAAAAGACACCACATTAGAAATCTTCAAAAAGATTTCATACTAATAGGACAACAATATTGTCCTTTTCTCTTTTCTTTTATTGCGTGAAGCGCTACTCAAGCGCTCATAAACACCCCTTTAAAGAGGGATAAAAGCAAGAAAGGTGATTTTATGACTAAGGAGAATATACTCGAAAGCGCTCTCGTTCGTCTTGATGAGGCTGCAAGTCATATCAATATCGATCCGGATGTTATCGAAAAGCTGAAATACGCCCGCGAAACCATGAAAGTGCGGTTGATGATCCGCATGGATGATGGATCGCGCAAATCCTTTCTTGCATGGCGCTGCCGTTATGACGACACGCGCGGACCGACCAAAGGTGGCATTCGCTACCATCCCGAAGCAACCGCTGAAGAAGTCGAAACGCTCGCTTTCTGGATGACCTTCAAATGCGCGGTCATGAACCTGCCTTATGGCGGCGGCAAGGGTGCCATTCAGGTTGATCCGCGTCAGCTCTCGAAAGCTGAACTGGAGCGTCTGTCGCGCGCCTATATTCAGGCTTTCTCCGGCATTATCGGCCCAGATCGCGATATTCCGGCACCCGACGTTTACACCAACTCAATGATTATGGGCTGGATGGCAGACGAGTATTCGCAGATCGTCGGCCAGTCTTCGCCCGCTGTTATCACCGGCAAGCCGCTGGCATTGGGCGGTTCTCTGGGTCGTAACGATGCGACAGCACGCGGCGGCTTTTATCTGGTGCGCCATCTTGCAGATGACCTCGGCCTCTCAAAGCAGCTTCGCGTCACGGTTCAGGGTTTTGGCAACGCCGGTCAGTTTATTGCAAAGCTGATGGCCAGCGATGGCCACAAGATCGTTGCCGTTTCGGATTCATCAGGAGCCGTCTACTGCGCTGATGGGCTTGATCTTGATGCCCTTTTGGAAGCCAAGGCACAGAACAAATCGGTTGTTTCCACCGCTGGCACCAGGGGGCATGAAGCCATTACCGCCAGTGAACTGGTTGCCGTGGATTGCGATGTTCTGGTGCCAAGCGCGATGGAAAACATGATCCATGCCGAGAATGCCGGTTCCATCAAAGCCAAGTTGATTGTCGAACTTGCCAATGGTCCTGTGACCGCTGAGGCTGACAAGATTCTGGCTGCGAACGGCACGATTGTGCTGCCGGATATTCTGGCAAACGCCGGTGGCGTGACAGTTTCGTATTTCGAGTGGGTTCAGAATCGTCAGGGTTATTACTGGACGCTCGAAGAAATCCATGAACGCCTCAAAACCATCATGGAACGCGAGGGACGCGCCATCTGGAACCACGCGAAACAACATAATGTCAGTCTTCGAACCGCCGCTTATGTTCATGCGCTGGAACGTCTTGCGCAGGCTATCGAAGCACACGGCACGCAAAACGATTTCGCGGCCTGATCTTTTGACTTGAATTGGTCCCTCCTGCCAGACTGTTGTCAGGAGGGAATTTTATATAAACTTTTCTTTTTGCCCGCGTGCCATAGTTTATCCGACATGGAATGAAACCAGCGCAGTGGGAAAAGAAACATGTTTTATCAAAGCCTTTTGAAGGGGTCTGCTTTCGCACTCGCCCTTTTAGCCGGTGCAAGCGCGCTCGCGAGCGTGGCGCAGGCACAGGTTGTCGTATCCTCCAAGATCGATACCGAAGGTGGCGTGCTTGGCAATATTATCATCGCGGTTCTCAACGCCAACAATATTGAAACCAAGGACCGCATCCAGCTTGGAGCCACGCCTGTTGTTCGTCAGGCCATAACGGCTGGGGAAATCGATATTTATCCTGAATATACCGGCAATGCCGCGTTCTTTTTCAACAAGGCGGATGATCCGCTCTGGAAAGATCCACTCAAGGCTTATGAGACAGCCAAAAAGCTTGATTATGATGCCAATAAAATTGTCTGGCTTACGCCTTCGCCTGCCAATAACACCTGGGGCATTGCCATTCGCAAGGATATCGCCGACGAAAACAAGCTGATAAGCTTGAGCGATTTCGGGAAATACACCGCCGATGGCGGCAAGGTGGTGCTTGCTGCATCGTCTGAATTTGTCAATTCGGCTGCGGCCTTGCCCGCATTCCAAACGGCCTATGCATTCACGCTTAAACCCGATCAGCTCATTACGCTCTCTGGCGGCGATACGGCAGCAACAATTTCAGCGGCAGCCAGTCAGACAAGCGGGGCAAATGCGGCTATGGTTTATGGCACCGATGGCGGCATCGCCCCTTCGGGTCTGGTGGTGCTAGAGGATGATAAGCACGTTCAGCCAGTCTATCAGCCAGCGCCGATTATTCGCGAAGACGTCCTTAAGAAGAATCCCGAAATTGAAGCTTTGTTGAAGCCGGTCTTTGAGAAACTCGACCTCACCACACTTCAGGACCTCAATGGTCGTGTCCAGCTTGGCGGGGAGCCGGCAAAGGCCGTTGCTGAAGACTTTCTCAAGAAAAACGGCTTTATCAACTAAGCTGACAGGGCAGCGAATTCTTGTCAGACACAATCACACATCACCGCCCATCGCACGGGACTGAAAAACGTTTGATTGACAAACTCGGACTGGTTTTCGCGGTCTTGGGCATGGGCGGAGTGCTGCTGCCTTTTGCGACATTGCGTCCAAACCGTATTGTGCAGGGAGAGGCACGCTTCCTGTTGGATGCCTTGCCAAGTTCAGTGAGCGCGGTGCTTCTCGCGGTCCTTGTAGCAAGCCTGATGATTGCGCTGTTTGTCAACACCCGGCTTCTCAGGCTTGCCGCAAGCAGCATTGCCCTTGCATGTTTGCTTGTGGCGCTGGGAAGTGCGGCGTCCCACCTCATGCCGGAGGGCAACGCCTATGCCCGTGTTTCGCCCGCCTCAGGCTTCTGGCTTTTGCTTTTCATGGCTGGGCTTTATGTGGCTGACAGTCTGGTGCGCTTGCAGATGCAACCGCTCGCCCGCATCGGGCTGCTGCTTTTTGCAACCGTGCTCTTGGGGTTGCTGTTATCGTCTACGCTCTGGGACAACATTTCCTTTATGAAGGAATATCAAAGCCGGGCACAGAGTTTCTGGAACGAAGCGCGCCGACATGTGGAACTGGCCCTGGGATCGCTTATTGCCGCAACCGTGATCGGCGTCCCCCTCGGTCTCGTCTGCTATCGCCTGCCCAGATTGCGCGCATATGTTCTCAACAGTCTCAACATCGTGCAGACAATCCCGTCCATGGCGCTTTTCGGGCTGTTGATCGCTCCGCTTGGCTGGTTTGCAATGCAGTTTCCGTGGGCGGCCAGCCTTGGCATTCGCGGCATTGGTGCCGCGCCAGCCTTTGTTGCGCTGTTTCTTTATTCGCTGCTGCCAATTGTTGCCAATACCGTGACAGGCCTGACCAATGTTCCTGCACCCATCACCGATGCGGCGCGCGGCATGGGCATGACGCGGTTGCAAAGCCTTTTTAAAACCGAAATGCCTCTGGCTTTTCCGGTCATTCTGACTGGCATTCGCATCGTGATGATTCAGAATATCGGACTGACCACCATTGCTGCATTGATCGGCGGCGGCGGTTTTGGCGTTTTCGTGTTTCAAGGCATTGGACAGAACGCCATGGATCTCGTGCTTTTGGGCGCGCTCCCCACCGTTCTGCTGGCCTTTGCTGCGGGTGTCATTCTCGATACCATCATAGACATTGCCCAAAAAGAGAAAACCGCATGATCGAGTTTGACCGCATTACCAAGCTTTATAACGGACGGGCAGCCGTTGACAGCGTCAGCTTCATGATCAAGCCGCACAGCATTGCAGCGATTGTCGGAACGTCCGGCTCGGGCAAAACAACCTTGCTGCGCATGGTCAACCGGCTGGAGGAGCCAACACATGGCGAAATCCGCATTGACGGCCAAACTATTCACGATGTGCCAGGCTATGAACTGCGGCGGCGTATCGGTTATGTCATCCAGCAACATGGGCTCTTCCCCCATCGCAGCGTCGCCGAAAACATCGCCACGGTTCCTGTTCTTTTAGGCTGGTCAAAAAGCCGTATAGAAGCCCGTGTCGATGAATTGCTCGAATTATTCCAGCTTGCGCCGCAAGATTATCGCGACCGTTATCCGCATGAGCTTTCAGGCGGGCAGGCGCAGCGTGTCGGGGTGGCCCGCGCCCTTGCAGCAAGCCCGAATATTCTGCTGATGGACGAACCTTTCGGAGCACTTGATCCCATTGTCAGGTTGAAGGCACAGGAAGATCTCAAAGCCATCCAAAAACGTCTTGGCACGACCATCCTGCTGGTTACGCATGATATGGAGGAAGCGATTTCGCTTGGCGACAGTATTGCGGTGATGGACGATGGAAAGTTGCTGCAATATGGCGCACCGGCGGAAATCCTCGCACATCCGACAAGCGAATTCGTGGAGCGTCTGGTCGGCACCGGTGAACGCCCGTTCCGGCTTTTGTCATTAACCGACCTTAAAACGGTGCTACAACCGGGAGACGCCACAGGCGCAGCCTTTCCCGTCACAGCGTCGCTGCGCGATGCACTGGCGGAGCTGCTTTGGTCAGGGCGTAAAGCGCTGCCGGTTCACGATCATGACGGCAGGTCTCTGGGCCGCGTGACGCTGGAAACACTTCTGCATCAGGCCGAGCGTCCCAGATGAAGTTTCTTGTGTATCTCGCGCCGCGCCTGCTGCTTTTTGTCGTGTTGTTGCTGTTTCTTTTGCATCCGCATATGTTCGAACCGCTGTTGCGTCCGCTTGTCAATGAAGGCGCACCGGTCATTTATGAGCGCGCAAGTCTGCTGACCCTGACATTGCAGCATCTTGGGCTTGTCGCCGCTGCAACATGTGCTTCAGCGCTCATCGCCACTGCAATGGCAATCGGGGTTACGCGTGCATCGGGTGCGGAGTTTCTTCCGCTTTCACGAAGCCTTGTGAATATCGGGCAGACCTTTCCGCCTGTTGCCGTGCTCGCCCTTGCCGTTCCGGTGTTTGGTTTTGGCGATAAGCCAACACTTATCGCCCTGTTTCTTTATGGGATGTTGCCAATTTTTGAGAATACGCTCACAGGTTTGACCACCCTACCCGCGCCCGTGGTCGAAGCTGCCCGCGGCATGGGAATGACCAGCATGCAGCGCCTTGTAAAAGTGGAATTGCCCCTTGCAACACCGGTCATTCTGGGCGGCATCAGGCTGTCTGCGGTGATCGGACTTGCAACCGCCACAATCGGCTCCACGGTCGCAGCAAAGACGCTCGGCGAAGTCATCATCGCCGGGCTAATTTCCAACAATCTGGCTTTCATTATGCAAGGCGGTCTGGTGGTGGCCGCGCTTGCTATTTTGATTTTCGATGGCTTTCAGGCGCTTGAACGTCTGCTTGCAAAACGTATGGGACAAATTCCGGGTTAGATCTATAAATAGCGAGTAAGCGTTCCTATATGCTGGCAAAGAGAAAGCATTTCCAATAATTCAATCAAAACAGGAAATGCTCTATAAGCGGCGAGGAACGGGATGAATATCGGACAGGCAGCCACCGCATCGGGCATATCGGCGAAAATGATCCGCCATTATGAAGCCATCGGACTGATCGACGCCGCCGATCGGACCAGTTCCGGCTATCGCGTCTACACGCAAAAAGATGTCGAAACGCTGCGCTTTATTCGCTCAAGCCGTGATCTCGGATTTCAGGTCGATCAGATCAAAGCACTGCTCGCGCTCTGGCGGGATCGCAATCGTGCATCATCGGATGTGAAGAAGGTTGCGCTTATTCATGTTGAAGAACTGGAGGCCAAGATGCGCCAGCTTCAGGACATGGCCAACACGTTGCGTCACCTCGCGCATAACTGCCATGGGGATAATCGCCCCGACTGCCCGATCATTCAGGAGCTGGCCAACAGCAACGCCGAACAGTCCCACCGAAAAATGCCACGAAAAGGTGAACTGCTGCACGGAAAGCTTTGAACGAAAAAACGCCGGGAAATACCGGCGTTTTCGTTTGATAAGCGGTGTTATTTCGGCAGCTTGTAAGCGATCACATAATCGCCGGGCTTCGTGCCCACCGAACCATGACCACCGGCAACCATCAGCACATATTGCTCATCATCAACGGTATAGGTCATTGGTGTTGACTGACCACCCGCAGGCAGGCGTGCTTCCCAAAGCACCTTGCCATTGGTGAGATCATAAGCACGCAGATAGTCATCCACGGCTGCACCAAGGAACACCACGCCACCAGCCGTAATCATCGGGCCACCAATACCGGGAACACCAACTTTAAGCGGCAGAGGAACAGGCGCCATATCCTCGATTGTCCCATTGCGGTGCTTATAGGCAATTTTGCCGGTGCGCAGATCAACCCCCGCAACAAAGCCCCATGGCGGTGTCTGGCACGGAATGCCCAGCGGGCTGACGAATGGCCCCATAAAGACGCCATAAGGTGCGCCGTCATTGCGGTTCAGACCCTGTTCGCTGCCCTTCTCATCCTGACCGCGTGGCGGAACATCCGCACGTGGGACGAGCTTTGAGGTAAAGGCCAGATAAGTCGGCATACCGAACATAACCTGACGCACAGGATCGACCGCAACGCTGCCCCAGTTGAAGACACCGAAATTGCCCGGATAGACAATGGTGCCCTTCAGTGAAGGCGGCGTGTAACGGCCTTCATAGAAATGCTGGCGGAAAGCAATGCGGCATGCCAGCTGATCAAACAGTGTCACGCCCCACATGCTGCTTTCTGTAAGCGGTGCCGGGCTGAATGTCAGATCAGAGATCGGCTGCGTTGGGGATGTATGATCTTCCGGAATCGCGCCTGTTGGTGCTGCAATCTCGCTGATCGGGATGATTGGCTCACCCGTTCGGCGGTCCAGCACATAAATATCGCCCTGCTTGGTTGGACCAACCAGTGCCGGTACACCGTTGATCTCCAGCAGAACCGGCTGAGCAGGAACGTCCATATCCCAAAGATCGTGGTGAACCGTCTGGCGCACCCACTTGACTTGTCCCGTATTCACATCAAGGGCGACAATAGACGACGAGTATTTCTCAACATGATCGCTGCGATCCATGCCAAGCTGATCAGGAACCTGATTGCCCAGCGGAATGAAGATCAGGCCAAGCCCTTCATCGACGCTGAAAACTGACCAGCTGTTGGGCGAGTTCGTCGTGTAGTACTGGCCTTCCGGCAAAGGCGTCGTAACATCAGGATTGCCCGAATCCCAATTCCATAAGAGATCACCGGTGCGAATATCGAAGGCGCGGATAACGCCCGACTGTTCTTCGGTCGAATAATTATCATTGACCGCACCGCCGACGATAATCTTGTCACCAACGACTGCCGGCGGCGAGGTCGAATAATAATAGCCGGCCGGATTATATTTCATGCCCTGACCAAGATCGAGCGTGCCGCCATTGGCAAAATCGGTGCAAATTTCACCCGTCTGCGTATCAAGCGCAATCAGGCGCGCATCCGAAGTCGGCAGATAAACGCGTTCGGAACATTTGGCACCGGCGGCTGCGGTCGAATCTTTCCAGTAGCTCACACCGCGGCAGGTCTGGTGCTGACGGTCCGTATTGAAGCCGACCTTGGGATCGAATTTCCACTTTTCCTTGCCGGTTGCCGCATCCAGCGCAATCGCCCAGTTGTGCGGCGTGCAGAGGTAAAGGGAATCGCCAATTTTCAGCGGTGTCACCTGATAGGTGGTTTCGCCCACATCCTGTGGCTGCTTCACATCGCCGGTTTGATATTGCCAGGCAACTTGCAGCTTGGAAACATTTTCCGGCGTTATTTGTGTGAGGGGCGAATAGCGCTGGCCATAAGGCGTACGGCCATATTGATGCCACTCGCCATCCGGCACATTGCCACCCAAATCAGGTGATGAAACCACCTTTTCGGTGGGCAGGTCGCCCGAAATATTCCACGGATCCTGCGTCATCGAATAACCGGCGACCACCAAAGCCGCCAGTGTGGCAATGGTCAGTGGCAAACCGCCACCATTGAGTGGTTTTCTGATCCATGGCGTGAGTAGCCATAGACCAAGCAGAACGATAACGCCGCCTGTTGAACCAAGGCCCCACCAGTCGAAGCCGACTTCAGACACAGCCCAGCCAAGTGCGCCGAGAATGACGAGCGCGTAAATCCAAAGCGCAATTGCGCTTCTCTTGAGGAGGAAAAAGCCCGTCAGAAGAAAGCCAATGGCAGCGATGACGAAAAACCAGCTGCCGCCCAGCGTGACAAGGTAGATGCCTGCGGCACCCAGTCCAAGACCTATCAATAAAAGTAAAATAGCCGTCAGAGAAACAAGCAAGACATTACCCCCTTCGAGTAGTGACCATGGCCCTGCCGTGCATCGCAGTTCGACTGACTAAAGCTGCACGGATAGAGAAATTCGAGGTATTCCTGATTTTGGTGGAAGTGTTGCAGCAAATGGCTTTGCAGGCAACACAACACTGCCTGCCCAAACAAATAGGCGGCAAAAGGAAAAATCCAGAGGCGACCATGTAAAAGAACCAAAGACCTATCGGCAACCCAGAGGGTTGCCGATCAAGGGTAAAGGATCAAGCCATCGGGCTCTTGAAGCTCCGGAGGCGCAGCGCATTGCTGAGAACAAAAATGCTGGAAAGCGCCATCGCACCTGCCGCCAACATCGGCGAAAGAAGTGTGCCGGTAAACGGATAAAGAATACCCGCTGCAACAGGGATCAGCGCCACGTTATAGGCGAAGGCCCAGAACAGATTTTCGCTGATGTTGCGGATCGTTGCCTTGGAGATGGCAATCGCGTTTACCACGCCACGCAAGTCACCCGACATAAGCACGACATCCGCGCTTTCAATCGCAATATCTGTGCCGGTGCCAATCGCAATGCCCACATCGGCAGCAGCCAGCGCCGGAGCATCATTGATGCCATCACCCACAAAGGCAATGCGCTTGCCGCCAGCCGACAGCCGCTTCAAAGCCTCAACCTTGCCATCGGGCAGCACTTCCGCAACCACTTCGTCAATGCCAAGGCGCTTGGCAATCGCCTGGGCAGTGCGGCGATTATCGCCGGTAATCATTGCCACTTTCAGCCCCTGCTCATGCATGGCGGCAATCGCGGCAGGCGTGGTTTCCTTCATCGGATCGGCAACCGTGATGATTGCCGCCAGCTTGCCGTCGATTGCCGCATAAAGCGGGGTCTGGCCTTCATCCCCCAAACGGCTTGCATCATCGGCAAAGACTGCAACATCAGCCCCAAGCTTGTGCATATAGCGATCAGCGCCAATGGCAACTTCATGGCCCGATACAGTGGCTTTCAGCCCGAAACCCGGAACGGATTCAAAGGCAGAAACATCGGCGAGCTTCAGGCCCTTTTCCTTTGCAGCCACCACAATGGCATCGGCAATCGGATGTTCGGAGCGCACTTCCACCGCTGCAACCAGCGCCAGCGCTTCGTCCTGATCAATGCCATCAACGACAGCAAAATGCGCCAGTGCTGGCTTTCCCTGTGTCAGCGTTCCGGTCTTATCAACCGCAATCACCGAGGCATCGCGCAAGGTTTGCAGCGCATCACCACGGCGGAACAACACGCCAAATTCAGCGGCCCGACCTGTGCCGACCATGATTGAAGTCGGGGTGGCTAGGCCCATAGCGCATGGGCAAGCGATGATAACAACCGCAATGGCGTTGACCAGCGCATAGCCCATCATGGCCGTGCCACCGATAACAAGCCATGCAATGAAGGTAAGAGCCGCCGCAGCCAGAACGGCTGGCACAAACCAGCCAGTGACCTTATCGACCTTCGCCTGAATGGACAGCTTGTCGGCCTGTGCATCTTCGACCATGCGCACGATCTGCGAAATGACCATATCCCGGCCAACTTTTGTGGCGCGGAAGGTGAAGGCGCCCGTCTTGTTGATCGTGCCGCCAACAACTTCTGCACCCGCATCCTTGGCAACAGGAACAGGTTCGCCGGTAATCATCGATTCATCCACATAGGACGAGCCTTCGATCACCGCACCATCAACCGGAACTTTCTCACCCGGGCGCACCTGCACAATATCACCAGCGCGCACATCTTCCAGCGACACATCAACTGTTTCACCATTGCGCACGACGCGTGCTGACTTCGCCTGCAAGCCAACGAGACGGCTGATTGCCGCCGAAGTTCGGCCTTTGGCGCGCGCTTCCAGATAGCGACCAATCAGAATCAGCGTGACAATGACGGCAGCAGCTTCAAAGTAAACATTGACCGTACCGACAGGCAGAATATCTGGCCAGAAGGTCGCAACAACCGAAAAGCCCCAGGCGGCAGTTGTGCCGACCACAACCAGCGAGTTCATATCGGGGGCTGCGCGCAGAAGGGCTGGGATACCTTTTTTGAAAAAGCGCATGCCGGGGCCAAAAAGCACAAGCATGGTCAGCACAAACTGGAAATACCAGCTGTTCTGCGTTCCAATCATATCCATGACCAGCATGTGCACCGCTGGAATAAGATGCGATCCCATCTCCAGAATGAAAACCGGCAGTGTCAGAACCGCAGCAAAGATAGCGTTCTTTTTCAGATCAAGCGCTTCGGCATCGCGTTTGTCGGATTGCGTTTCCTGCTTCGCATCGCTCAGCGCTTCTTCGAGAGAACGGGCTTCATAGCCCGCGTTTTCAACCGCCTTGATAAGGTCGCCCAGTGGCACCTGCCCCGCAAGTTCAACACGCGCGCGTTCAGTCGCAAGATTAACGCTGGCACGGGTTACGCCCGGCACCGCATTCAATGCCTTTTCAACCTTGCTCACACAGGAAGCGCAGCTCATGCCTTCAATGGCAAGATCGGCACTTCCCGATGGCACATCATAACCCGCCTTGCGGATCGCATCGATGACAGCGGGCATGTCAGGCGCAGCCTTGAAGGTCACATCGGCGCGCTCGGTTGCGAGGTTGACGGACACCTTGTCGACGCCCGGCACTTTCGCGACTGCCTTCTCAACGGAAGACACGCAGGAGGCGCAGCTCATCCCCTCGACGGGAATAGCGAAACTTGTGTTTTCGGGTTTGACTGGCTTGTTCATGGCAATCCCTTCCAGCTCTTTTATCAAGAGCGAATTCGTGAGTTGCATGAATACATAACCCTTCCAACCGTTGGAAGGTCAAGTCTTATACCGAAATGATTTTCAGACGACCATTTCGTTTTGAGGATGCATTGCAGCGAGAATCGATCCGCAGCGGGTCTGAATGAATTCAGGCACCTCAGTTGCAGGCATCGGACGCCCCATCAGAAAGCCCTGTACTTCACCGAAATTCTGTTTTCGCAAACATTCAAGTTGCTGCGTGGTTTCCACGCCTTCGGCCGTCGTGACAATCTGAAAGCCAGCACCCAGTGTGGCCACGGCCTGAATGATCGCAAGATCGCGGGTATCAAGCTCGATACCCGACACGAAACTGCGATCCACCTTGATCTTGTCGAACGGGAACGAGCGCAGATAACTTAGCGATGAATAGCCGGTTCCGAAATCATCCATGGCAATCCGCACGCCCAAACGACGCAACTCGAATAAGAGTTCAATGTTATGTTTGCTGTTTTTAAGAAACACCGATTCCGTGATTTCAAGTTCCAAACGCGCTGGAGACAGAGCCGCAGCGTCAAGAGCATCTGTCACCGAATCAAGCAGAAAGCTTTGATTGAACTGCACCGGAGAAAGATTGACGGAAACCTTGATATCGGCTGGCCAAGATGCAGCCTCGCGACAAGCTTGCCTGAGCACCCAGTCTCCGATCGGCCCTATCAGACCGGCTTCCTCCGCAACCGGAATAAATTCGACCGGCGACACCATGCCCAGCGATGGATGACGCCAGCGCAGCAAAGCTTCAAAACCGGATATACGCCCTGATTCGAGATTAAAAATCGGCTGATAATGGAGCTCAAACTGCTGCGCGGCCAACGCCATCCGCAGATCGGAAGTCATGGCGTGGCGCTTTTCGACGGCCAGTCGCAGCGAATGCTGGTAGAAACGGAACGTCCTGCGGCCATCAGCCTTGGCAGCATAAAGCGCAAGATCAGCACTCAGCATCAGCGCGTCAGGATCCTCGCCATGCAAAGGGGCATGGGCGATGCCAACACTGCAAGAGACGAATTCCATTGTATCACCAAGATCAAATGGATCCTGAAAGGACGAAAGAAGGCAATCAGCAAACATTGCAATCTGGGAAATCGTATCGCTGCGGAAGATAAAGGCGAACTCATCATCACCCAAACGCGCCAAAAACTGCTCGCAGGTTGTGATGCTCTTGAGGCGTGCGGCCACCTGCGTGAGCAGCAAATCGCCGATCTGGTGGCCCCTGCTGTCGTTGATGGTCTTAAAGTGATCGATATCAAGATAGAACAGCGCAAATGCCGGTGCGCGCTCACCCTTTTTCAGAATAGTTTCAATATATTGTGAAAAATAGGCGCGGTTCGGCAAATCGGTCAGACTATCGTGCATGGCAACATGTGTCATGCGCTGTGCGGTCTGTGTGCGCTCGGTAATATCTTCCATGAGCCCAATCAGATAACGTGAACTGCCACCATCAACGGGTGGGATTGGACGCTTGATGATCCGCAGCCTGCGTGGCGTCCCGTCCGCGCTACGAATATCACGCTCAAGGGTCAAAACACCCTCGCGGCGCATCGCCAGACGATCCTGCTGCGTCAGAAGCTTTGCTTCCTCACGTGGGAAAACTTCCGTATCAATTGAGCCAATTACATCCTGAATTTTATAACCGCTTATCGTGGATGCAGCCTTGTTATAGAGAAGGTAACGGCCTTTGTCCTGCATGTCCTTGATGAAGACGCCAAGCGGCATATTGTCGATAAGGCCATCAAGCAACGACTGGGTATGGCTCGCCTGACGGTTGGCCTCCTCAAGCGCGGTCATATCCTGCACGATCGCAAGAATTGCCCGCCTGCCTTCAAAGATGACCTCACGCCCATAGGTCACAACATCAATGATCTGGCCATTGGCTTTGAGGTGCTGCCAGCCTTCGGGCCGCTCCAGATCACTTCCACTGCGCACAGCATCCAGCATCCGGTCCCGCTCGGCTTGCGGACGAATATCCAGAACCGTCATCTCAGGTATTTTGTGAGCCGGGTATCCATAAAGCGCGTAAGCCGCTTCATTCATCACGATAAAACGCAATGTCTTTGGATCATACACCCACATAGGTGTCGGGTGCGTTGTAAAGAGAATGCGAAAATCCTCTTCGGATGTGCGCACCAAAGCAGCGTCCGAGTGAGCCCCACCGGCTTCCCGATTCCTCATCATTGTCCCCTCATCAGACTGGCCCTGATCCAATCTCCCCGCGAGAGGATGTCTCCAGGAATAAAGTAAGTCGTCTGCAATGGACGACATTCTCCCCTGCATTGATTTAACGCATGGTTATTTAAAAAGTCATATAGAAAATTGGGGTGCTTATAAATTTATTTGCAGATTGCAATTCTTAAGGCTGCTTGACCCACCTGCCGTTCCGTCCTATGCCTAAAGCACAAAATTCGTTGGGGTGCCTCATCAGAGGCTGAGAGACGCTGATCGCGTTAACCCATTGAACCTGATCCGGGTAATACCTGCGTAGGGAACGGAGTTTGGCGCGTCGCGAACAAGGAGGAAATATCCTCCATGGGGCAAAGCCCCAAAAGCAAGTTCATGACGTCTCAATTTTCCGTTCGGAATGAGAGACGACATGATGGACTTAAGACAAAGCCTCTCCCGAACCAAAGCAAGCAGTGGCGCATCCGTGCCTATCTGCGTGACGATTGCCGGCTCCGACAGCAGCGGCGGCGCGGGCATTCAGGCTGATCTCAAGAGCTTTTCAGCGCTCGGCGTCTATGGCGCGAGCGTGATCACCGCAATCACAGCGCAGAACACACTGGCCGTCACAGCTGTCCATGACATTCCGTCTGAAATCGTTGCTGCGCAAATCGATGCCGTCTTCAGCGATCTCAATGTGGCTTCCGTCAAAATCGGTATGGTTTCCGTGCCGCAAACCATTCTGGCCATCGCCAAGGGCCTTGCATCATTCTCCAGACCGGTGGTTCTTGATCCGGTGATGGTCGCGAAATCCGGCGACCGGCTTTTAAGCGAGGCCGCGATCTCGACATTGCGCGATGAACTGATCCCACTTGCAAGCGTTCTGACGCCCAACAGGCCGGAAGCTGCCTGCCTGCTCGATTGTGCAACTGCGCGCAATGACGATGAGGCGGAAGAACAGGGGCGCGCCCTGCTCAAGCTCGGCGCAAAGGCCGTGCTCATGAAGGGCGGACATGCCGAAGGCGACGTCTGCACTGACCTCCTCATCCGTACCGATCTGCCGACAATCCGACTGGAAGCGCCACGTATCGACACACAGAACACCCACGGTACAGGCTGCACGCTTTCGTCAGCCGTTGCAGCCGGCCTTGGCAAAAACTTGGTCTTAGAACAGGCACTTCAAGAAGCGCACAGCTACCTGCAAGCGGCCATCCGAGCGGCAAACAGCTTGCAAGTCGGCAGCGGCCATGGGCCCGTGCATCACTTTCATAATTTATGGGAGACAGTGTGATGCGCGTCACCATCATTGGCGCTGGCGTTGCTGGTCTCGCTTGCGCTGCGGAATTTAACGATCAGGGACATGCTGTCACCGTGATTGCGAAAAGCACCGCAATCGGCGCTGACTGCTGCTCATGGTTTGCAGGCGGCATGCTGGCACCATGGTGCGAAGGCGAGAGTGCGGAAGAACCCGTCGTCAGACTGGGACAAGAGGCGATTGGCTGGTGGGAACGGCATGTCTCAACGGTCCATCGCAAGGGCACGCTGGTCATATCGCATAATCGCGATGCAACCGAGCTTCGCCGCTTTGCCCGTCGCACCCAAGCCTTTGATACGATTGATCAAGAACAGATTGATGCACTGGAACCGGACCTTGCAGGCCGTTTCCGGCAGGGGCTTTTCTTTGCGCAAGAAGGCCATCTCAGCCCACGGGAAACACTGATTGAGCTTGCCGAAAACCTGCAAAAGAAAGGCGTGGTCTTTCATCTCGGACAAGATGCGAAAGACGTCAAAATCGACACAGATATAACGGTTGATGCACGTGGTCTGGCAGCACGCGATCAGCTTACCGATCTGCGCGGTGTGAAGGGCGAAATGCTGATTGTCCGCTCGCGCGACATCAATCTTTCGCGTCCTGTGCGCCTGCTGCATCCGCGCATTCCGCTTTACATCGTACCGCGTGGCGACGGCATCCACATGATCGGCGCAACCATGATCGAAAGCGATGAACGGGGCGGTATCAGCGTTCGCTCGACACTTGAAATGCTAAGTGCCGCCTATGCACTGCATCCTGCCTTTGGCGAGGCAGAAATTCTGGAAACCGGCGTCGATGCCCGCCCCGCCTTCCCCGACAATCTGCCGCGTGTGCGCAAGCGTGGCCAAACAATCTATGTCAACGGGCTTTACCGGCACGGCTTTCTGCTCTCGCCTGCGGTTGCACGCATGGCGGTTGCAGCAGCAACCGGGGCCGAACAAGGACAAGAATTTTTAGAGGAAATGGCATGACCATTGTTCTGAATGGCGAGGTCTTTGAGACCACGAGCACCAATCTTTTCGCTTTGCTTGCAGAAATCGAACTTGATGAGGCGGTGGTGGCAACCGCGCTCAACGGTGAATTCATTGCAGGCGACGAGCGCGAGGAAACCCTGATCACCGAAGGCGACCGTATCGAAGTTCTCGCCCCCATGCAGGGAGGCTAAGATGCTGGAATTTTACGGAAAAACATTTGATAGCCGCCTGCTCTTGGGAACGGCGCAATATCCATCACCCGCTATTCTTGCCGACAGCGTTCGCGCGTCCAAGACGGAAATCGTGACGGTCTCGCTTAGGCGCGAGAGCGGGAACCAGCGTGCAGGTCAGGACTTCTGGACCCTCATCAAAGATTTGGGTGTGTCGGTTCTGCCCAACACGGCAGGCTGTCACACGGCGCGGGAAGCTGTGACCACGGCAAAAATGGCGCGGGAAGTTTTCGGCACCAACTGGATCAAGCTTGAAGTCATCGGCGATCACGACACGTTGCAACCCGATCCATTCGGGCTGGTCGAAGCAGCGCGTATTCTCTGCGACGACGGTTTTGACGTCTTTCCCTATATGAATGACGATCTGGTGGTGGCGGAAAAACTGATTGAGGCAGGCTGCAAGGTGCTGATGCCTTGGGGTGCGCCGATTGGTTCAGGTCGCGGTCTCAACAATCCTTATGCGCTGAAAACCATGCGCGCGCATTTCCCCGATATTCCACTGGTTGTGGATGCAGGGATTGGTGTGCCATCGCACGCTGCAACCGCCATGGAGCTTGGCTTTGATGCCGTGCTGATCAACACCGCCGTTGCCAAAGCGGGTGATCCCGCCGCCATCGCCCGCGCTTTTGCGCTCGCTGTTGAAGCCGGTCGCATCGCCTATGAAGCGGACCCGATTGAAGCCCGCGACATGGCTGCCCCCTCCACCCCCCTTATCGGAAAGGCGTTTGTGTAATGGCCCTTGATCCGTTCTACCCGATCTTTGACAGCGCCAGCTGGTGTGAGCGCATGGTGCCGCTTGGCATCAAACTCGTGCAGCTGCGCATCAAGGATAAGAGCGATAGCGAATTGCGCACCGAAATCCGCGCAGCCCGCGACATCTGCGCCCGCTATGATTGCCAGCTCATCATTAATGACTACTGGAAACTGGCTATTGAGGAAGGCTGCGACTTCATCCATCTCGGTCAGGAAGACCTTGATGACGCCGATCTTGATGCAATCCACGCGAGCGGCGTGAAGCTCGGTGTATCCAGCCATGATGAGGCAGAACTTGATCGCGCATTAGCGCTACGGCCTGCCTATATCGCACTCGGTCCGGTCTATCCGACCATTCTAAAAAAGATGAAATGGCATGAACAAGGACTGGACCGCGTCAGTCAATGGAAAGCCACCCTCGGCGATATTCCGCTCGTTGGCATTGGCGGCATGAATGTGGATCGTGCGCCGAGCGTCTTTAATGCAGGTGCTGACATTGTTTCAGTCGTCACCGACATCACTCTCAATCCCGATCCCGAAGCCCGCGTGCGGGAATGGATCGAAGTTACACGCCCCTATGTAATTTAGTTTCAGGAGGAAACATTGAAAAAACTGATTTTTGCTGCGCTTTTCAGCGCCACGGCTTCGTTCGCCCTGATGACAGCGCAGGCAGCAGAAGCAAACGACAAATTCAAACTCATACTCGACTGGTATGTAAACCCTGATCATGGCCCGATTATCGTGGCCGACAAGCTCGGTTACTTCAAGGATGCGGGTCTTGATGTGGAAATCATCGCCCCTGCGGATGCATCCGTGCCGCCCAAAATGGTTGCGGCTGGACAGGCTGATCTCGCAATTTCCTATCAGCAGCAGGTGCATCTTGATGTCCACGCCGATATTCCGCTGATCCGCGTTGGTACTCTTATCGATTCCCCGCTCAACTGCCTGATGGTGCGTGACGATGGTTCCGTCAATGCAATTGCCGATCTCAAAGGCAAGAAGATCGGCTTCTCGGTAGCCGGCGTTGAAGAAACACTGCTCGGCACAATCCTCGGCAATCACGACATAAAACTTTCTGATATCGAGCTGATCAATGTGAATTTCTCTCTGGCACCGGCGTTGATGTCAAAGCAGGTCGATGCCGTGATGGGCGCCTATCGCAACATCGAACTCAACCAGATGGCGGTTGAAGGGGTTGCTGGCAAATGCTTCTTCGTCGAGGAAGAAGGCGTGCCGGTCTATGACGAGCTGGTCTATGTTGCCAATGCAAACAAACTCGATGCTGCGGAAAAGGAGAGGATTTCGCGCTTCCTTGCAGCCACCGAAAAAGCCGCGCAATATATCGTCAATCATCCGGAGCAAAGCTACGATCTGTTTGCGTCTTATAGTTCTGAACTCAAAGGCGAACTGAACCAGCCCGCATGGAAAGACACAGTGGCCCGTTTCTCACGCTCGCCCGCAAGTCTCGATTACGGACGCTGGAACCGCTACGAAGCCTATCTCAACGAAAACGGTCTCGTGCCTTCGATCCTGCCGGTTGAGAAACTGGCGATTGATGTGAATGCGAAAGGCGACAAGCCATGACGACCACTCAACCGCTTTATTCATCCGAACTATTCACCCGCCTGCGTGCCGCAACGCTTGAAGACTGGGCTCCCTATATCGATCATGAATTCGTGCGCGGACTGGGCGATGGCACGCTGCCGAAATCGGCATTCCTGCATTATCTCAGGCAGGATTATGTCTATCTGCATCACTATGCCCGCGCCTTTGCGCTGGGTGTTGTGAAGGCAGGCAGCTTGCAGGAAACGCGGCTCTGTGCCGAAATCATGCATGGACTAACTGTCACGGAACTGCCGCTGCATGTCGGCATCTGTGCACGCGAAGGCATCAGTGAAGACGATCTTTACAACACGCGTGAAGAGCCGGAAAACCTCGCCTATACGCGTTACGTGCTCGATTGCGGACAGGCAGGCGATTTCCTCGACCTCTTGACCGCACTTGTGCCCTGCGCGCATGGCTATGGCGAGATCGGCGTCAATCTCGCGGCCACTGCCCATACCGGCACGCCCTATCAGGAATGGATCGACACATATGCAGGCGCTGATTATCAGGAAATGTGCCACACGGTTGGCAGGCTTTTTGATCAGGCCGCAATGAACCGCCTCGGCCCGGATTTCGAGAACAGTCCGCGCTGGCCAAAGCTCTGCCAGATTTTTGCAACCGCCAGCAGGCTTGAAGCAGATTTCTGGTCGATGGGCCTTAAAGGAGCATGACGAGCGTGATACCTCGCTCGCGCAAAAAACGCATCGCCGACGGATTTTCGTCGGCGATTGCTGTGCTGATATTGTGGCAGGCCGTGGTGAGCATCTGGCAGATGCCGCGCTTCATCCTGCCCGGTCCGCTCGACGTTGTGCAGTCGCTGATTACCAATGCGCAGCTGATTGCCGATAATGCCGTCGTGACATTTGGCGAAGTGCTGGGCGGGCTGTTTCTGGGTTCCGCCATTGGCGTGCTCACAGCTATCGCGCTGATGATGTCGCCGATCGCACAACGGCTCGTCATGCCCATGCTGGTGTTCTCTCAAGCGATTCCAATCTTTGCGCTGGCCCCGATCCTCACCCTCTGGCTCGGCTATGGACCGGCATCAAAAATTGCCGTCACCATTTTGATGATCTTCTTTCCAGTCGCCTCCACTTTTCTTGATGGAATGCAGCGAACCGATCAGACACTGATCAATGCCGCTGAAAATCTCGGTGCCAAACGCTTGCAGATTCTGTTTCGCGTGCGCATTCCCGCAGCTTTCCCTTCGCTTGCGTCAGGATTAAGCCTTGCAGCCGTCTATGCGCCCATCGGTGCTGTGGTCGGCGAATGGGTGGGAGCATCGAAAGGCCTTGGCTATCTGATGCTGCTGGCTAACGGCCGCGCCAAGGTCGATCTGATGTTTGCAAGCCTGTTTGTGCTGGCCGCCTTCACCATGATCCTGCATGCAACAATCGCGCATTTTGCGCGCAAGCTCGCCGCATGGCCCCGAAAGCTGTAAGGCAGCATTTTTGCCACACTCAATAGGCCGAAAACAAATTTCTGCATTTTGCCACTTGGCAAATAGATTTGCTCATTTATTGTGCACACATCTGAAACACTGGCAAGAGGTATGAGATGCGTGTCTATCCATTTCCGTCGGTGCCCGGTGTCAACGCGGGCGCTTCCGAGCTTTAAGTCCTTGGCCCGCAATAGAGGCTAAGGCCTCACTGTCCTTTCCCAAAGGGCGCATTCCTAAACACTTCCAAATTTGCCGCAGCTCTTAGCAGCTGTTTGTTTTGTCTTCGTTTTCACGCATGTGCCGGCGCAAAACCGCATCGCACTTCTTGCTGAAAATGCTTTTAAAGGAACCAGAATCCGCGCTTGTGCGGTCTGGTAATATTCATATGGCCCGGTTTCGTATCAATTTCCGGGGGCCTGTTTTCCGCAGCGTCCTCGGCTACACCTTCAGCCACTGGCGAAGTCAGCCTCTGCGGCTGACGCTGATCATCATCAGCATGCTGCTTGCAACAGCCGCAGATGTTCTCACACCGCTCTATTCAGGGCGGCTGGTTGATGCCCTTTCACTCGGCAAGGATGGGGCGTGGGATGCAGCCATTCATGCGCTGATCATGCTGCTTGCGCTGGGTGCTTTGGCGCTCATCACACGTCAGCTGACCTTTTATGTCATCACGGACTTCACGCTGAAGATCATGAGTGACATGGCCGCGAGCGCGTTTCACAAGCTGCAACGCTTTTCGACCGACTGGCATGCCAATGCCTTTGCCGGATCGACCGTGCGTAAGGTTTCGCGCGGTATGTGGGCGCTTGATCTGCTCAATGACACGCTGCTGCTTGCGCTTCTGCCATCAATCCTGATGCTGTTCGGCTCGGTTGCACTGCTTGCATGGTACTGGCCAATGATGGGCGTGCTGGTGGCAATCGGCTCTGTGCTTTTCATCGTCTGCACGATTGTGATTTCACTGGGCTTTGTTGCGCCTGCGGCAACACTTGCCAACAGCTGGGATACACGACTTGGCGGTGCTCTGGCCGATGCCATTTCATGCAATGCGGTTGTGAAGGCATTCGGTGCCGAAGCACGCGAAGACGGACGTCTTGCACGAGTCGTTACCAAATGGCGCTCGCGCACACGCCGCACATGGCTGATCGGCACGCTCAACGGCTTTATTCAAGGTGCAAACCTGCTCATCATGCGCGGTGTGGTGATTGGCTTTGCGCTCTATCTCTGGAGCCAAGGGCAGGCAACGGCGGGTGATATCACCTTCGTTCTGACGGCCTTCTTCATGTTGCAGGGCTATCTGCGTGATGTGGGTATGCATATCCGCAACCTACAGCGTTCGGTCAACGACATGGAAGAACTGGTTCAGATTGAGGCCGAGCCTTACGGCATTGCCGACAGGTCCGGTGCTGGCGCAATCAGGATCGGAAATGGCGAGATCACGTTTGATAACGTCACCTTCCATTATGGCAATCATGATGCAGCACTGTATCGCGACTTTTCGGTCAGGATCGAAGCCGGTGAACGGATTGGTCTGGTTGGTCATTCAGGTTCGGGCAAGACGACCTTCGTCAAGCTGATCCAGCGTCTTTATGATGTCAGTGGCGGTGAGATCCGCATTGACGGACAGAACATTGCCGAAGTTACACAGGCTTCACTTAGATCGCAGATTGCTATCGTGCAGCAGGAACCGATCCTGTTTCACCGCACACTGGCCGAAAACATTGCCTATGCCCGCCCCGGTGCAACACAGGCGGAGATTGAAGAAGCTGCAAAGCTTGCAAGCGCGCATGATTTCATCATGCGTCTGCCAAAGGGCTATGCGACACTTGTCGGTGAGCGCGGTGTGAAGCTTTCGGGCGGTGAACGTCAGCGTGTGGCGATTGCCCGTGCGTTTCTGGCCAATGCACCGATCCTTATTCTGGATGAGGCGACATCAAGCCTTGATTCAGAATCGGAAGTGCTGATCCAGCAGGCTATGGAACGGCTGATGATCGGTCGCACAACGCTCGTGATTGCACACCGGCTTTCAACGGTTCGTGCGCTTGACCGCTTGCTGGTCTTCGACAAGGGCCAAATTTTGGAAGAAGGCGATCACGATGCGCTTATCCGCAAGCCCGGCGGTATCTATCGCCGTCTGTTCGAACGGCAGGCGCTGGAACTGACCAAAGGGCTTGAACTGCCATAAAGAAAATGGGCCGGGAAACCGGCCCATTTTTTAATTGGAAACCTTGCCTGATGATTGCCGAATAATCAGCTTGTAATCGATATGGCGTGAAGGCGATGCTTCGCCGGTTTCAATCTGGCTGAGCAACATATCCACTGCGTCATAGGTCATTTCGCGGATTGGCTGATGCACGGTGGTAATCTGCGGCGAAACCATGCTCGAAATGGCACTGTCATCGAAACCTACGATCGTCAAATTGTCAGGCACGGCGATCTTATAATCATAGGCAATCTGAAGAACCGCCGCCGCCATATCATCATTGGAGGCAAAAACAGCCGTCGGCCTGTCTTGCAGCGATAAAAGTTTTCGCCCTGCTTCCAACCCACTTGCGAAACTGAAGCCGCCTTGCGCTTCATAATCAGAATTATGCGTAATACCCGCCTGATCCAGCATCTTGCGATAGCCCTCAACGCGCAACTGCGCTGAACGATGCGTAAGATCGCCAAGGACGATTGCAATCTTCCTATGTCCCAAATCAAGCAGATATTGCATGAGATCGCAGGTTGCTTTCTCATCGTCAATCGCAATGCTGTCTGTGGGATGCACGCCAAAATCACCCGCCACACGCGTAAACGGCATCGCGGATGCAATCAACTCCTGCAAAATTTCCGGATCGTCCGACATGGGGGGCGTTACGATAATCCCATCAAGACCGGACGCGTGCGCTGTTTCGATCAGCGAGCCGCGAATATCTGCACGGTTCTCGACGGGGAATATCAGAAGCCGGTAGCGGGTGCCGCGCAGACGATCCAGCGCGCCGATCTGCAATTCCGTGACATAGCTCTGGCTCGGATTTTCAAAGAAAAGCCCGATGAGATGCGAGCGGCGCTCTACCAGATTGCGCGCTGCGGCATTGGGGCGATAGCGCAATTCAGCACCCGCCTCTTTTACCCGCTCACGGATCGTGTCGCGGACATTCGGCTCGTCATTATAAACACGCGAAACGGTTTTGATCGACACGCCGGCAAGACGCGCCACATCATGGATGGTTGCTCTTTTATTGGATGCGGCCATGGCCGGAATGCACTCTCTCCCAAGTGATATGCATCATCTACTAGCTGCTTTGCTATTTAACGCAAAGAGTTAAATCAAACATATCTTTGAGCGGGTGAGAAAGCGCTTTTCACGACCATTATCGAGCGAGAACATGCCGCCGCGTCCGGGAACGACATCAATGATCAGTTCAGTGTGTTTCCATGCCTCATATTGCGAACCGCTGATATAAAATGGTGCGCCGCCGATTTCGCCGAGCTTCACGTCAGCGTCAGACAGCAGCAAATCGCCCTGCGGATAGCACATCGGCGATGACCCATCGCAGCAACCGCCAGACTGGTGGAACATAATCGGTCCATATTCAGCCTGCAATTCAGCGATCAGCTCCAGCGCTGCATCGGTCGCTGTGACCTGCTGTTGTTCCAAGACTTGCGGCATGGTTCCTCCTCCCACAGAGCGCGTTTCGATCTGATAAAATCAGATCGGCGCTCTACAGTCTTTTGCTTGAAGCATAATCTTATCGATCCTCACTCCGCTCCGGTCGGATTATGCTATACAAAAGCCGCCGCATTGCTACGGCGGCTCTGATGATAGTATGGACCGATTACTGCGTCAGGTCCATAACCACGCGGCCTTCGATCTGGCCTGCGCGCATTTCATCAAAAATCGCATTAATATTGTCGATCTTATCGGTGCGGATGGTCGCCTTAACTTTGCCATCTGCTGCAAAGTCGATCGATTCCTGCAAATCAAGACGCGTACCAACGATGGAGCCGCGCACGGTCACACCATTGAGCACCATGTTGAAAATCGACAGCGGAAATTCGCCAGCCGGAAGACCATTCAATGCGATTGTGCCACCACGTGCAGCCATGCCGATGGCCTGCTCAAAAGCCTTTGGCGAAACAGCTGTCACCAACACGCCCTGCGCGCCGCCATGGGTTTCTTTCTTGATATAAGCTGCCGGATCATTATGCGTCTTGGCATTGACCGTGACCGTCGCACCAAGCCTGCGCGCAAGATCAAGCTTCTTGTCATCAATATCAACGGCAGCCACATTAAGCCCCATGGCCTTGGCATATTGCACCGCCATATGGCCAAGCCCGCCAATACCGGAAATCACCACCCAGTCGCCCGGCTTGGTGTCGGTGACCTTGAGGCCCTTATAAACCGTCACACCTGCGCAGAGGATCGGCGCAATTTCGTTAAACTCGATGTTTTTTGGCAAGTGGCCAACGAAATTCGGGTCGGCAACCACATAATCAGCAAAGCCGCCATTGACTGAATAGCCAGTATTGAGCTGCTCTTCGCAGAGCGTTTCCCAACCACCAAGACAATGCACACAATGACCGCAAGCCGTGTAAAGCCATGGAATACCGACGCGATCGCCTTCCTTCACATGCTTGACACCCTTGCCCACGGCAGAGACAAAACCGACGCCTTCATGACCCGGAATGAATGGCGGGTTTGGCTTTACCGGCCAGTCGCCTTCAGCAGCATGAAGATCGGTATGGCACACGCCGGATGCCTGAATTGCTACCTGAATCTGACCATCGCCCGGCACCGGAATTGGCACTTCATCAATGGTCAGCGGCTTGCCAAACTCGCGAACCACAGCAGCTTTCATTGTCTTAGCCATTTCGAAAACATCCTTCTGTTTTATATCGCGCATCTTTTCCAGAAAACCGCTTCACACTTTTCGGGATGCGCTGTAACGGGTCGGATTGGCAGGCACCGAGGCCGGCCAACCCGACCCTTTCCTGGGAGGAAACAAGGAAAACGGCCCGGGATTGAATATCCCGGACCATTTTGTTCTTTTAGAAGAAGCCAAGCTTCTTCGGGCTGTAGCTCACCAGCATGTTCTTGGTCTGCTGATAGTGGTCGAGCATCTTGAGGTGGTTTTCGCGACCGATACCCGACTGCTTGTAACCGCCGAATGCCGCATGCGCCGGATAGGCGTGATAGCAGTTGGTCCAGACGCGGCCAGCCTGAATGGCGCGACCAAAGCGATAGGCGCGCGTGCCGTCACGGGTCCAGACACCGGCACCGAGGCCATAAAGCGTATCATTGGCAATCGCGAGCGCTTCGGCGTCGTCTTTAAAGGTCGTGACCGACACAACAGGACCGAAAATTTCCTCCTGGAAAATCCGCATCTTGTTGTTGCCCTTGAACACGGTCGGCTTGACGTAATAGCCACCTGCGAGATCACCGGCCAGCTCATTGCGTCCACCACCGGTCAGCACTTCCGCGCCTTCCTGCTTGCCAATATCGATATAGCTGAGGATCTTCTCAAGCTGCTCGCTGGAGGCCTGCGCACCGATCATGGTTGCCGGATCAAGTGGATCACCCTGCACGATGGCTTCAACGCGCTTCAATGCCCGTTCCATGAACTTGTCGTAGATCTTTTCATGGATCAGCGCACGGCTTGGACAGGTACAGACTTCGCCCTGATTAAGCGCGAACATCACAAAGCCTTCAATTGCCTTGTCAAAATAATCATCATCTTCGGCTGTCACGTCGGAGAAGAAGATGTTTGGCGACTTGCCACCCAGTTCCAGCGTCACTGGAATGAGGTTCTGGCTGGCATATTGCATAATGAGACGGCCAGTCGTCGTTTCACCCGTAAAGGCGATCTTGGCGATGCGCGGGCTTGAGGCCAGCGGCTTGCCCGCTTCAAGACCAAAGCCATTGACCACATTCAGCACACCATCAGGCAACAGATCGCCGATGACTTCCATCAGAACGAGGATCGAAGCAGGTGTCTGTTCAGCAGGCTTGAGCACCACGCAGTTACCGGCGGCAAGGGCTGGTGCGAGCTTCCACACAGCCATCAAAAGCGGGAAATTCCATGGGATGATCTGGCCGACAACACCGAGTGGCTCATGGAAATGATAAGCAACCGTATCGTGATCGATTTCGGAAATGCCACCTTCCTGCGCACGGATTGCACCGGCAAAATAGCGGAAATGGTCGATGGCCAACGGCAGATCGGCATTGGTGGTTTCACGTATCGGCTTGCCATTGTCCCATGTTTCGGCAGCCGCGAGCTTTGGCAGATTGGCTTCAATACGATCAGCAATCTTGTTGAGGATCACTGCGCGTTCAGCAGGGCTTGTCTTGCCCCAGGCTTCTTTTGCTGCGTGCGCTGCATCAAGGGCTGCTTCAACATCCGCCGCTTCAGAACGCGCGACTTCGCAAAGCACCTGACCATTGACCGGCGATGTATTTTCGAAATAGCGGCCCGACTTGGGTTCTACCCATTTGCCGCCGATGAAATTGCCATAACGTTTGGCAAACTCCGGCTTTACGGAGCGATGAAATTCAACCTTGTTCATGGTATTCCTCCCGAAATTCAACGCCGCTCCTACGGCGTTTCAGACACAATGTGGCGCGGCTCTTGGGAGGAGTCATCCAGCGCCTCGTAATATGCTGCATCAATGTGTCTCAATAATGAGACACATTGGAAAAACTAATTTGGCCGTGTGATTTTAAGGCGATTAAGCTTACGATGAAGCGTGGCACGGCTGATGCCCAGAAGCTTGGCTGCCGATGAAACATTGCCTTCGGCACGCGCGATGGCACGGAGAATGACGCTTCGTTCAGACTCTGCCATATCCTCACGCGGATCGGCATTCCAGCCAAGAAGATCAGCCGCAGGCAAGGCGGTCGCAAGAGCATCATCGGTCAAATCGAGCGAAAGGCGGGCTGCGCGCGTGGCACCGATCACCAGATCGTCTTTATCAACCGCAATCAGTGCGCCGCCGGTGCGGTCAGCACTTGGGGCCAGCATAATGCGCGCATCCGGGAAAGCCTGCCGGAAATTCTCGGCTTCAATCCGCCGTGCAGCGTCAATGACCGCGACTGAAATCAGTTGTACGAAAGCCTCTGTCAGATCACTGCGACAGGACGAAACATCAAGTGCCGCCATCAGACGGCCCTGATGGTCATGAATGGGTGCTACCGTGCAGGAAAGTCCAATATTGCGCGTATGAAAATGCTGGTCACGATGAATGGTCAAAGCGCGCTGTTCGGCAAGACAGGTGCCAATTCCATTGGTGCCCTCGACCGCTTCGCTCCAGACCGCACCCGTCCATAGGCCCCAGTCATAAAACGTATCGTCGTCACCCGCCGCACCACGGCGCTCAACCGGCACGCCTTGACTGTCAGCCAGAAGCACGCAGCAGCCCACGCCACCAACCGCCATATAAAGGCGGTCCATGCTGGCCTGTGCGATGCTGATCACGCGTTCCATACGCTGACGCGCATTGCGCAATTCATGATCGGAAAGCGTTTGAACAGCCCCCACTTCCGCAGGATCAAGCCCATAGAGGCGCGAAGACCGTCGCCATGAGGCGACCAGCGCCGAACGCGCAGCACCGCCCGTATCAATAGCGGACTGAATACGGTCAGCATGAACTCGGTCTTGCGGTGCACCCATGTTTTCCTCCCAGAAAGGCTGGAAACCGCCGAATGGAAGGATAATGACTTTTTATAGGACAGGTTGCAAGCGAACCGTTACGCGACTTTGGTAGCTTCGATAAAAGTTTCGAGAGCAGCAACCTCGTTTACGCTCAAACGCAAGCCAAGCTTGCTACGGCGCCAGAGAATATCTTCTGCCGTATGCGCCCATTCATGCTCCATGAGATAGCGCACTTCAGTCTCGTAAAGATCGCTGCCAAAATGCTGTCCAAGCTCGGCCAATAACGTCGCTTTTCCCAGCAGAACGCGCGCGCGGGTTCCATAAAGCTTAAACAGGCGGTGGGCATGGGGTACTGACAAGAACGGATAATCCGCTTTTAGCTTTTCAAGCTCCTGATCGAAAGCCGTTGCTTCAAAATCACCGCCCGGCAGAGAAGCTGCATGGGTCCATGGCGCGCCCTTTTTGCCCAGATGATGCTCGATCTTCTCAAGCATATGTTCGGCCAGTTTGCGGGCTGTGGTCAGCTTACCGCCAAACACATTGATCAGTGGTGCGGCACCCTGCGGCGCATCTTCTTTGAGCACATAATCGCGGGTTGCTTCCTGTGCCTTGCTGGCCCCATCATCATAGAGCGGGCGCACGCCGGAATAGGTCCAGACAATATCCTCTCTGCGCACCGGCTCGCGGAAATATTCACTTGCCGCAGCACAGAGATAATCGGTTTCCTGGTCGCTGATTGCGACTTTGGCCGGGTCGCCCTTATAATCCTGATCTGTGGTGCCAATCAGCGTGAAATCATCCTCATAAGGAATAGCGAAGATGATACGCCCATCATTGTTCTGGAAGAAATAGGAGCGCGGGTCGGAGAACTTTTGACGCACCACGATGTGGCTGCCCTGCACCAGTCGCACATTGTGCAGTTGGCGATCACCTTCGACACCTTCCAATACCTTATCCGCCCATGGACCGGCAGCATTGACCAAGAGACGCGAACGAAACTCTTCGCGCAGACCGGTATCGATATTTTCAAGCGTTACCGTCCATGCTTCATGATCGCGGCGCGCCGAGACCACCTTTGCACGCGTGCGGATCATCGCACCACGATCAGCCGCATCGCGCGCAGTCAGCGCTGTAAAGCGCGCATCATCCACCCAGCAATCGGAATATTCGAAAGCTTTGGTGAAAAGCGGCTTCAAAGGTGCGCTCGAGGGATCGGTGCGCATATCAAGTGTGCGCGTGGCTGGCAGCTTCTTGCGGCCACCTAAGTGATCATAGAGAAACAGGCCAAGACGCAAAAGCCATGCCGGGCGGACCCCGCCCTTATGATAAGGCAACACAAAACGCATCGGGTGGATCAGATGCGGCGCGTTGGCCCAAAGCACCTCGCGCTCCATCAGCGCTTCGCGCACCAAGCGGAATTCGTAATGCTCCAGATAGCGCAAACCGCCATGAATGAGCTTTGTGGCACGCGACGAGGTGCCACTTGCCAGATCGTTCATCTCGGCAAGCCCAACGCTAAAGCCACGACCAACCGCGTCTCTTGCGATGCCGCATCCATTGATGCCGCCGCCAATTACGAAAATGTCGAATATTTTATCTTGTGCCATGGCGAAACCTGAAGATCCTCTCCGATCACCAAAGCGAATATAATTGATTTAATACGAAAGCAAAACGAAAATGAAACGAAACTACGATTCTTTCTGTTCTGCGAAGGCTTCTTTCACCGTTTCGATGAGTTCGACCTCATTTTCACGGCACAAATCGCGCAATTGCTGTGAGGGGCATCGATCGGTGATGAAGCTGTGAACCTGCGAAATATGTCCGAGACGAACGGGCGCTGCTCGCTCCAGCTTGGTCGAGTCGCTCACCAGAATGACGTGGCGCGCATTGGCGATGATCGCCTGTGCCACCTTCACTTCGCGGAAATCAAAATCCAGCAGCGCACCATCCTCATCGATTGCCGACGCGCCGATGATTGCGTAATCGACCTTGAACTGCCGAATGAAATCAACCGCCGCCTCCCCGACGATACCGCCATCGGACGCACGCACAACGCCGCCAGCAATAATGACCTCAATCTCGGGATAAACGCGCAGGGTATTGGCGACATTGATATTGTTGGTGATGACCATCAGATTGTTATGATCAATGAGCGCGTGGCTGACAGCCTCGGTGGTCGTGCCGATATTGATGAACAGCGACGCACCATCGGGAATCATTTCAGCGGCCGCACGACCGATGAGCTCCTTTTCATGCGCTGCAATGCGGCGCCGCGCTTCATATTCCATGTTTTCCACGCCGGATGGATAAAGCGCACCACCATGAATACGGCGCAGCAAACGCGCCTTGCACAGATCATTGAGATCCTTGCGCACCGTCTGCGGCGTTACATCGAAAACACTCGCCAGATCATCGACGAGAACCTGCCCCTGCCTGCGGGCGATATCCAGAATTGCATTGTGACGAGGGGTAAGCTGCATTTTGTTCCCGGCAATAGAATTGTTCTTATAACAGGTTCGTAATTTCGCTGTTTTGCTAAAGAAAGCAACCGCTTGATGAAAAATCAGGGAGAAACTCATTGTCTCTCCACACCGCTTGTTGATTTTTACAATCCATCAGACACACACCCTACTCTTTCTTCTGGGTGCACATAAACCTAGCGCTCGTGGACAAAGGTTGACTGCGGAATCGATTTTTGATTCAAAGCTTCCATTTGGAGGCTACTTTGGGCGAACGGATCGGTTTGACAGACGAGG
>NZ_JAYEXN010000017.1:0-69801 GCF_044435015.1 Ochrobactrum sp. S1502_03
AATTTAAAGTTACGGGCCCGCGCACGCTAAACCTTGCAACCTAAAGGAGGGGTACTTTTTGGACGCCGATAAGGGGTCCCGTTTAAACGCCGATTGACAAGCTTTCCGTGTCGGTGAACTTCACCGCCAACTCGCGTGGAGACAGATCGGCATGATCCAGCGCCATGGTGATGATACGGTCGCGGACATCGTCGGGAATGCGGTTCCACACCCGTGACGGCACGGACGTCCGGTCCTCCAGCCCCTCGACGCCATGGGTCAGGAAGCGATCATACCAACGGTAGAAGGTCGGCCTTGGAATGCCGAGCTTGTCGAGTGTCTGCCTGGCTGACAGGTGGGACTGTTCGACGAGCCGGATGATTTCCAGTTTCTCGGTGGCGGGATATCTCATTCGTCGTCGCCCCCATCCCCGATCATGCTTTTTTTGAGCAGGCGGTTTTCCAGGGTGAGGTCAGCCAGCGCCTCCTTCAGGTCCCGGCTCTCACGGCGCAGCGCCTTGACCTCGTCACTGGTCGCCGAGCGGGCGGTGTCACCGGCAAGCCGCTTCTTGCCCGCCTCGAGGAATTCCTTCGACCAGCTATAATACAGGCTCTCGGCGATCCCCTCGCGGCGGCAGATCGCGGCAATGCTGTCCTCGCCGCGAAGGCCCTCCAGCACGATGCGGATTTTGTCTTCCGCAGAATGGTGCTTGCGCGTGGCTCGGCGGATGTCCTTGATCGTCTTCTCGGCCGCCGGTGTCTGCGGCCCGGTTTTCTGTCTCATCTTCGCTTCCTTTGAATAAGCTACGATGAGCCGAAAATCCTCTCTTCTCAATTAAACAAGTTCTGTCTCAAAGGCGCTGATGTCGGACAGTGCACTTGATGCTCCTTCGTTCAAAATGAGAGCGGAGACGTTTCTCGGGGATGCTCGGAATCTGACGGTGGTCGAAAGCGACACAGTCGATTGTATCGTTACTTCTCCTCCCTATCTGAACGCGATTGATTACATGCGAGGGCATCGCATGTCGCTCGTTTGGCTGGGCTATCGCTTGGAAGACCTCCGTAAAATCCGTGGGAGTGCCATCGGGGCCGAGCGCGCTCTGAATAGCAAGCTGAGCGACGATTTCGTAGATATAATTATTGAACTCGGTCTAGACCAACTCGAAAACAAAAACAAATTTATGCTCGATAGATATTTTTCTGACCTGATGCAGCAAACCAAGGAGGCGTATCGAGTCTTGAAGAAGGGCTCCATTGGAACGTATGTAATTGGAAATTCAACAATTCGCGGAACTTACGTCCGAAACAGTGAACTTTTGAAGCGTGCCGGAACCTTGGCTGGATTTGAGATTTTGGGAGAAACAGAACGCGAGATACCCGATCACCGGCGCTACATGCCTATGAGGGTGATAGCTGGAAATAGTCTCGCGAGCCGCATGCGCACTGAGCATATCATTGACTTTAGAAAACCGATCTAGGCATTAATTTCTGGCATGTGACGTTGGATTTATTATGATTAATCCGACGCTGAAGTTTATCGTTTGCAGATGATCTGGTATGCGTGGCTTCACTAGATAATCTTCGTCTTATCTTTAATATTCGGCGTTTCTTTATCCGGCACTAGTGACTCGACATATCTATATGGTAAGGGTGGCGAAAGTGACTGGTTGACATGCTTTCAAATTTTTCCCAAATCTAATATTTGGGTGTTGGAGCTGGATGCGCAGACAGTTTCGGCAATTCGCGCTCGAGCAAGTGCAGGAATCGTTGTTTGCGCGCCCTTGTTCTGAACCTACGATAAAGCACGTTAAACTACGATAAGTTACGAATCCGGAAGATAGGCTTGTGCACCAACGGCAATGATCTGTTCCTCGCTGAGAGCCTTGTGCCAGTGCGAATGCCCTTGTTGTGCACCTGGGATAAAATCGATAATCAGTAAGCGAACTCCTTCAACCAGAATAATCTATAACACCATTCGCTGAATTAGGCTTGAGGAGTTGACATCGTATCATTCCGCTTATACGTATTAGTTATTCGTATAAGCGGAGGAGGTTTATGCGTCGTCGCCCTACACAGAGAGATGTTGCTTTAAAAGCCGGCGTTTCACAGGCAACCGTTTCGATGGTGCTGGGGGGCGCTAATACGCCATCCACCATTTCTGCTGAGACGGTCGGGCGTATTCATGAGGCAGTGAAGCAGTTGGGCTATGTTCCCAATCGTTTCGCTCAAGCTCTCAAGACGCGTAAGACCATGACGATTGCCTGCATCGTACCCGACATCACAAATCCGTTTTATCCGGGGCTTGTGCGTGGTGTTCAAAAGGTTGCGCAGGACAATAATTACGATGTCATTACAGCCAATACGGACGGCGAACAGGAGCGTGAGCAGCATTTTCTGCAATGGGCGCGGGAAGGGCGGGTGGATGGCGTCATCGGTGTGTTCTTCAGCTTGCGCGCGGTCGATTTCGTAGAGGTTCTGGATGCAGGCGTTCCGGTGGTGCGCATTGAATCTTCACTCAAGACAGGCGGTCCGCTCGCCATTGACGATATTTTTATCGACAACAAAGCCGCTTCGAAAGCGATGGTGGAATCTCTTATCCGTTCAGGACGACACCGTATTGCGATGGTGGCGGGCCGGGGTGGTCCGCAGCGCATGAGAATGGACGGCTATCTTGAAGCCGTGATGGAGGCCGCGCTCGAGCCACTCGTCATTGTCGATGACGCCTTTAACGATGCAGGTGGTTTTCGTGCGGCTGAAAAGGTTTTGGCGTCGAATTTTGATCCCAATGCCATTTTCGCAGCCAACGATCTGATGGCAATTGGCGTCATGCAAGCACTTCAGGAGCGTGGCATTACCATTCCAGATGACATTGCGGTGGCGGGCTTCGATGACATTCCGGCTGCGCGTTTGGTGTCTCCGCCATTGAGTACCGTGTCGCAGTTCCAGGAAAGAATTGGTGAGAAGGCCGCGGCAATATTGATCGAAAGACTAAACGGCAACCGCAACGGTGAAGGTGTGGCCTATGAGATGCCCTTTCAACTCGTTGAGCGAAAGTCGGTTTGAAAAATCTTCATGGAGGAGAACATGAGAAGGCGTACATTTCTGAAGGGCAGTTTTGCGGTTGTGGGTGCCGCCTATATTTCAATGCCTGCTTATGCCCAGGAACCTGTGACATGGTGGTATGAATCGGCCGATCCCAATCAGCAGCGCGCCATGCGGGAGGGTATCATTGATCCGTTCAATGCTGCGCATCCAGATTACAAACTGACTGTTGACTATCGCGGTAGCGAACTCGACAAACAAATGCGTGTCGCTCTTTTGTCCGGGCGCGGTCCCGATATTGTCTATACGGCAGGCCCGAGTTACGTCGCTCCTATGGCGCAGGCGGGTCAGCTTCTGCCGCTCGATGATTTTGCCAATGAATATAAATGGAACGACCGCATATTGCCGGTTTTCCTTGAAATGGGAAAGTATGACGGCAAGCTTTACGCCTTACCCAAGACGTATGAAACGCTTGGTCTGTTTTTTAATAAAACGCTGTTTGAAAAGCATGGCTGGAAAGTTCCTGCAACCATTGAGGAACTTGAAAGCTTAGCCGACGCCATGCTGGCGGAAAAAATCATTCCTTTCGCCTCGGGAAATGCGAACTGGCGGCCAGCAAACGAGCATTATGTTTCGATCGTGCTGAATGCGATAGCCGGGCCGGACAATGTCTATAAGGCGCTCAAAGGCGAACTCCCATGGACGGATGCGGTTTTCGTCAAGGCCATATCCAAGCTCAATGAATGGTGGAAAAAAGGCTATTTCGGGCCCAATTATTTCTCGCTCAGCGACGAGCAGGCCTTTGCGCAGATGGCCTCAGGGCAGGCAGGCATGATGCCGACGGGAACATGGCAGTTCCAGCGTGTCGAAACATATTTCCCAAGCAACAATGCACAAGCGGGTTTTGTCGGTTTCCCGAGTGCCGATGGTCGCGAACCGGTATTCCCGCTGGGGGTAGGCTCGACCTTTTCCATCGCGGCCAAGGCCCGCAACGCCAAGGGCGCTGCGGCGGCGATAGATTTTATCTTCTCATCCGATACCTACGAGAAGATGAATGAGCTCTGGCAGGGTGAGTGGAATACGCCGCTGGACAATCTTTCCGATGTCGAATTGAAAAACGTTCAGCCGCTTTATCTCGATACGATGAAGACTCTGGCTTCGGCCGTCGAAGCCAATCGTTATGGTTATACGACGTGGACTTTCCTGCCGCCGGCGACCGATGCCTATCTCGTCAACGGTATCGAGGAAGTATGGCTGGAGCGCAATACGGTCGAGGATTTCCTCAAGAAGCTGGATGAAAGCTTCAAGCAGGAACTGGAGCAGGGCAAGGTTCCCGCAATTCCCGCACGATGAAACTGACGATGTACCGGAATGGCCCATCGCCATTCCGGTCGCGAGGTTAGCATGCACAGATTGTATATATTGCCGACCATGATCATCAATGTCGTGATCATTCTTATTCCTGCCCTGCTGACGATGGCTCTGGCCTTTTTCCGCTGGGACGGGATCACGTCGCCGGTTTTTATCGGCCTTGAAAATTTCCGCGAATTGTGGACCGACCGCGTCTTCTGGACAGCGCTTGGCAACAACATCATCTGGACGGCGATTTTTCTGGTTGTTCCCGTGGCCATCGGTCTGGTTGCTGCGGCGATGCTGCTGGTGGTGCGGCGCGGACGCATGTTCTTTCAGGTGGTCTATTTCCTGCCGATGGTGATTGCGACCGCCATTCTGGCGCGGATATGGCAGGGAATGATTTATAGTCCGGTTTCGGGTGTCAACGGCATGCTGCAACGCATGGGCTTTCCGACACTCGATCCGCTGACGCAGCCATCCACAGCGCTATACGGTATCGCGACTGTCGATCTCTGGCACTGGTGGGGCTTTCTTTGTGTCATTTTCTTTGCCGCCCTGCGGCAGGTGCCGCAGGAACAGATAGAGGCGGCACGTATCGAAGGGGCAAGCTTCTGGCAAACCATGCGCTATGTGCTGCTGCCCGCTATCCGGCCGACGATCACGCTCATGATGATCATGACGGTCATCTGGTCATTCCTCGTTTTTGATTTCGTCTACATTCTCACACAGGGCGGCCCGGCATTCTCCAGCGAGGTTCTTTCCACGCTCGCCTATCGCAGCGCCTTTTACGATCTTGCCGTCGGCAAGGCAGCGGCGGTGGCAATCGTCATCAGTTTATTCGGTCTGATCGCAACCGCCTTCTATATTCGTGCGCAGTCCCGGGAGTTCGACCAATGAGGCTCGTCGAAAGCAAAGCGACTCTTTATCTGACCTATATGGCGCTGGGCATTCTGCTCATCATCACGCTTTTTCCGATTGCGCTTCTGGTGGTCAACTCGCTCAAGCCCGCAGCGCAGATCGTACAAAACCCGCTGGCCTGGCCGGAAACATTTCGTTGGGATAATTTTTCCCGCGCGTGGGTTGATGCCCGTTTCGGACAAACAATGCTGAATTCGGCGCTGCTTGCCGTGACGACAATCGTTCTGGTCTGCACCACAGCTTCCCTGACGGCTTATGTTTTGGCCAGACAGAAGATAAAATCTTGGAAGATCGTCACGTTCTATCTTCTTGGAACGACAACGGCACCGATCCAACTCTTCCTGTTTCCGCTTTATTTTGGCTTCGCCCATATGGGTCTCGTCAACAATGTCTTTGCCGTCTCTCTTATCTATACGGCGATCTATTCACCCTTCGCGGTCATGCTGCTGCGAACTTATTTTCTTGCGGTTCCTAAGGAACTCGAAGAAGCGGCGCTGATCGACGGCGCCAGCCACTGGCAGGTATTCACCAAGGTTATGCTGCCGATCGTCTCACCGGGAATTCTCACGGTAGCGCTGATCATAGGTCTTTATTCATGGAACGAATTCCTGATTGCGACAACCTTTTTGCAGGATTCGGATCAGGTAACTGCGGTTGTCTCCTTCTTCCTGCTGAGTGGACAATATTCCAGCGATTGGGGTGAGATCATGGCTGCGGCACTAATCATCGTTCTTCCCGTCGTCATTCTCTTCATCTTTCTGCAACGCCGCTTCATCGAAGGTATGGCCGGCGGCGCGGTCAAGGGCTGATAAGGGCAATACACTCATCATTATTCGGAGGCTAATGTGCAAACTCCCCACGACTATCTGGAACGCGTCTATGCGGGCGTTCTGGGCAAGCTGATCGGTGTCTATCTGGGACGTCCCTTTGAGGGATGGACCTATGAGAAGATCATGGAAACGCTGGGACCTATCAATTACTATGTTCATGAAAAGCTGGGCGATCCGCTGGTCGTGACCGATGATGACGTAGCCGGAACATTCACCTTTATCAGGGCACTTGAAGACTATGGTATTTCTCCCGATCTTTCGGCGGAAGATATCGGCAAGGCATGGCTCAACTATATAGTCGAAGAACGCTCTATCCTCTGGTGGGGCGGCAGCGGCAATTCGACGGAACATACAGCCTGGCTCAATCTGAAAAAAGGCATTCCCGCACCGGCCTCCGGTTCGATTGCCGTCAACGGCCAGACGATGGGCGAACAGATCGGGGCGCAGATTTTCATTGACGGATGGGCAATGGTTGCGCCCGGTCAGCCGAAGTTGGCGGCCCGTCTTGCCGAGCAGGCGGGCAAGGTCAGCCATGACGGAGAATCCGTTTATGCGGCAATGTTATGGGCGGCAATGGAGGCAGAGGCGTTTCATTCCCCAGATATAGGCCATTTGATCGATACGGGATTGTCGGTCATTCCTGCCGATTGCCTGATTGCGCGGTTGATCGCCGACATCCGCAAGTGGCATGGCCTTCATACGGATTGGCGTAAAACACGCCAGTTGATAGAGGATCAATATGGCTATGCCCGTTATCCGGGCAATTGCCATGTCGTCCCCAATCACGCCCTGATGATCATGACCATGCTTTATGCGCATGACGATTTTCAGAAGGCGCAGATGATCGTCAATACATCCGGATGGGATACCGACTGCAATGCCGGCAATGTCGGATGTCTGATGGGCATCATGCACGGTCTTGACGGGATCGAGGCCGGTCCTGACTGGCGCGGACCTATCGCCGACCGACTGCTGATTTCCTCCGCCGACGGCGGTAATTCGATCAACGACGCGGTACGCATCGCTTATTACATCACCAATCTGGGATTGGCTTTACAGGGTAAGGCAGCCCTGCCCGCACCGAAGGATGGCGCACGATTCCACTTTTCTCTCCCCGGAAGCCAGCAAGGATTCCGGCCGCAGGAAAGTCTGGATGCCAACAAATCCGTTCGTCTTCTCAATGAAGAAACAGCGCAAGGACGCATGCTGGCGATTTCCTATGAGGCACTTGGTCCGGGGCAATATGCGGCGGCGACAACGCCGACATTTTCACCGCGCGAAATGCTCAAGATGCGGACCTACGATCTCATGGCGACCCCTTTGGTCTATCCCGGACAGAAAGTTCGAGCCAGACTGGTTGCCGCACAGGATAATGCGGGCGAGGTAGAAGCATGTATTCGTATCCGTAGCTATAACGCCCTTGATGAACTGACGGATCATGACGGACCGGCTGTTTCACTTGGTGCTGGCAAGGATGCTATTATCGAGTGGATATTGCCGGAACTGGACGGTCAGCCGATTGCCGAAATCGGCCTTGTGCTGAAGGCGACAGGCAAGAAGGCCGATGGAAAGGTGCTGCTCGATTATCTGCGTTGGGACGGTGCTCCGAGCTTGACGCTGCACCGTCCGGCGGGCGACGGTGATTTCTGGCGCATGGCATGGGTCAATGGCGTGAGCTTCTTCTCGAAGCGGTTCCCGGCCAGTTTCAGGATATCGCAGTCGGTCGGAGAAGGCATTGTCTCGCACGGCACCCGCGAATGGACGGATTATGCCGTAAAGACGGATATTGTCGTGCATCTTGGTAATCATGGTGGTGTGGCATTCCGTGTGCAGGGGCTACGCCGGTATTATGCGGTGCGCGTCACACGTTCAAACACAGTCGAAATTGTGCGAATCCGTGACGATAAAACTGAAATTCTCGTCAGCAAAGCCTTTGACTTCGTGATGGAGGAAACCATTCCGGTTTTGCTTCATGTGAGCGGTAACTGGTTTTCGGCGCGGGTCGGCGATGTCGATATCGAAACCGTCGACGATGGTCCGCAGGCAATCGACTGTGGCGGTATTGGCCTCATCGTCCATGAAGGTGCATTGTCAGCCGATTATCTGACGATATCGCCGAACCGATGATGAAGGTTGCTGGGCGGTCATGCCGCCCGGCCATATGTTCTTTGCCCGGTTGTAAATTGAGCCGGAATGTAGAAATGGAAAAGAAAATGGCTCCAGTCTCCATCAAGAATGTCCGTAAAACCTATGGAAACGTGACTGTCATGCAGGACGTTTCCATAGAAATCGAGGATGGTGAATTCGTCGTTCTGGTTGGGCCTTCAGGATGCGGAAAGTCCACGCTTCTCAGAATGATAGCAGGACTGGAAGACATAAATTCCGGCACCATTTCAATCGGAGACAAGGTCGTCAACGATTTGCCGCCGAAGCAGCGCGACATTTCCATGGTGTTTCAGAACTATGCGCTTTATCCGCATATGACGGTTGCGGAAAACATGGCTTTTTCCCTGACTTTGGCAAAGGCCTCTGCCGAAGAGAAAAAGCGTAAGGTCGCCGAAGCCGCGGATATACTGGGCCTTACTCCGCTTCTCGAACGTTATCCCCGCCACCTTTCGGGCGGACAGCGTCAGCGTGTCGCGATGGGGCGTTCGATTGTCCGCAATCCGAAGGTCTTTCTGTTCGATGAACCCCTTTCCAATCTCGATGCCAAGCTTAGGGTCGCCATGCGCGCTGAAATCAAGGCTCTGCATAGGCGTCTGGGCACGACCATCATCTACGTGACCCATGATCAGGTTGAGGCCATGACTATGGCCGACAAGATTGTTGTTCTGCAGGCTGGGAACGTCGAGCAGATAGGCGCCCCTCTTGATTTATACGACAATCCGGCGAACAGTTTCGTGGGACAGTTTATCGGCTCACCTTCCATGAATTTGTTGAAGGCAAGAAAGTCAGGCGAGAATTTAGTTCTTGAAAACGGACTTCATACCAATCTCCCCGCGCCAGCCAGACTCGAAGAAGGGCAGGATGTGCTAATTGGCAAACGGCCTGAACATATGGCTTTCGCTCGGGATGGCGTCGAAGGCCTCGCCGTATCGGTCAAGGTCGTTGAACCGACCGGATCTGAAATATTCGCGGTTGCCGAGCAGGCAGGTACCGAGTTGACCTGCGTATTTCGCGACCGATTGTCTATCCGGGATGGCGACCTTCTGACTTTGGATCTCGCTCAAGGACCTGTTCATTATTTTGATGCGCAATCTGGCAGTGTATTGTAGATAAAATAAGCCTCTTGATCCTTTCATGGACCTCGGAGCGAACTTATTGGCTGTTATGCAACCAGTTTCGGTTCACGGTACACGAATAATCGCAGGAATCGTTGGTTGCGAGCCCCCGCAACCAGTTAGAACCCAAAACCCTCAATCAATTCAAATAGTTGGCTGAGGGTTTTTGTTTTCCAAAAATTATCATAACACACCGAAATCTCATTTTATCAGTTATAACAGTGCCTTAGCTAAAACAGGTTCAAATCGGGGGTAACGAACCACGCAACCACATACAATTGTTATGGGTGAGACATTTTGATCTCGTCGGCTCATGGTGCAACATGCCTGTTAACGACATCGCGCTGGAAATGGCCTCACCGCAGGGCGTTCCCGTGAGCGGTCCAGGCATAACCGCTTCAAATTGCAAGATAGCCCTGGGGACGTCGGCACTCAGTCACGCCGCATCGCATTGCGACATTTTCAAAACATCCCAATCTATGACAGCCCAACCGGCCCGCTTATCCTGGTTTCACAGGGAACGCGAATTATCGGGCAATATGATGCCGGCGTGCAGTTCGGGCAGCGCCGCATCCTCCTCGTCTGGAACCGCCTGATCTTGCCCAATGGCCGCTCCATCGTGTTGGAACGCTAGCCGGTGCTGACGCTTCCGGCTATACCGGGCTTGAGGATGGCGTCTATTACCATTGGTGGGATTTGAGGAAGGCAGCCGGCCTGTCAACGCTGCTCGGCATCGGCACGGAACTGGCGACTGACTACGAGGACAGGCTGATCCGTGCCATCCGCGACGGGGCACAGGACACCATCAATCAGGCCAGGCAGCAGATCGTCCAGTGCCAGTTGCAGGTCGCGCCGACGCTAACCATCCCGTCGGGCTTCCCGGTCAGGGTCATCGTGACGCGGGTTTTAGTTCTCGAACCATACAGGGACTGACCATGACAAAGCTGAAACTCGGTCTTCTTGCCGACGACAAGCCGATGAAAGTGGCGGTGGAATTGCCCGCGCAGTTCCACGGTGACCTCATCGACTACGGCGCTCTGTTGGCCGATAGCGGTGCGCCCAGCGGGCCTGCCAGACTGATCGTGCCCTTGCTGAAGCGGTTCATCGCCACGGATCGCGGTTTCGCCAAGGCGCGGAAGCAAGTCAATCCATCAAGTAACGCCACTTGACCATGCGTTCGCCCAGATCGATGGTTTCGCCATCGATGCTGAAGCGGCCATCGCCCTGATGGTGGATGAGCCGCTTTTCCTGCCGCGCATTGTCGACCGAGATGTGCCGGACCTCCAGTACGAACAGGTTATAGCGTTGCGACCAGCCATCATCTGCGATGCGGCATTCGAGATTGGCCCAGCATTCACTCACCAGCGGCGCGCTCACGGTTTTTGCTGCGACGGGTGTCAGGTCGAAACGCTCGAATTTATCGACCGTGTCCCCTGAACAATTGCCGATATCGACCACCTTTTCCGCCAGATCGACGGTTGGCACGGCCAGCACGCATTCACGGCTTTCCATAAGCGCCTCATGGCTATGATCCCACGGACCGATGACGACGCCGACCAATGCCGGATCGTGGCTTATCATCATGTGGAAGCCCATGGTCATAAGGTTGGCGCGACCGTCCACCCCGTACGTCGATACCAGCAGGATGGGGCCGGATTCGAGAATGCGATAGGCCTTTTCAGCCGGAAATTCGTCAAACATGATACAGATCCATCGTGAATTTGATGGCACGCCGCAAGCCATGCCTGCGGTGCGCCTCATTCATGCGGTCAATCGTCGAAATCTGTGGCGTCTGAAGCGCCGCGCCAAGCATCGAGATCCTTGTGTATGGCTTCCATCTTCTGTTCGGCCAAAGTGTTTGCGATCTTGCCCGCAAAGAGATGCACCGGCGGCTCGGCCACACTTGCGGCCTGCATGATCAGCGTCGCCACTTTCTCCGGATCGCCCGCCTGCTTGCCGTCCAACTCATTCATATGCAGGTCGAGCGAAGCCTGCGCTTCAGTATAATCGGCGATGGAATGCTCGGCCACCACCAGACTGTCCTTCGACAGGAAGCCGGTGCGCACCGGGCCGGGATAGACGACAGTCGCCTTGATGCCGAGTTCCGCAAGTTCAGCGGCGAGGGTTTCGGTCAGCCCTGCTAGCGCAAACTTGCTGGCGACATAGCTACCCCAGCCGGCATAGCTGCCCTGAAAGCCGACAATGGAAGCCACATTGAAGATGTGGCCGCTGCGCTGCCGACGCAGATGCGGCAATGAATGGCGCAGCACATGCAGGGGCGCGAAGACATTGACGTCGAAATTGCGCCGCAGTTCGGCGTCGGAGAGTGCCTCGACGGCTCCCTGTTGGCCGTAGCCCGCATTGTTGACCACGCGGTCGATGCGACCGAAGGTGGCGATGGTCTTGTCGATGGCGGCTTTCACTCTTGCCTCGCTGACGAGATCGACTTCCAGTGCCAGAAATTGCGCGCTGTCGTCGCCAAATGCCTGCCGCAGGCTTTCGAGCGTGCGCGAGGTGGCGGCCACGCTATCGCCTTTGGCCATGGCCTTCCGCGCCAGAGACAGGCCGATGCCGCGCGCAGCCCCCGTGATGAACCAGACCTTGTTTTGAGTTTGTTGCTGCATGAATGGATACTCCTGTTGTTTGTTGATTATTGAATGGCCACGCTCATCCCGCCATCGGCCATGACGATGGCTCCCACTATGTAGCTTGCGCGGTCCGAGGCGAGGAAAGCGACCACTTCAGCGATTTCCTCAGGGGAAGCAGCGCGACCGATTGGTGCTTTGCGGCCATGTTCGGCAAGATAGGCGCGGCCATCTGGCTGGATTGCATTCGTGATATTGGTCACTGCATCACCTGAGCCGACCGCATTGACGCGGATGCTGTGGCCGATGGCCTCAAGCGCCAACGTGCGGGTGAGTTGCGCCAGCGCGCCCTTGGATGCCGCATAGGCGGCAATGCCGGGAAAGGACTGGAAGCAGGCATAGGAGCCTATATTGACGATTGCCCCGCGTCGGGCAGGCATCATCGCCCGCATGGCTTCGCGCGAAAACAGGAAGGCACCAGTCGCGTTGACCGCAAGCACCTGGTTCCACTCATCAAGGCTCATCTCGGCCAAGGGCCGGTTGATGATGATACCGGCATTGTTAACCAGAATATCCAGCTGCCCGAATTCTGAAAGCGCTGTATCCACCGCACGTGCCGAGCTTGCTTCCTGCGCGACGTCCGCAACCAGCGGCACGATGCTGTCGCGGGCGAGGGCCTTGACATTATCGCCACGGCCGACCGCCACGATACGTGCGCCTTGAGCGTGAAGAAGCTCGACTGTCGCAAGGCCGATACCGCTGGCGGCACCGGTGACGATAGCGACCTTGCCTGCAAAGGGCAGGTCGTGTTGGGGTGATGTTGTCATTGTCTGTGACATGATAGTCCTTGTCGATTGGGATTTGTCGCTCAAAAGGGGCTGGCAGTGGGACGCACGATGATTTCGCTGACATCCACGTCGTCGGGTTGCGAGATCGCATAGGCGATTGCCTGCGCCACCGCCTGCGGGGGCAGGGCAACACGGCGAAACTCCAGCATGGCGGCGCGCGCCGTTTCATCGGTGATGTGATCCGCCAGTTCCGATTGCACGACACCGGGACTGATGACGCTCACCCGAATCTGGTCGGTTTCCTGACGCAGACCATCTGAAATGGCACGTACTGCAAACTTGCTTGCACAATAGACTGCGGCAGTGGGCGAGACGGCATGCGCGCCGATTGAGGCGATGTTGATGATGTGCCCTTTGCCCTCTGCCTGCATGACCGGCAGGACGGCTGCAATGCCGTGCAATACGCCCTTTATATTGACGTCGATCATGCGGTTCCACTCATCGACCTTTAGCGCCGCCAGAGGGGAAAGCGGCATGACGCCGGCATTGTTGATCAGCACGTCGATTTGCCCATGCCGTTCGCGCGCGAAATCGGCCATGCGCTGAAGGTCTTCAAGCCGTGTGACGTCGAGTGCCAGGGCGTCAACCTGCCGGCCTTCGGTCCGTAATTCTTCCTGCAATACTGCAAGACGTTCGGTACGGCGTGCACCTATGACGAGATGATGGCCCATTCGGGCCAGATGGCGGGCGGTGGCTTCGCCAATGCCGCTGCTGGCACCAGTCAACAGAATGACTTTGGCATCAGGTGATATATCCATGTTTTCTTCCTCCTTTCCTGCAGCAGTCGCATGCGGCACCGCAGAGGGTGTTTGAACGAGAAGGAAGTTAGTTAGACGATGCGGAACGAGCTAGACCAAGAGCTCTTGTATTATTGCCTAAAACTATTTATTTTAATGTCTATTGCCGACAGTATGTGTGTTATTGTATCCATTTTGTATGGATAACCACCACATAAATACGAGAGAATTCAAGTCGGATACCTCGCGGCAAGCCGAGATGGCGTCGCTGATCCGGCAGCTTGCTCCGCATGAGGGTCATACGAAATCGCTGCTTGATGGCGTCCGCCTCATGCGGGCGGATCGCCCGCTGGGCCGCACGCCGGTGCTGTATGAGCCCAGCATCGTGATCGTCTGTCAGGGGCACAAACGCGGCTATCTGGCCAATCAGGTCTATCAATACGATGCACAGCATTATTTGGTGCTGTCCGTCCCGCTGCCTTTCTCGACAGAGACGGATGCCAGTCCCGAAGAGCCTTTGCTGGCTGTCTCCGTTCGTCTCGACATGACCGCCGTGGCCGATCTGATCATCGAGGTCGATCAGCAGGCCAGCAGCCCGGCAAGTCCGCCCGCCGGTATCGTCTCCACACCATTGGACGCCACGCTGGCCGATACGACGGTGCGCCTGCTTCGCGCATTGTGTTCGCCGCTGGAAGCAAGGGTGCTGGGGCCTGCCATCGTTCGCGAATTGTGTTTCCGCGTTCTGGTGGGCGGGCAGGGCGGTGCGATCCGGGCAGCCTTGGCAAGCCATGGCAATTTCGGCCGCATCGCGCGTGTTCTGCGGCGCATTCATAGCGATTACGCCCAGCCGCTCGATGTGGGCTCGCTGGCAAATGAAGCGGGCCTTAGCACTCCCGCCTTCCATGCCCATTTCAAGGCGGTTACAGCAACCTCGCCCATTCAATATATCAAGTCTGTCCGCCTGCATCAGGCGCGCCTTATGATGATCCGCGACGATGTAACGGCAGCAGCGGCTGCGGCACGGGTCGGCTATGAAAGCGCGTCACAGTTCAACCGCGAGTTCAAACGGCTTTTCGGTCGCAGTCCCGGAGAGGAAGCGCGCGAAATGCGCTCCGCATTCGCGCTCATGGCGCCTGCGCAACTGGAAGCTGTCGCGGTTACGCATTGACCGAAAGATCTGGACAGACGGCGAAAGTCAGCCTGTCTTCCCATCCAGACATTGACGCAATAGCTTTGCGGCATAGTCCGTGGTGGGCGGTGTTTTCGTAAACAATATCCGGTAGATCACCGGTGCCACGACCCGGTCGAGCACGGTTTCTGCGTCGGGCGGGGTTGCGCCTTGCCGGACACCGCGAGCAATGATGCTGGCGAGGTTGCGCAGGATACATTCCGTGCATTGGCCCGCACGTTCGGTCGAGCTTCCGGCCAGCGCTTCGCGCAGCAATGCGCGTCCGGGGCCTGAACTCATCTCGTCCACGAACTGTTCAAGCCAGAGCCCAAGATCGCTTTGCCAGTCGCCGCTATCCGCCGGCAGCGCATCGGCCTGAAACTGCCGCACGGCGACATCGGCCAGCAATTGCGAAAGATCACCCCAACGGCGGTAGATGGTCGAGGGCGTGACGCCTGCGCGGGCCGCGATCATCGGCACGGTGATCTCGGATGCGGCCTTTTCCTGCCGCAGTGTTTCCACGGCTTCCAGAACGGCGGCCTGTATCCGCGCCGCGCGGCCTCCCGGTCGGCTGATTGGGGCAGGGGCTGTATCTGTCTGATCTCTCAAGGACAATTCAAGGTCTTCCACGGTACGGCGTGACGCATCAAACTGACCACTAAAGCAAATAATTTGCTTTAGTGGTCAGTTTGCGCTACAAACGCAACAAATTCGCTTTTAGCATGGAATCGCTGACATGACCACCCTTTGTAACGAGACGCGGGGCGGGGCGGAAAGTTCATCCGCCCTTGCTTTGCACGGCCTCACCATCATTCTGTTTTTCGCGGCATCGAGCATGACGACGCCGCTGTTTCCGCTTTATCAGGCAAGCTGGGGCATTTCGGCCTTTCTGATCAGCGTGATTTTCGCGATCTATGTCGGAACGCTGCTCGTCTCGCTGTTGTTTCTGGGAGCTTTATCCAACCATTATGGCCGACGGTCTGTCATCGTGGCGGCGCTCGCGGTGGAATGTGTTGCCCTTGTCATGTTCCTCGTTGCTGACAGCGGAAGCTGGCTGGTGGCGGCGCGTCTGGTTCAGGGTTTTGCCACAGGTATTGCGACCACGGCGGTTGCGGCAGCGCTTCTGGATGTCGATCACAAGACAGGCGCGGTGATCAACAGTCTGGCGCCTATGGTTGGCATGGCATTGGGCGCGATCGGGGCAGGTGTTCTGGTCCAGTTCGCGCCGTTACCCTTGCGGCTGGTCTATGCACTGACCCTGGGGCTTTCCCTGATCCAAATACTGCGCACCTTGCTTTCAGCGGAGACTTTCCAGAACAGAATCAGCAAAGGCTTATCCCTGCGTCCAAAGGTCGAGATTCCGACCGAGGTGCGAGCCATGTTTCTCCGCATCATCCCGCTGAATGTCGCGGTCTGGGGATTGGGCGCGCTGTTTCTGTCGCTGTTGCCCGGGCTTCTGCACGAAATGGCGGCAGGACCGTCGATGGCGTGGCTGAGTGGTGCTGCGGTCGGAATTCTGACTCTGGCGGGTGCGGGTGCCGTCATGCTGTTCCGCCATCATTCGGCAACAACGGCGCGCAACTGGGCGGGGCTGGCGATTATTGCCGGAACCGGGATCGTCCTGCTCGGTACGCTATTTCACAGCCCTGTCTTGCTTCTGTTCGGTTCACTGCCGACCGGCATCGGCTTTGGCGCTGGCTTCCTTGGCGTCTTGCGCGGTCTTGTGGCGCGGGCAAGGCCCGAAGAACGTGCCGGCCTGATCTCGTCCTTCTACATAGCCAGCTATCTGCCGAACGCGCTTCTGGCGATGATAGCCGGATATGCCGCAGGCCACATCGGCGTTTTCCATACCGTGCTGGGCTTTGGCGTCTTCATCATCCTTATGGCAGGCTTGTCGCTTGCCGTGAGCGTGGATGAGCCAGATTGAGCGGTGCCTCCGCACTATCGGAAAGAACGCTTCAGCCCCTCAATGAAGCTTCGGGTGCGGATGGAAAGGTGACGCCTGCTGGATAAATCGCATGGATGGCGGCTTCGCTCATAGCGGTTTTCGGCAGGATTTCCACCAGCTTGCCGTCCGTGATATCTTGTTCAACGATGAACGAGGGCAGAAGTGCGATCCCAAGGCCCGCGAGGGCGGCCACACGGATCGCGTCGCCGCTGTCAAAGCGGATATGGACACCTCCTTCAATCGTAATGGGCAGATCATCCTCACGGACCAGGTTCCATACCGTTGACGTGGTGCCCAGGCCGTAAATTAACCGTTGATGATGCCTAAGCTCATCAGTACTGGCCGGTTTGCCCCGTTTGAGGAGATAGTCCGGTGACGCATAAAGTCCCAGCCGCGTCCGGTCGATCACCTGCGTGATATACTGCCCGCTTGTCGCGACTGACCCGACCCGGATCGCAAGGTCAAAGCCCTCTTCGACCAGATCGACCATCCGGTCGGTGAAGCTCACTTCCACAGCTAGATCGGGCGCGGTTTCGAGATAAGTCGCGAGGTAAGGAATGATTTTCGCCTTTCCGTAACCTTCCGAGACCGTCAGGCGCAATGTGCCGCGAGGCTGAAGCCGGTTGGGACGAATGCTTGCCTCGGCCTCGGCAAGGTCTTCGAGCAGTTGCCTGCTTCGGTGGTAGAATTCATGGCCCTCGGTTGTCAGGGAAAGGCGGCGGGTGGTGCGGTGGAACAGCCGCGTTCCAAGGTAAGCCTCCAGCCGCGCCAGCGCCTTACCCGCCGCAGAACGGGTCAATCCCACCGCCTTTCCACCCCCGACAAAGCTGCCGGCTTCTGCCACGGCGACAAAGATGCGCAACGCCCCGAGATCAAGCTCGGAAGCAGCGGGCAGATGTTTCGCGATGTCACGGCGCTGCATTGGGGAAACCTGTTCGTCAATCGAAGGTCCATATAACTCATTGTCGAACAGATTATGAAAGGTATTTAAATGTCCTCCCAGAATACGCTTCCCGAAAATGCACAGGCGGCCCTCAACGGCTGGATCGAGGCCGCGGGTCCCGTTGTAGAAAAGATTTACGGCACGTCAGAAGCCAGTTGGGCGCAAGTCCGTACTGATTATATGAGCGGTCTTGGCCACCTGTTTCCCGCGATGAAAGACGTTTCCTATGGAACCGCGACGCTGGATTCCGTGCCGACGATGACGGCTGTTCCCGAAGGCCCGGAACCTCAACGGGTCTTGCTCTATATCCACGGCGGCGGATATGTTCATGGCGGCGTTGAAGGCTATCGCGGTTTGACCGGGCGGCTGGCAAAGGCCTTGAATGCAAAAATCTACGCACCCGATTATCGTCAGGCACCGGAATTTCCGTTTCCAACCCCGATTGATGATGTGTTTGCCGCCTATCGTGCGCTGCTTTCATCAGGCGTTGATCCGAAAAACCTCGTTCTTGCGGGCGATTCCGCTGGCGGTGCGATGGTTGTCACAATGATGCGCAAGGCCCGCGATGCGGGGATCGCATTGCCTGTGGCGGGTGCTGCTTTTTCACCTTGGGCCAATCTAACTCATAGTGGCCTGTCCGCCACTGTCCGCGACGGTATTGATCCGCTTTGCAGCGTCGAATTTTTGAATAAGCTGGCGCGGATGTTCCTTGCCGGGGAATTGCCGACACATCCTGATGCCTCTCCAGTTTTCGCAGATTTACACGATCTGGCACCGGTGCTGATCCAGATCGGTGAAAACGAGGTAATGCTCAGCGATGCAATCCGCCTTGCATCCAATCTGGGTGAGGCTCGTGTGCGCGTGTCGCTTGAAGTGTGGCCGGGTATGTTTCATGTCTGGCATCTGCTGGCCGGTGTCCTGCCTGAAGCGGATCAAGCGATTCTCAATGCCGTCCGGTTTCTTGATGATGCGCTGACTTCAAAGGCCCGTACAGGGCTTTAATCCGCGATTGGTGAAACATTTGGTAGCGCTGGCCATTCGACGGATTAGCTGCGGATTTTGCCGTGCATTCTTCGATACGTGAGCGCCTCGCCCTTGCCGATCAGACAGGTCCAGCGTCTTCAGCGCTTCGATGATTTCGTCATATGAGACGGCCTTATCGGTTCCAGGATAAAGGCGAAGGGCCGGACTGGAATCGATGGCAAAGATGTCGGATGCCCACGACGCAAGAATGGCGCGTTTCTCGTCTATGTCGATATCGTCGGCTGCAAGAACGTCTCGGGGATGACCGAAATGTTGGGCCGGATGATGCAGATGCTCGGCGCTAATTGCTGCTGGTTTCTCCGGAATCGAATTTTCCAATCTTTCCTTTCTCATAGCTTGACCCCCTTTGATGCCAGGTGGATGGTTTCGGTTGCATGTGGCGCAAGTCGTTAGTGCGCCCGGTGATCGAACACGCCTCGCGCGGCCTCGACCATTGTTTTTAGATGGCTCGGTTCGCGAACACCTTGCCTGTATAATTCCACAGTGATGGCCGCCATTCGCTCCGCTTCCTCAGTCTCCTTGGCAACGCCAGCTCTCGATCGAATGTCATCGAAAACCCTCTGACAGACAACAAGGTCTCTGGAATAGAGTGGTTGGGGTGGGCGCTTGATTGTATTCTGAACCATTTTTATCTCCTCATTGGAGGCTCGCCCCCAGCGGGGGCGAGCCTAAGACAATCGCTTAGAAATCCATGCCGGCGCTAGCCGGTAGGGCTGGAGCGGCCTCCTTTTTGGGCTTCTCCGCTATCATCGCTTCCGTTGTCACCAGAAGACCGGCAACCGAGGCTGCGTCCTGCAGCGCAGTGCGCACAACCTTGACCGGATCGATGACACCCTGAGCATAAAGATCACCATATTCGCCGGTCTGGGCGTTCCAGCCATAGGAGAAGTCGGTTTTTTCACGCAGTTTGCCGACAATGATCGAACCTTCGGCACCGGCATTTTCGGCGATCTGGCGAACAGGTGCTTCAATCGCCCGTCGCACGATCTCGACGCCGACACGCTGATCGTCGTTCGCGATCGGAAGGTCCTCGAGCGCCTTAACGGCGCGCAGGAGAGCGACACCGCCACCCGGGAGAATGCCTTCCTCTACCGCGGCGCGGGTCGCATGCAGCGCATCGTCGACGCGGTCCTTTTTCTCCTTCACTTCGACTTCCGTCGAGCCACCGACGCGGATGACGGCAACGCCCCCGGCAAGCTTGGCAAGACGTTCCTGTAGCTTTTCGCGGTCGTAGTCGGAGGTTGTCTCCTCGATCTGAGCCCGAATCTGCGCAACGCGGCCATCGATTTCCGCCTTGGAACCGACGCCATCGATAATGGTGGTGTTCTCCTTCTCGATCGCCACTCTCTTCGCCCGGCCGAGCATGTTGAGGGTGACGTTTTCCAACTTGATGCCGAGGTCTTCCGAGATCACGGTTCCTCCCGTCAGGATGGCGATGTCTTCCAGCATGGCCTTGCGACGGTCGCCGAAGCCAGGAGCCTTGACGGCAGCTATCTTGAGACCGCCACGCAGCTTGTTGACGACAAGCGTTGCAAGAGCTTCCCCTTCGACGTCTTCAGCGATGATGACGAGCGGTTTGCCGGACTGGACGACGGCTTCGAGAACCGGCAGCATCGCCTGCAGGTTCGACAACTTCTTCTCATGGATCAGGATATAGGGATCTTCCAGTTCCACCCGCATCTTGTCTTGGTTGGTGACGAAGTAGGGGCTGAGATAGCCGCGATCGAACTGCATGCCTTCGACGACTTCGAGTTCGGTTTCAGCGGTCTTGGCTTCTTCGACAGTTATAACACCTTCGTTGCCGACTTTCTCCATCGCCTCGGCAAGATAACGACCGATCTCCGTATCTCCGTTGGCGGAGATGGTACCAACTTGAGCAATTTCGGAATTGCTGGTGATCTTGCGGGCGTTGGTCTTCAACTCCTTGACAACCGCATCGACGGCGAGATCGATGCCACGCTTCAGGTCCATCGGATTCATGCCGGAGGCGACGGCCTTGGCGCCTTCCTTAACGATGGCCTGGGCAAGCACGGTCGCGGTTGTCGTGCCGTCGCCGGCGAGATCGTTCGTCTTCGATGCCACTTCGCGCAGCATCTGGGCGCCCATGTTCTCGAACTTGTCTTCCAGTTCAATTTCCTTGGCGACGGAAACGCCGTCCTTGGTTATACGAGGGGCACCGAAGGACTTGTCGATCACGACATTGCGGCCCTTTGGACCGAGCGTGACCTTCACGGCATTGGCCAGCACGTCAACTCCCCGCAGCATGCGTTCACGGGCATCGGTGTGGAACTTGACTTCTTTCGCAGCCATTTTTTCTAACTCCTCAATAGGCAGCTATGTGACTGATGGGTTGGATTGACGGGTTATCGCCTCAGGCAGCTTTTTTCTGCTCTGCCTGGGTTTCGATGATGCCCATGACATCGCTTTCCTTCATGATCAGCAGGTCTTCGCCGTTGATCTTGATCTCGGTGCCGGACCATTTGCCGAACAGGATGCGGTCGCCGGCCTTGACGTCGAGCGCCTGGATCTGGCCGGCATCGTTGCGCGCGCCGGGACCTACGGCGATGACTTCGCCTTCCTGCGGCTTTTCCTTGGCGGTGTCGGGAATGATGATGCCGCCCTTGGTCTTTTCTTCGGATTCGACCCGGCGGACGAGAATGCGATCATGAAGCGGTCGGAACGACATGTTTTCCTCCGTTGAGCAAAAATGATGACGTTGTTCCCTCTGGCCGGACCGAATGATCGGTCCGGGCGGGTGCAAAACCTCAAGTCGAGCATTTTGCGCAAAATGATCTGGTTTTGAGATTTTTCGATTTCAAGAGGGAGAAACGAAAAAATTAGCACTCGTCTTCTGATGCTACTAACATACTGGAAAGGAACAATAAACGGCGCGATTGCGTTTAAAAATCCGTTGATGGTCGTGAAATTTTGCGACACACTTCACAGTGTCATGAAACGGAGATGAAGCATGCAATTCTCATCGGATCTGGAACGTCAGCTCAATGGCTACGGCCTCACCACCGCGCACATCCTCTATCGCATTCCTGATTTCGAATCCGTGCTGCAGACCTATGTCTGGCAGGACTACGATCTGGCACCCGATTTTCCTGAGATGCACAGGTTCCTGGATTTCTGGCAGTCCAGGCTTGAAGGCCCGCTCCATTCTGTCCGCTATACGCATCAGTGCTTGATCGGACCGAATGAATGGCGCCGCGTCGAAGGCGAGTTCAAGCTTCACTGAGGTCTTGAACAGAAATTTCCTCTATCCTAGCTCTGTCGTGACCGAGGCTTGATGAGATCGGTCAATATCCCACGTCTGTTCAGAGTGAGACCGGATAGGGAAGAGAAGAGAAGATAAAACTCATCAAAGACCTCAGCATCAAGGAACGCGAAGAGGTCTTTGCCGACGTCGCGCGTGTCCTGCAGGGGACCGCTTGCGAGGCTTATGTCGAAGGCAACCGCCATTACACGCAGGCAGAGAACACGCATAGTCATTCGACCGTTCTGCATGTTGGTAGTGCTGTAGCCGTACAAGGGAACGAACAATCTCACTAAAATTCAATGCAGGCCGAGGCATTGGTATTTCAGCTAAAAATCGACGTTTCAGCAGGCAATGCTCCTGTAGAGGCACGCTTCCATCCCACTTCGATCGGGTGTCTATTGGCATTTGGGAAATCGCGAAGATCGGTGCGTCGGTGGCTTCGGGAACAGATTTGCAGGCGACAGGTCACGTCGTGGTGAGCGATCCGCAAAAAATCTCTTTTATTGACGAACAAAACATGAACATGTATCTTCGCTCATATGGTGAAAAAGAGCCTTCAGGATAAACTTGCCATTCTATCGGATGCGGCAAAATACGATGCATCTTGTGCGTCAAGCGGTGGCGAGAAGCGCGATGCAAGCAAGGGCGGTGTCGGATCGTCGGGAGGGGCAGGGATTTGCCATGCTTACACTCCGGATGGGCGCTGTATCAGCCTGCTGAAAATTCTTATGACCAACTTCTGCATCTTCGACTGTGCCTATTGCATAAACCGGGTCAGCTCGAACGTGGAACGGGCGCGGTTCTCAGTCGAGGAAGTTGTCTCGCTCACGCTGGAATTTTATCGACGCAATTACATCGAGGGCCTGTTCTTGTCCTCGGGCATCATCAAGTCCCCCGACCAGACCATGTCCGATATGGTACGCATAGCGCGGACATTGCGGGAGGGTCACGGCTTCCGCGGCTATATCCATCTCAAGACGATTCCCGATGCAAGTCCGGACTTGATCCGGGAGGCCGGGCTTTGGGCTGATCGGCTATCGATTAATGTCGAATTGCCGGAGGACGCAAGTGTGCGCAAATTCGCTCCGGAAAAACGCCCTGAAACGATCCGTGGTGCGATGGCACAAGTGCGGCTGGAAGGCGAGGCGGCAAAAGATAAGACCCATACCGGGCGTAAGCCGCGCCGGTTTGCACCGGCCGGGCAAAGCACGCAGATGATCATCGGCGCGGATGGGGCAGACGATGTGACCATCCTCAAAATGTCGACACGGCTTTACAGTGGTTACAAGCTGCGACGGGTTTATTATTCAGCATTCTCCCCGATACCGGACGCCTCCGCAGCTCTGCCCTTGATCCAGCCTCCGCTTCTGCGTGAACACCGCCTATATCAGGCAGATTGGCTTTTGCGTTTTTATGGTTTCACCGCCGAGGAAATCGCTACCGGCACGAAGGCTGGTCATCTTGATTTGGAACTGGATCCAAAACTTGCCTGGGCCATACAGCACCGTGGCCTATTCCCTCTGGATGTAAACCGTGCAAGCCGTGAATTGCTGCTGCGTGTTCCTGGATTCGGTACCCGCACGGTGGATCGCATAATCGTTGCGCGCCAGAACGGCGGTTTAAGATACGAAGATCTGGTGCGGATAGGTGCCAACATGAACAAGGCACGCCCCTTTATCATGACACCTGGCTGGTCGCCGGGGCGGCTCATCGACAACGTCGATTTACGCGCTCGATTTGCACCTCCCGCTGAGCAACTGCGGCTATTATGATCTATTCCGTTAAACTACCCGACGGCGGCACCTTCGATGCGTGGCGTGAGATGGCGCGCATCGCGATATCACATGGTATCGAGCCAAATGATATCGATTGGATCGGAGCAGACGGATTGTTTGATGGGGCGTCGCTGCCCAATGCGCCTGGTGAGCATAAGGCAAGCGTTACGCAGGGGTTTTTGAAGCTTGCGCATTCGGTCATCTGGCATTCGAATCCGGAACGGTTCGGACTGCTCTATCAGGCGTTATGGCGGCTTGACCGAAACGCGGGAGAACCTTTAAGCCATGCCGACCCGCTTGGGCGGCGGCTGCATCTCATGGCAAAATCGGTTGGTCGTGATATCCACAAGATGCATGCTTTCGTACGGTTTCGCGAATTACCTGAGACTGGATTGCGTCGTCGCTTTGCAGCCTGGTTTGAGCCGGAGCATAATATAGTCGAACCGGGTAGTTCCTTTTTTGTAAAGCGTTTCGCGGATATGGACTGGGTGATCGCCACGCCCAGGCTTACAGCTCGATTTGAGGCCGGCAGACTTAGTTACCACCCAGGCGGCACACGCCCTGACTTATCGGAAGATGTCACCGAAACGCTTTGGGGCACCTATTTCGCGAACATCTTCAATCCGGCACGGGTAAAGTTGAATGCGATGCGCGCGGAAATGCCTAAGAAGTATTGGAAGAACCTACCCGAAACGCGCCTGTTTCCAGATATGTTACGAGATGCCGAGTCGCGAGTGGAGCGAATGCGCGCGGCTGCAGAAACGTCACCAGCGGCTGGCGCAGTCGCGATTTCGACCCGTTATCGCGCTGCAATGCCGCAAGCGGCCGAACTCCCCCAGACAATGATCGAAGCGCGAGCGGCTGCCGGACATTGCCGTCGATGTGGATTATGCGAGGCCGCAACCCAGACTGTTTGGGGTGAAGGGCCGGAAGACGCTGAGCTCATGATTGTAGGAGAACAGCCGGGTGATCGTGAGGACCTGGAAGGGCGTCCCTTTGTCGGTCCAGCCGGTCGTCTCCTGCGCGAGGTGATGGTTGCGGCGCAAGTGGGAACCGAACGTGTCTGGCTGACAAATGCAGTCAAGCATTTTAAGTTCACGCCGCGTGGCAAGCGCCGCCTGCATCAAAATCCTGACCGGCAGGAAATTCTGCATTGTCGCTGGTGGCTTGGGCTTGAGCTGGCTTTCATCCGTCCACGCATGGTGGTTGCGTTGGGGGCCTCTGCGGCGTTCGCTCTGACGGATAACAACGCTCCTCTTACTTCGCGACGCGGTCAGGCTGAAATCGGGTTACATGGTGGACCGGTGCTGATCTCCTGGCATCCATCCTATATCTTGCGGTTAAACGACAGTGTCGCGAGAGAACGTGCAAGGCGTGAATTGATCGAAGATATAATCCAGGCCGCTCGCATGGGCGTATCTGTCTGACCCGTCAATGTTTCAGCTTCGATCAGGAGAGATCAATAAAAGGAAGCCGCCGGCGCGTTTGGTGTTTTAGTTCACTGACAGCAGTAGCCATTGCTGCTCCAATGTCGGCACTTGCCGTAATTCCCTGCACGAAAGGCTGGTCGTGCATCAGATACGGCAGCGCGCCGAACGCAATCTTGCCACATGCAATGTCCGGTGCCAGCAGAGTGTAGTCGTCTGAGACGTCCGGAATATCCTCCCCGACCGAAACGAGTTGCCGGCGCAGTGACGGAAACGGCAAATCCTTCGTCTTGAGTGGCTTCTGGCCACGGGCGTCGATGAACACGTCAAATGTCCGTATTTCCGAGCCAATGGCGATGATGGTGTGATCCTTCCTTACCTCCATGTCGTAATCGTGCCCAAGTTCGAGCACGTCTATCAGGCCGGCCTTGCGCAGCGCCAGCAGCCTGCGGATCGATTCCGACGGGATGGCGGCATAGTTGTCGACGAAGACCTTGCAGAGACCGGTATCAAACCGCTCGCGGTCCTCTTCATTGAGATGCGGGATGATCTCCTGCACGACCTCGTGCAGCCGAAGGATTGCATAGCGCCAGAGGACGGTATGCTTCTCCCGCTTGTTGCGCTCGACTTCTTTGAGATTGTATTCTGCCCAGCGGAACGCATCGTGGTTTTGGCGGTCGGCAAAGTAGGCATCAGCGAAGCTATCAGCGTCGAGCTTCGAAAGCGTAACACGCTCACTCCAGGCCGGATCGGCGTACTCGATTTCGCGCGCGACCAAGGCAAATATCCTGTCAAGCAAGCCACTGGCACCGCTCTCGATCTCCCTGTTGATCGCCTGCTCCGTGGCAATCTGCAAGGGCTCGTAAGGGATCGGGCAATAAAAATCCGCTTCTGGCAGGATGCCTGAACGGGACATAAGCGTTATCGTCAGACCTTTACTGTCCGGGTCAAGGTCGAAGCGCAGGCTTTCGTCTTCTTCCTCGATGAAGCTTCCATGTTGGGCAACGACCGCCATCGCTGCGTCGATGGCGCTGAGCGATGTGCCCATAATGCCCACTTTACACGCTGGTATTCTGGCTTCGATCAGTCCAGACCAGGGGCTGGGAAAATAACTGCGCGTTGCTTCGTCGTCGTCGGGCCAGACGTGGCCGGTGGCGATGACGACGAGATCGAAGAGTTTCGAAACGAGGCTGCCATCAGACCAGAGCTTTACGCCATTGGCGGCGGCTTCGATATCCGTGACCTCGCAGGATTCATGCACTTCGACTTCAAAGCCTTTTCGACGCGCTGCCTCGACAAGAGCCAGAAACTGATCCCGGAAATATTCGCCCAGCAGAATGCGGGGCAGGAATTGTCGATCGTGAAGACCTTCCTTGTCGACCCGGTATCGAGCGAGACGCGTTTCGTCCTGCTCGTGCAGCCAGTCGAGATAGGTCGAGGTAATCGGCGGTATCTCGATGCTGGCGATGTTGGCAAGCATCATGCGGCTGTTCTCATCGTCATTATAAGGCATGCCTACGCCGGCTTCATCTTCCTTCTCGTAGATCGAGATGGAAATTGGCTCTGCGAATTTAAGCAGCGAGGAGAAAGTATAGATCCCGGTCGGACCGGTGCCGACGATAGCAATGTTCTTCATGGGCGATTACCAATTTCTCCACATTCCAATATGCGCGGTAAACGGCCCGGCTGGGCCGGGCCGCTTGTGTTTGCACTTCGAACATCTCTTCACATCAGTTGTATGCCGTGAGCTCAGAGCTTTACGGTATCTTCACGCGCCCATATCCGGAGCTTGCGGCAGGACGCGACGAAATCGGTAGCCGCCCTTGCATTGTCGAGGGGGATCAGCCCTTCGTCCATTTCGGGCTCGATACCGGCCTTGGCAAGCAGCGCCATTGCGCCTGCGGTAAAGCCAATGAACTTGCAGTGGGCAAAAGCATCTGCAACAAAGTCTCTTGCCGTGGACTCGCCGATAAGCCGGTTGGCCGCTTCTTCAGATAACACAAGGGCTACAGCATCAAACAATACGGATGGACCGCCGTCAATCATATGGTCGGCCTCTATCCAGTCGCCGCTGGATGCTTCGAAACCTCCGACCGTCGGCGCAACCAGTTCCACCATTGCGCCTTCCTTCTCCGCGGCGTGCCGGATACCCTTGAGCACCTGCGCATCAGTGCCATTGGCAACAAGCACGCCGATCTTTCTGCCCTTGAAGGTGCCGGGTCCGTTCTCAATAATGCTGAGTGCAGGAGACGGAGCAAGATCGTCGCGCACGGGCACCATCGCATCCGCAGCCTTCGGCATCTTGCGGATGCCGAGCTTTCCGGCGACCGTTTCCGCAAGGTTGGCATCGATGTTGAGCAGATGAGACACAATACGCTCGCGGATCACAGGCGTTTCCACCTTCGACAGTTCGAAGGTCAGCGCCATAGCGATATGGTTCTGCTCCACAGCGGTCTGGCTCAGATAGAACTGCCTCGCCTGGCTGTAATGGTCGGCGAAGCTCTCCGGTCGGAGGCGAACTTTCTGTCCGTCTTCCTGCGCTGCAAACGACCGGAACCCGCGCGTGGGATCAGGCCTCGGCCCTTCGCCCCAGGAATTAGGCTGGTAATTTGCTCGTCCGACAGGGTTGCGCATCGCCATATGGCCGTCCTGCTGGAGATGGTGGAACGGACACTTCGGCGCATTGATCGGGATATGTGTGAAATTGGGGCTGCCCAATCTTTTCAACTGCGTGTCGAGATAGGAGAAATTGCGCCCCTGGAGCAGCGGGTCATTGGAGAAATCGATGCCGGGGGGAACGTTCTGCGTCATGAACGCGACCTGTTCAGTCTCGGCAAAGAAATTATCCGGCATCCGATCCAGCACCAGCCGTCCGACCGGTATTGGCTTGATGACTTCTTCCGGAATCAGCTTCGTCGGGTCGAGCACATCGAAATCGAAACTATCCGCGAAGTCCTGATCGAAGAGCTGCACGCACAGTTCCCATTCAGGGAAGTCGCCGGCCTGGATCGCGGTCCACAGATCGCGGCGATGGAAATCCGGATCCGCACCATTGATTTTGACAGCCTCGTTCCAGACGACCGATTGGAGGCCAAGTTTCGGCTTCCAGATGAATTTGACGAAAGTCGACTTGTCCTTGTCGTTCAGGAAACGGAACGTATGAACACCAAACCCCTCCATGAAGCGGAAGGAGCGCGGGATGGCGCGATCCGACATGACCCACATGATCATGTGCATGGATTCCGGCGTCAGGCTGATGAAGTCCCAGAAATTGTCATGGGCTGACTGGGCCTGCGGAAAAGCCCGGTCAGGCTCCTCCTTGACGGCATGGACCATATCGGGAAACCGGATGGCGTCCTGGATGAAGAACACGGGAATGTTGTTGCCGACAATATCCCAGTTACCTTCATTGGTATACATCTTGACGGCGAAGCCGCGCACATCTCGGGCAAGGTCGAACGAACCCTTCGAACCGGCGACCGTGGAGAAACGGACGAAGACTGGCGTCTTCTCGCCAGCCCGTTGGAAAATGTCTGCGCGCGTATATTCGCTGAGTGACTTTGTCGTCTCGAAATAGCCATGCGCGCCGTAGCCCCGCGCATGAACCACGCGTTCGGGAATACGCTCATGGTCGAAGTGAAAGATTTTTTCCCGGAAATGAAAATCCTCAATCAGCGTAGGACCACGCTGGCCGATCTTCAACGTGTTGAGGTCGTCTGACACCGGCCCACCCTGCGCGGTGGTCATGGCAGGTGTCTTGTCGCCGGCAATCTGATAAAGATCTCCGCCTGGGCTGGCTTCGAGCTTTTGGTCATGAATCTTGAGTGATTTCTGCACATTTGCGGCTTTGTCGGTGGCTGACATAGCTGGCTCCCGTCCGTTATGTGATCTCTATACAAATTGGCAAGGGTGCCGAGTGGCACCCTTGCTTCATGATCACGCAGCCTTGGCGCGTTGGTTGGCCGAAGCATCCGCAAGTTTCGTCAGATCGCTGTCCGTTTTCGACTCTTCCTGAAGCGTCTGATCGAGAAGCTTCGCCGCATCGCTCAGGCCAAGTTCTTTTGCCCACCGCTTCAAAGTTCCATATCGGGTGATTTCGTAGTGCTCGACCGCCTGCGCGGACGAAATCAGGCCGGCGTCGAGCGCCGCTGTATCCTTGAACTCCTCCATGATCTCCTCGCCTTCGGCGATGATCCCTTCGATCGCGTCGCAGGTTTTGCCTCTCGCTGCCTTGCCCATGATCTCGAATACCTGGACAAGTCGTTCGACATGGCCCTCCGTCTCTTCGCGATGCTTCTCGAAAGCAGCCTTCAGGTCTTCCGACTGCGCCGCACGTTTCATCTTCGGCAAAGCCTTCAGGATCTTGCGCTCAGCGTAATAGATGTCCTTGAGAGTGTCGTGGAACAGGTCTTCAAGGGTCTTTTCCTTTGCCATGGTACTTCTCCTCTCATGAATTGTCGGATCGATATTTGAAGCGCCGAAGGCCGCTAAGTTCGCGGAAAAATGTGAGAATTAGCCAGTGTTCCGGTTCAAAGCGGGCATCTTCACCCGTCTTTTAACGCAATGTGATAGCTTAAGTTCCGTGGCTGGGGCACACAGGGGGCTTGTTCGAAGGAAGATTACAGAGCAGATATTTATGATGCTGCTGTAAATGCTACAACTCGATGATCTTAAATAGACAATTCAGTATATAAGGACATCTGCCACCTTTGCTCCAAGGTCTAGGCTGACAGATAAGTTAAAACACAGCTATGTCGAATGGACGAGCGCCGAAACGCATTGTAGGTTTGAACTGAGCGTTTGATGGAGGGACAATGCCGGAGCACCTGTTCGCCCGGTTCAGTGAGGGGCATGACGAATTCGCGAACCCGAGCGTCATGGTGAGGAACATCCGTGCCTTCGACTGGTCTCGATCGTCGGCGGGGCCGATCTATATCTGGCCAGAAGAACTCAAATCAGCGGTCCGACTGATTTTGCTTTCTGCTGCACCCATGGCAGTTCTGATTGGTCGCGAGGGCCTTGTGGTTCAGAATGATGCCCTGCAGGAGATGCTCGGTGAGCGCTATGCAACTGCACTCGGGCAACCGATTACGAAAGCGTTGCCCGTAGCGGCCAGCTTTTTCCGTGATGCGATCAGTTCCTGTTACGACGGCAAAGGCGTGCGTTTCCGCGACCAGCCAGTCAAGTTGTTGCGCGACCGGCAGTTGGAAACGGCCTGGTTCAGCCTCGCGTTGACACCCATAGCCGACACCCATGCCCACATCTATGGCGTTCTGGTGGTTGCCAGCGAAACGACCGAACGAATGCGGGCGCTCAAGGCGCTGGAGTGGTCGCAACAGCGGATGGAACTGGCACTTGATGCCGGTGGTATCGTAGGAACCTGGGATCTGGACGTTCGCAGTAACAGGGTAACCACGAGCGGCTCCTTTGCCGGCCTGTTTGGTATTTCCCAGGAGGAATCACGGCGTGGCGTCAGGATTGATATGCTGTCGCCATCTGTTCACCCCCAGGATCGCGACCGAGTCTTTGAGGGTTTGCGCGCCGCAATCACGTCGGGTTCGGATTATCGCTGTCACTATCGCGCAGTAACCAGCAAAGGGGACACCCGCTGGTTTATTGTTTCCGGGCGCCCTGTCTGTGACGACAGGGGACGGATCGTCCAGTTCGCAGGTGTTGTCATTGACACAACTGAGCAGAGCGAGATGGCGGCCGCTCTCGAACAGAGCAATCTTCGGTTCGACCTTCTGGCGGAATCCATACCCCAGATAATCTGGAGCGCGGATGCGGACGGACGGCACGATTATTTCAACGGACGGTGGACGGAATTCACCGGCATCGCCCCGGAAAATATCCAGCCGACAACCTGGCAGAAACTCATCCATCCTGACGACCGGGATCGGGTTGCCGAAACCTGGCAAGAGTGTCTGAAGACTGGCAAGACCTACGACATCGACTACCGCTTTCGTTATCATGACGGCAGCTATCGTTGGCTCTGGGTCGTTGCCCTTCCGCTCCGAAATGCAGACGGCGAGATCATCCGCTGGTACGGGACGTCATCGGATATCGATGCGCCTAAGCTGCTGGAAGAACAACGCGAGATGGTATCTCAGGAACTCGACCACCGGATCAAGAATCTGTTTGCGTTGGTTAATGGGTTGATCGCCGTGTCTGTCCCAGAGCAGCCGGAACACCGGCCGCTTGCAGAAACCTTACGAGCCCGTCTGGATGCCTTGCACCGGGCCCATGGGCTTATTCGCGCCGGGATGAAGCAGAACTCCGCTTCACTGCGAGGTTTGCTGGAACAATTGCTCGCTCCCTACATGGGCGGAAGCAACAATCGAATCACTATTGATGGTCTGGACGTTACAATTGACCCGGGAGTGGCGACATCGGTTGCCTTGGTATTCCACGAACTGATCACCAATGCCGCGAAATACGGGGCGTTGTCTCGGGCTGCGGGAGCCCTTCATGTCACGGTGAGCACGGACGGCGATCACCAGATTATCGAATGGAACGAGAAGTTCAGCGGCTGCGTGAATGGCGAAGCCGGAGAGGGGTTTGGTTCGCGACTCATCAAAACCATGGTTGAGGATCAACTCCGCGGACGAATAACCCGTGACCTGTCGGCGAAGGGGCTGACGACACGCATCGCAATTCCGCGTTCGATCTTTGCTTCACCTGCTGGACGATAGCTGAGCGCATCCCGACCGATTTTTGCTTCGCATTCAATTCCCTGTGTAGCCACTGGACGGTGCGCGCGGCCCCCTTGGAAAGCAACCGCCTCGGAGTGTAATAACCATTGGTTATTTCACTGAATGGCTTTGTAGGTTATGAGGCGTCGGCGGTATTCTTCGGCTTGAGAATGACGAAACGGAGGACTGCGTCTACTCCGTAACCCTATAAATTGATGCCGCCCGCAAGTTGGGTGTCGTTGGAGGAGGCCTGCCGATTACTTCATGGACGGGGGTGTAGGGCCCAAAGTTCTTTTGAACGCCTGGGCGAACGCGCTATGTGAATGGTATCCGACAGCTTCGGCCACCGCCGCCCCTCTCTTGCCCGCCCCGAGCATGCGCTGTGCGAGGATCATGCGCCATGTGGTCATGTGGCCGAGCGGAGGTTGGCCCGCGCGGTTCAAAGGTCGAGTGCCACGTTGGCCCATTTCTCGACCTGATGGAATGTATAGAGCGCAGCGACCGCGATCAGCGTCACGGCAGCAACGACGATCCAGGCATTCCATGCGGCATAGGTTTCAGCCGCATAGCCGAGATGCCAAGGCGACAGCAGAAGACCGAGACCGGCAATGATGTTGAGGACATCGAAAGCCATCCGGTTATCGGAAGACAAAGACTTCAGCATCGTTCATTCCTCCGTGTTGGTTTGCTTGCCTCTTCAACGAACCGTCTTTCGCGAACGGGAGGCGGGTGCGGCGGCGCTTCCGCCTCCGCCATCGCGAAGCTTGGAAGCCGGATCGCGCGGAGGCAAAAGACGCCTTTCATCCGCTCCAGGCAAAAACGGTGCGAGTTCATCCAGCGTGAACGCGCCCGCCGCGATCTCGTGCAGGGCAAAATCGCCCACGGTGCGATCGACTGCGTCGAGCCTCGGTTCCGCGCCCCGGGCGAGCGCCCGGATGCGGGAGGCAGCGGCAAGCGTCAGCGCGAACCGGTTCGGCAGAACCTTCTGGCAATCGAAAACGACATGCGTATCCATCGCCGGACCTCATGCTGCCTTTCGTGTGCCTGAATCATCCCGATCATCCGCAACCTCGCGTTCAAGCGCGAGCAGCGCCTGCTCGACCTCGTCGAGGCGCGACGGCCGGTCGTTCTCGGGCATGCCTTCGTTGGTGGCCTGGTCGATCAGGTACTCGGTCCAGGCCCAGTTCATCAGAATCGCGCGCTTCGCCTCCAGCGTCAGCGTCGGATCGCTGACCACCTTCATGGGCGTCGTCCAGCTTTCAGGACCGGACGGGTCGTTGCGGTTCGCCGCGCCGTCGAGCGCACGCCCGTAGGTCTCTCGAAGGGCGGCGAGCCCGAGCCGGTCGAGCGTCGCATCCGAGAAGGCGTGCGTTGATTTTCCTACACACGCCTGCTTCTCATCGGCGCGCTGGCTGCGGCCACTGCCTGTCGTCTGCCGGGGCGGTGTTTGGACCATATAGGTCAGACCCTGTCGCTCGGCGTAGCGGATGGCCGATTGCAATGTCGGGAAGCTCAGCTCGACCTGGGTCAGCGTATCGTCGCCGCCCGTGTAGCCCATCAGCGGCTCGATGAAGGGCGCGGTGCGCCGCTCGAACACAAGTCGCCAGCCCTTCGTGCCGGCCTTGCCGGAGGTCGTCACCGCGCGGGACGGCTTGTAGATGCGCGCAACCGCGCCAGCCGGGAAGACCGAGCGCCCCATCGAAAGGGGCTTGTGCCGGTTGTCGTTCGACGGCCGCTCTTGCGGAATTGAATTTCCAGTTGATCTGTTGATCTGTCTCGTCATCTCCATTGTTCATCCCTCCCTCTCTGGCGAAGGATGCAGCCGACGGCGGCCAGGTGGCCCGCCGCCGGCGCCTGCCATGCATCAGCTCTTGATGGCGATGCGCTTCACCTGCGACTGCGCCTTTTCGCTCTTGGGCAAGGTCACGGTCAGCACGCCGTTTTTGAACCGCGCGTCGACCTGGTCGTCCTTGACCTCGTAGCCGAGCGGGATGCGACGCTCGAAGCGGCCATAGAAGCGCTCGGAGAACTGTCGGTCCTTGTCCTCCGTCTCGGAGCGCTTCTCGCCCTTCAACGTCAGCACGCCGTCGTCGAGCAGGACCTGAATGTCCTTCTCTTCGAGGCCCGGCACCTCAGCTGTCACCTTGATTTCCTTCTCGCCGTCGGAGATCTCCACGCTCGGCCAGCCGCCGCTGAAGGCGGAAGCTCCCACGATAGAGGGCAGGTTCGAGCCGAAGCCGCGGAAGACGTCGTCAAACAGCCGATTCACCTCGCGATGCAGCGAGAGGAACGGATCACGATCGCCATCGCGCAAAACACTGGGAACCTGATTGCCGTTGCTGCGGCCCCAGGGGATCAAATCACGGACACTCATTATTCTTCTCCTTTCTGTTCGTTCGATTGACAATGCTTTCCCGTCGGCGCCGGGAAGTGCCCGGCGCCTTGCGCGAATTACGCTGAGAGAGCTACCTCAGGCGGCCTGCTTGTCGGCCTCGATCTGCCTGGTCTCGACCTTGGGCAGTGCCTCTCCGGCCGCGATCTGGATCTTGCGCGGCTTCATCTCTTCGGGAATCTCACGCTTGAGATCAATCGTCAGCAGACCATTGACGAGGCTAGCGCCCACGACCTTCACGTGGTCCGCCAATTCAAAGCGACGCTGGAATGTGCGCGCGGCAATTCCGCGATGCAGATACTGGCTGTTATCCTCGCCAGCCTTCTGACCGGATACCAGGAGCATGTTCTGCTCCTGGGTGATGGTCAGTTCGTCTTGCGAGAAGCCGGCCACCGCCATGGTGATGCGGTAGTCGTCCTCGCCGGTCTTGGCTATGTCATAAGGCGGCCAGTTGTCGATGGTCTCGACACGGCTCGCAGCTTCGAGCGCGTTCAGCATTCGGTCGAAGCCGATGCTCGACCGGAACAGGGGAGTAAAATCGAAAGTGGTTCTCATAGCCACATCCTCCTTGTGAAGCAATATGGGTACAAGTTGTTATCCCGCAGGACGCTTTTGCATCCGCTCGGTTTTCCGACCCCCAATGGGGGCGTCAGACAACTACAATTTAGTTTCGCCGCAGAACTGTTCAAGGGGCAATCTTCGTGTCGATACGACTTTGATCCGGAGATGAAAATTTCCAATTAATCAACGTGCGGACCATGAGGAGGTGACGATATGCGGCCGAGAACATCAGCGCCATTTCTGGTCTGCTCCATGGCGCGCTGATCATGCAAATCAGCCAAACAGGTGTAGCCGCCGAGGTGCTTGCTTAAGCTGTGTCTTTCTCAACGAAGAGAGTTCTACAGACGATGGCTTCCCGTCAGTGCTGCGCTGTCGACTGCACTCTGCGAAAAACGGCAGGTTTCCGACCGCGACCGAGTTAAGTCGAATGGCTGAAATGGGATTGGAAGTTGACGCCTAACATTCACGATTTATCGGGTTGTAGCGTAAAAACGGCGGATTTTTATCTCTTCTGTTAGAATACGGCGATTGGCGGTGTTTTGGCGGATTCGCGTTAGGAATTCGAACTTGGTCCCCGTTAACAAATTAAGCCGCGAATTTCGATATAGTCCGTTCAACTAAACGCAGGAATCGTTTGTTGCGAGCCCCCGCAACCAGTTAGAATCTAAAGCCTTCAACCAATTCAAGCAGTTGGCTGAGGGCTTTTGTTTGATAAAGTCTCCCAAGACGAATCAAAATCACGTTTTATAAGTCATATCAGTGCCTTACCGGAAACAGGTTCAAATCGAGAGGCAGCCAACACGCAACCAGCCACACAAAGATAGTATATGGTTTAATGAGTAATAAGTTATCAAGCTAAGCGGATTTATCCCACTTTTGATTACTGTTTCGAACAGTTGATACGATCGCGAAACATGCGAGGGCGCATGATGCGATAGCAGTTGCCAAAACAATGAACTGAATCTGGATTCAGTTGAATCGGTTCACGGTGATTTAGTGTTTCGGCTTTGAGCCGATCATGTCATACGTACACCGTATTTCATCAAGGGGCTGAGATGGCTCAAAAATCCATAACGCTGAAGGACGTGGCTGCTCTTGCGAATGTGTCGCGGGCGACGGCTGCGCGGGCGCTCAATAGTTATGGATATGTCGGCGGAGAGACGGCAAAAAAGGTGCGTGAAGCCGCAGAAACACTCGGCTATCGCGGCAACCGGCTGGCGCAGGCTTTGCGCAACGGCCAATTGCCGATCATCGGATGTGTACTGGGCGACATACAGAATCCGTTTTTTGCGCGGATCGCGCATGATGTCGAGGTGGTGGCCCGGCAGGAAGGATATAATCTCATCATCGGCAGCAGCGAGGAACAGGCAGGGCAGGAAAAATCCCTGCTTTCAAGCCTGCACTCGCTCAGCATTCGCGGTTTCATCGTGGCGCCGACTTCGGCCAGCGACGATGTTCATCTGAAGGAATTGATCGATGACGGCATTCCGGTCGTACTGGTCGACCGCGAGGCGCGTGGTGTCAGTTGCGACAGTGTGGTCGTGGATAATGAAGGCGGCGCGCGCAAGGCCATCGAATATCTGATCGCAATGGGCCATGTCCGTATCGGACTTTTACAGGACGATACCCGCATTTTCACATCCCAAGAGCGTTTCAACGGCTACAGAAATGCTTTGAGCGACAATGGCATAGACGTCGATGAGCAACTGATCTCGGTGTCTAAATCGACGGTCGAACACGCTATCGACGCAACCATCCGTATGTTTAGCCGCAAGAATCCCCCCACCGCGCTCTTTACGGTCGATAGCCTCATGACGCAGGGCGCGCTGCTCGCCTTCCGCTCGATGGGCATATCGATCCCCCGTGACGTTTCGTTAATCGGTTTCGATGATTTCAATCTGGCGACTTTCACGGATCCACAAATTACAGTCGTGGCTCAGCCAGTATCCGAAATCGGTTTCGCCGCAGCCCGCCTCCTGCTGGAGCGTCTCGCCGGCAATGACGATCCTCCAAAGCATTTTCGCTTTGAAACCAAGCTGATAGTGCGAGGTTCGGTCAGCCGTAGAATATCCGGCTGAGTTTGATGCTTCGATTCAAAACAGTTGAAGCGGCCCTCGTGCGTGCGGACGGGAGCGCTGCGCGCTAACAGCGTCTGTCAAAGAAACTTCAAAAATCTTCTTGTCATTGAAAAAATCTTGTGCGCTAAATGAGTATGAGATCGATCTCATATCGTCTCAAGGGAGTTTTACGCAGGTCGGGTCGCCGCGAAGGGAAGGTTCCAGCGCTCGTGGAAATGGAAAGGCTTTTGATGCTCAATTTCGACAAAGATCGCTTTGTGAAGATCCAAAGCGGCGCGGTTTCGATCGCGAACGATGCGCGCGCCCTGATGGGCAAGCTCCTGGCCGAAGGATTGGAACGTGTGTTCTTCATGGGCACGGGCGGCGTGCAGCTTCTGACGCTACCCGCCGTCGATCTGGCATGTAATTCGACGATCTTTCCTGTCGCGACCGCGTTCCCGGCGCAAGTCGTCCTGCAACCGCCAGCGGGACTGAATGAGAAGGCTCTGGTCATTATTCCGTCTTTGTCGGGCACCACCAGGGAAAGCGTGCAGCTTCTTTCCTTCCTGAAGGAAAAGGGCGTCAGGACGCTTTCCCTAACCGGCCACAAGGACACGCCGCTTGGACTGGAGGCGGATTATAATTTCACCAATTTCGCCGAGGACGACACCTCGTCCGAATCCTTCTACCTGCAAACGCTTTTGATTGTTCTGGCGCTTCTCGCTGAACGCGGCGAGTATGACGATTTCGATGCCACGGCGAATGAATTGAAGCGCCTGCCGGAACTGCTGGTCGGGGTCAAGCAAGGCTATGAACAGGCCGCCGCCGCTCTCGCCCATGAAATCAAGGACGAGACCTATCATATCTTCACCGGCGCGGGTTCGGTCTGGCCGCAATCCTATTATTACGGCATGTGCATTCTGGAAGAAATGCAGTGGATACGCACTCGTCCGGTCCATGCGACCGATTTCTTCCACGGCACGCTCGAACTGGTGGAGCCGGGTGTCAGCGTCTTCGTCTTCAAGGGTGAGGATGCCTACCGTTCCCTGTCGGAACGGGTTGAGAATTTCTCCCGCCGCTACACCGATAAGGTGCGGGTGCTGGATGCGGCTTCGGTCGAGCTTCCGGGCATTTCCGCCAAAACGCGCGGCCTGATTTCCCCCGTCATTCTGGCAACTATGCTGGAGCGCCTGAGCGCGCATCTGGAGGTGCTGCGCGATCATCCGCTGACGACGCGCCGTTATTACAAGCGCGTCGAATATTGATACCGGCGGCCCGGCTCCGCGCTTTGGGTTCCGGGCCTCCACATAAAAGCAGGCATGATAAACAACCGACAGAGAGGGACTGCAAAATGAACAAGAAGACGTTTCTTAGCACCACAGGTCTGGCTTCCCTGATGGCAGGCGGCCTGCTGTTCGGCGGCGTGAATGTCGCACCGGCGAAAGACCCGGTCGTCGCCGAGCCGGGCGCTTCGGTCGAATATTCCGGCAAGCTGGGCATTCTGACAAAGTTCGGATTACAGCAGCTTTCGCCTTTCTTCGTCAACGTGGCGAAGGAATATGAAAAGCTCCATCCGGACGTCAAGATCGAGCTGATTCAGGAAAGCGACGACAGCGTCAAGGGCAAGACGAAGGCGCTGGTCGCATCCAATTCCCTGCCCGACATCTATTTCAGCTGGACGGGCAGCTGGGGCGAGAATTTCATTCGCGGCAACCGCGCGGTCGATCTGAGCAAGGTGATCGGCCCGGATAGCGAATGGGGCAAGCAACTTGCCCATGCCGCCGTTTCCGCCTTCCAGTATAACGGCAAATATTACGGCATTCCGCTTTATCTCGACGCCAAGTTCATGGGCTACAACAAGGCGATGTTCGAGAAGGCGGGTGTGGCCGCTCCGAAGGATTTCGACGAATTGCTGTCTGCCTGCGCGGCCTTGCGCAAGTCCGGCGTCACACCGATTTCCTTCGGCAACAAGGAAGGCTGGCCCGCCGTCCATTTCGCGGGACAACTGCTTTCCTATAATGTCCCCCAGGCGACGCTTGAAAAGGATTTCAATCCGGCAACAGCGGAATATTCCGATCCGGGCTATGTCGCGAGCCTGACGCAGTTGAAGCAGTTGGTCGATCAGTGCACCGATGGCGCGGCGACCAATGGTTCGTCCTATGCTTCCGCCTTGCAGGCTTTCAGCAATGCGAAATCCGCCATGTATTATCAGGAAATCATCGAGTTCGACCAGAGCACGGCGGAAGGCTCACCTCTCAAAAGCGCGGACTTCGGCTTTTTCAAGCTGCCCGCGCCGAAGGACGCGAAGGGCGATGCCAAATCCATCGAAGGCGCGCCGGAAGGCTACATGATCAATGCGGCGTCGAAGAACGTTCCGCTCGCCATCGATTTCATGAAATTCGTGACATCGGCGGAAAACGGCAAAATTCTTTCCGCGCCGCCTTACGGCCAGCCGAGCGCGACCGTGGGCGGCTATTCCGAGGAAAACATGAACCCGGCGGTCGTGGGCGGCCTGAAGGAAATCGCGGCCTCGTCCTATCTGATGCCGTGGCTCGATACCGCCAATCCGCCGCGTGTCGCGTCCGTCTGGCTTTCCGGTCTTCAGGCTCTGATCGGCGGCTCCATGACGCCTGAACAGGTCATGGAGAAAGTGAAAGAAGCAGCAGCTTCATCGAAATAAGGGTGTGGTTCTTCCATGGCCGTCAGCAAGTATGAACCGAAAGGCGAAGCCGCTCAAAACGGCTTCGCCCCGCCGAACCGGCCGGAGCCGGTCGCGTTCGGCCTATTCGCGAAACTTCTGTCGTTCCGCTGGGTCTTGGCCGCTTTTGTCCTGATCCTCTGGTTCGTCTATTATCCGATCATCGACAATTTCATCGTCAGCACGACCAATCAGGATATTTTTACCGGCGAAACGTCCTTTATCGGACTGGATAATTACCGGCGTCTGGGAGACGATCCCATCGTCTGGACCGCGATCTGGAACAACATGCTCTATGCGGTTCTGTCGGTGGCGTTCCAGGTGTTCGGCGCTTTCGTTCTCGCCGCGATCATCGAAGGTCTGCAAGAGGAAAAGTGGCGGAGGTTCTGGCGCGCGGTCTATTTCGTGCCTTCGGCGATCTCGATCACCGTGACGGGGCTTCTGTTCTATTTCATCTATCAGCCGGATATCGGCCTGCTGGATAGCGCGTTGAAGGCGGTCGGCCTTGGCGCATGGTCGCGCGCCTGGCTCGGCGAGGAGGGCACGGCGATCTATGCGATCATCGCCATGAGCCAATGGCAGGGTTTCGGCTATTCCACCCTGCTGTTCGCCATCGCGATCCAGAAAATCCCGCGTGAACTTTACGATGCGGCGATCATGGACGGAGCCGGTATGTGGCGGCGTCTGTGGAACATCACCTTTCCGCTTACCCGCGAAATGACCGGCCTGATGGTCATCGTCACGATTACCGGCGCGTTTCAGGTATTCAACGAGGTCATGGTCATGACCGGCGGCGGGCCGAACAACAGCAGCCAGGTGCTGGGAACGTGGCTCTATCAGCAGGGATTCATCGAGAACGATTTCGGCTATGGCGCGGCCATAGCGTCGGTCATCTTCGTCATTACCTTGCTGACCGGGTTTGCCCAGCTCTGGTACACGAAGCGGCGGAGGGTGCATCTATGAATGCCTCATACCAACCCCGTGAGGCGGAGCGCACGGATTTCCTGCATGTATTGGGTAAAACCTGCCTCATGACCTTTCTGGTTACGCTTGGAATTGTCGTAATCTATCCATTGCTCTGGATGGCGCTCAATGGTTTCAAGACCAATTCGGAAATCTTCGGCAATCCTTTCGCGCTGCCGTCCGGCTTCACGCTGGAAAATTATAACGCGGCGTGGAACCAGGGTATCCGCAATTATATCGCGACGAGCATCATCGTAACGCTGCTGTCGGCAGTCTGCACGGTGCTGATCAGCGCGTGGACGGCCTATGGGCTGACGCGCTCGCGACTTCCCGGCAAGCCGCTTTTCGTCGGCATCGTTCTGGGCGGTCTTATGCTCAGCCCGACGGTGGCTGTCATTCCGCTGGTGCGCATGATGCAGCAGCTTGGCCTCTACAACACCTATTGGGCGCTGATCCTGCTTTATACGGCGTTCCGCATTCCTTTCACCACCTTCCTGATCCGCGCCTATATGCTCGGTCTGCCGCGCGATCTGGACGAGGCGGCGGTTATGGACGGCGCAAGCGAAAGCCAGATTTTCTGGCGCGTCACCCTGCCTCTATGCAAGCCGATACTGGTTTCCTGCGTCATTCTCCACGTCCTGTTCGCATGGAACGAATATCTGTTCGCCATGATTTTCACCAGCGGCGCGGATGTGCAGACGCTTCCCGTGGGACTGACCTCCATCATGGCCAAGCACGGCACCAATTATGCGGTCGTCTTTGCCGCTATGACCCTGTCGGCCCTGCCCATCCTCATCGTGTTCTTCGCTGCCCAGCGTTTCTTCATTCGCGGGCTGGCCGAAGGCATCGGCAAGTAACAGCGAAAGATCGATCGAAATGCTGAAACGTGAGCAACTTCTAGGCGCGAATTTCTCTTTCCAGCATCATCCGTTTCGCTGGACGGCGGAACGCCTGAGCGGACTGGGCTTCCGGCGAATGGAGCTTTGGGGTATCGCGCCGCATCTGGACCTTTTCCACGACAATCGCGGGCGGTTGCGTGAAGTCATCTCTATTCTGGACGATTGCGGGCTTGCCGTTCATTGCTTCACGCCGGAGCAGGTGCTTTATCCCATCAATATCGCGTCGGGCGACAAGCCCTATCGCGAGGCCAGCGTGGAACGCTTCATCCGCGCCGCCGATATGGCTGCCGAACTCGGCGCGAAATATCTGTTCCTGACGCCGGGGCGCGGTTTCGAGAACGAGGAACGCGAGCGCGGCTGGGCGCATGCGGTCGAATCCATAGACCGTATCGCAAGCCATGCCGGGCAGGCTGGTTTACGCTGCCTGCTGGAGCCGCTGCAACGGCTGGAAAGCAATCTCGTCAACGATGTCGCCGATCTGGAGCGCATGTGGCGGGAGCTTTCCGCCGGCAATGTCGATTTGGTGCTTGATCTCGTGGCCATGGCGACGGCGGGCGACAGCGTTGCCGACTATTTTGCAAGGTTCGGCGAACATCTCGCCCATGTCCATATCGTCGATGGCACGCCAGCGGGACATCTGGTCTGGGGCGACGGCAATCTGCCTCTGAAGGACTATCTTGCGGCGCTCGGCGCAGCGGATTTCAAGGGCACTTTTACCTTCGAGCCGTTCGGCAACGGCTCCTATGCGCTCGATCCCGTCACCGCATGGAAGCGGTGCCTCACGGCGATTGCGCCTCATCTCGGTTCAATGGAATGACAATGACAAACTTTGCTCCAAATCTCATCGCCGTCGGCGATAATTGCCTCGACGTCTATCTGACCAAGGGTTTCGTGACGGTCGGCGGCAACGCCCTCAATGTCGCGGTGCAATGGAAACGCAATGGCTGGAATGCGCGCTATTTCGGTGCGCTGGGTGATGATCAGGAAGCGGAACTCATGCTTGCCGCGATCAAAGCCACGGGCCTCGATCCGGCCGATGTGGAAATCCTGAAAGGTTCGTCCGCCGTCACCTTGCTGATGGACGAGGCGGGCGAACGACGCTTTCTGCTGGAATCGCTGGGCGTGGGCGAGAATTATTTCCCCGAACCGCAGCGCTATCGTGAGTTGCTGGCCGCTGACTGGGTGCATCTGGGCACCCATTCCAGCGACAGGCTTGTCCGTCAACTGGTTGCGGACGGTGTGCCTTTCAGCCTCGATGTTTCGACCGAGCCGTTCGCCATATCGCTCGAAGGCGTGCCGCTGGTGTTTGCTTCCGGCCCGGAAGACCCTTCCGTTCCGGTCGAGCCGTTCATCGCGCAGTTGAAACAGGCGGGCGCGAAAAAGGTCGTGGTCACCTGCGGCAAGCGCGGTTCTTTCTACGATAACGGTGTTCATGACTTTTCCGCCGGGTCCGTTCCGGTTTCGGTCGTTGACACCTGCGGCGCGGGCGACAGTTTCATCTCTTCGTTTCTGTCCGTTCTTCTGTTCAAGTCCTACGACGAAGCCGCCGCGCTCGGTTATGCGGCGGGGCAGGCCTCGCAGACCTGCACGCATCTCGGCGGGTTTCCGCAGGACATCCATCCGGTCCCGCAATGGCTGCTGGAGAAATATGACAGCGTGATTCATGCCGCACACGGGGCCGCACACGGGGCCGAACAGGGAGCTTGAGCATGAGCACTATCAGGATGACGCCGCCAATCGCCGCGGCGCGGCTGGACCGCTCCTTTTGGCTGCAAAGCATCGATGCCGATGCGGCGACGCCGCCCTTGCAGGGCGACGAAACATGCGATGTGGCGATCGTCGGCGGTGGCTATGCCGGACTGTGGACGGCGCTGCGGCTCAAGGAGCAGGCGCCTGACATGCGCGTCACCATCCTCGAAGCCGATTTTTGCGGCTCCGGCGCATCGGGGCGCAATGGTGGGCAGGTTCACAGCTGGTTTGCAGAAATCGACCTTTTGCGCGCAATTATGGGCGATGACGATGCGCTCATGTTGTGCCGCGCGACCACTGACGCCATCGATGAACTCAAGGCATTGCAGGATGCGGGGACCATCGATATGGACCTTCGGTTCGACGGCTGGTTGTGGACCGCGAGTTCCATCGCTCAGGAAGGGGCATGGACAAAGGCCTGTGAGGACTGCCGCAAGGCGGGCGAAGACCGTTTCAGGCAACTCGGCGCGGCGGACATCCTGCGCCGCACCGGCTCCAGCGCATCCTATCTCGGTGTGGCTGAGGAAAAGGCCGGGACCGTCCAGCCTGCCAAGCTTGCATTGGGCCTGCGCAAGCTCGCTCTCGACAAGGGTGCGGTGATTCACGAACAAAGTCCGGTGCTGGAAATCACACCCGGAACGGACGTGAAATTGCGCACGGAGCGGGGTGCTTTGTCAGCGCGAAAGGTCGTTCTGGCCGCAAATGCGTGGCTTGCCGCTTTGCCGGAACTGCATCCCTATCTTTATGTCGTGAGCAGTCAGGTTATCGCCACAGCGCCTGCGCCGGACGAGCTTGCCCGGATAGGCTGGACCGATGGCGCATCGATCTGCGATGCGCAGCATCATGTGCTTTATTATCAGCGCACTCCGGCGGGACAGGTGATATTCGGTCGTGGAACTGGCGCTATCGCCTATCGGGACCGGATCGGGCCGCAATTCAATCGCAGCGGCGATCATGGCTTCGACAATATCCGCGAATTGCATCGGGTCTATCCGGGTTTAAGAGGCGTGCCGGTTCTTTACGACTGGTGCGGGCCCATCGACTGCACGGCCCAGCATCTGCCGGTCTTCGATCATTTGAAGGATCATCCGAACATTTTTTACGCCATGGGCTTCAACGGCACCGGGATTGCACAGGCACCCGTCGCGGGGCGCATCGTGGCAAGCCTTGTCTTGGGCAAGCAGGATCAATGGAGCCGGTGCGGTCTGGTCGGCATCGAAAAGCGCACGAAATTGCCGCCCGAGCCCTTGCGCTATGTGGGTGCGCGGATCGTGCGCGGCGCGATCCGATGCAAGAATGATGCGGAAATCGTGAACCGCAAGCCGGGCCGGACAGTGAAATTTCTAGCAAGCCTGGCTCCGTGATCATGTCTGGCTTCAATGCGATAATATTATAAAATCAAGGAACGGGAACCATGGCCGAACTGGCATTGAGAAATATCCGCAAGTCCTATGCCAATCTTGAGGTTCTGCATGGCATCGACCTCGACATAAAATCAGGCGAATTCATCGTTTTCGTCGGGCCTTCGGGGTGCGGAAAATCGACATTGCTGCGATCCATCGCCGGGCTGGAAACCATCACATCCGGCGATTTGGTGATCGACGGCAAGCGTATGAACGATGTGGCGCCCTCCAGGCGCGGAATTTCCATGGTGTTCCAGTCTTATGCGCTTTATCCGCATATGACGGTCTATGAAAACATGGCCTTCGGTCTGCGCATTGCGGGCGTGGCCAAGGCTGAAATAGATACGCGCGTGCGCAAGGCGGCGCAAATCCTGCAACTGAGCGATTATTTGCAGCGTTTGCCCAAGGCCCTGTCGGGCGGACAGCGGCAGCGCGTGGCGATCGGCCGGGCCATCGTGCGCAATCCGCGTGTGTTCCTTTTCGATGAGCCGCTGTCCAATCTCGATGCGGCCCTGCGTGTCGCGACGCGTATCGAGATAGCGAAACTCAAGGAAAGCATGCCCGATGTCACGATGATCTATGTGACGCACGATCAGGTGGAGGCCATGACGCTGGCCGACCGTATCGTCGTCTTCAGGAATGGCCACATCGAACAGGTTGGAACACCGATCGAACTGTATAAGAATCCGGCGAATATATTCGTCGCGCAGTTCATCGGATCGCCGTCGATGAACATTCTTGGCGGTGTTCTTTCGGGTGAAAGTCGGGTGGCGCTGGATTGCGGTGTGACGCTTGATGTGAAACCGCAAAATGCCTCCGCATATGCCGATAAAAGGGTCAGCATCGGGATCAGGCCGGAGGATGTTCGCATCGTCGAAAATGCGGATGTCGCAGGAGCGGTATTTGAAGGTGTTATCGATTTTATCGAGCATCTGGGAGAGATTCAGATTCTCTACGTGAACATGCCGAATGTTCAGCAAAAATTCCTGATAAAGGCGCACGGCAACATGAAATTCGGCAGGAAAGAAAAAATATTTTTCACTTCAAGCGCCGGTTGCATTCACCTTTTCGACGATGAAGGAAATAAATTTCCGCAATATGTTTGATATTTCAATATATTATCATGCCTTATTTTCTGACGAAGCTGAATGAGAATGCTGAACCTCTATGGTAGTCTTTTGCAAAGATGACGCGGCTGCCATCGGAGGAAAAGCATATTTCTTCGATCAGAAGGGCTGGTCCGAACTCTTCGAGTTCATGTAATTTTCTTGCTTCTTCGGGGATTTCGACGGAGGATACGCTGGCCGTTGAAGCAACCGGCGCCTTGTCGATGCGCGCCAGCAATTCCACGATGGAGCCATTCCAGTCCGTATCGGCTTCCGACAGGATGCCTGCGATTGTCTTGGGAATCCAGTCGATGGAATAGATGAGGGGTTGCCCGGAGCTTTTGCGTAGTCGTTCCACTTTCACCAATGGCGAACCGGCAGGAACCGCCAGTTTATTGGCGATCTCCTGAGGAGCCGGCACGGTCGCGAAACTCAGCAAATGGGTTTGCGCGCGATATCCATGGCTGCGGACCATCTCGGATACACTTTCAAATTTGGTGATGGGACGGGCGATAGACAGGGCAGCCCCTGCCGCAACGAACCGGCCTTTGCCCTGATGAACATCGATCACGGCTTCCTGCTCGAGCAGCTTGAGCGCTTCGCGAAGCGTCGGGCGAGAGACATGAAAACGTTCCGCCATGACCTTCTCTGTCGGCAATTTATCTCCCAGCGAGAGATTCATTTCCTGTATCAGGTCGAGGATGCCGGTTCTCAGTCGTTCAATGCCAGTCTCCTTGGGGCGCTCCATGTCTGCTCCTCTGAAAAACATTACAATTCAAACAACGCTGGAATGCGGTCATGATGCAAGCCACAGGAAAGGGCTATCTGCAATAGGATGCGCGCTTTTTGTGGAAGATAAGGACCGGAGGGGATGAAGCCGTGTCCACGATTTCTGGTATTGGGAACAACCGGACCATGCGTTCTTGTAGATGAAACGACGATTCCACCTTCTTCGCGAATCCACTGTTCGAGCCGTTCCGCCTGCGGGCTTGTCACATAGCCGGGGGCGAAACCTGCGGTGACGATCCCTCTGGAGCCGGCTGCGATAAAGGCGTCGATGGCTACGGCATCCGCTCCGCTATGGGTAGCGACGATATCGACCCGAGGGAGCATCTCCAGCCTTCGCCAATCCAGTTCCAGGAAGCTGGCGCGCGCGATCGGACGGCGATGGAAGCTTGGCTGTCCGCCGATGACCTGCGCGATCGGTCCAAGGTCTGGCGAGCGAAATGCGTCCAGGCCGAAGGTGGTGGTTTTCGTGACTTCGGACGGCAAGTGGACTTCGCCGTGCATGACCACGGCGACACCGATCTCCCGCATGGCGGGATGCGCCGCGACGCAGGCAGCCTGAAAGAAATTCATGTAGCCGTCGCTGCTTATCGCCGATGCCGGTCTTTGCGCGCCGGTCACGACAAGCGGAACAGGGAAATCCCATATGAGCGACAGGAAAAAGGCCGTTTCTTCCAGCGTGCCGGTGCCGTGGGTGAGAACGAAGCCGTCGATATCCGGTGCCTCCCGCAAGGTTCTCTCGCAAAGACGGCAGAGCGCGATCCACTGAGGCAGAGCGATATCGAAGCTTGGTGCGGACGGGAATTCGGTCGGCACGAAATTGAAACGGTCCGACAGCGCGCCGCAACGCTGGATCAGATCATTGGCGTTCAGGCTGCCGGCCTCGCCGTAGTCCCGGATTTCAAACGGATCGTTCGAGAGTGCGGTCAAGGTGCCGCCGGACGAGATGATGGCGATTCTGAGCCGTTTTGCTGTCATGTCGTCATTCATGGTGGTGGGCCTGATAGCGGGCGGTTGTCACAGGGAAAGGCGGCGGCTTGCCGTGTGATCCCGGATATGCAGCGCGCCGCGCGTTTGCTGAAGCTTTCCTATGTTGTTTGACATTAGTGACGGTGTCAAGTGGGGTGCTGACGTAAAATTATATAATAAAATCAATAGATAAATTATTTGAATGTCAATTTTTGAAAATGTATTGACAGATATCTATTCCGCTGTTTCTATAGTTGTCAAACAAGTTAAACCCAAAAAGTTGGCTCTCCAGCAGGGATGACGGCATGATGCAAGCGAATGCTGACGGCCACGGTGTCGTGTTCGACAAGGTGAACAAATGGTATGGCCAGATGCATGTCCTTCAGGACATCAGCTTCACGGTCGCACCGGGAGAAAAAGTCGTGGTGTGCGGTCCTTCCGGGTCGGGAAAATCCACGATGATCCGTTGCATCAACCGGCTTGAGGAATACCAGTCGGGTCGGTTGACGGTTAACGGAATCGAGGTGAACGGCCAGCGCCGTAATATCGAGCAGGTCCGGCGTCAGGTTGGAATGGTATTCCAGAACTTCAACCTTTATCCGCATCTCACGATCCTGGAAAATTGCACGCTCGCGCCTCGCTGGGTTCAGGGATTGCCGCGTGCCGAGGCCGAAGAACGCGCCATGCATTTCCTCAAGCGGGTCCGCATTCCAGATCAGGCCGGCAAATATCCAAGCCAGCTTTCCGGTGGACAGCAGCAGCGCGTCGCCATAGCGCGCTCGCTGTGCATGCAGCCTGACATCATCCTGTTTGACGAGCCGACCTCCGCCCTCGATCCCGAACTGGTGCGTGAAGTCCTCGATACCATGGTGTCGCTCGCCGAGGACGGCATGACGATGATCTGCGTTACCCATGAGATGGGCTTCGCGCGGCAGGTCGCGGACCGGGTCGTCTTCATGGACCGCGGCAGCATCATCGAGAGCGCGCCGCCGGAAGAGTTCTTTTCAAATCCGAAGGAAGAGCGCTCGCGCCTCTTTCTCAGCCAGATTCTGCACTGACTCCGAAGATGAGCAGGCGGGTCCGGGATTTCCCGGTTTCTGAAACCAACAGTGGGGACGTTACTATGAACATGAAAAGTTTGCGAACCGGAAAAGCTCTTCTTGCAGCGGTCATGCTGATGTCGGCTCTTGGCGGCGGCTCGGTGCGGGCTGCGGATATGCCGCCTCTTCCCGACAGCATCAAGAAGCAGGGAATGATCCGTATCGGCGTCAAATGCGACAGCCCGCCTTTCGGTGCATCCGCCGCGGATGGCTCGCCGAAGGGCATCGAGGTCGAAATGGCCAAGAAAATTGGCGAATTGGCCTTCGGTTCAGCCAAGGGCGCGGAACTGTCCTGCGTGACGAGCGAGGCGCGCATTCCATCGTTGAACTCCGGTAAGCTCGATCTGATACTGGCCACTCTCGGTCGCACGCCGGCCCGTCAGGAAGTCATTGATTTTTCCAACATCTATTTCTGGGGCACCTCCAATGTGCTCGTGCCCAAGGATAGCAAGGTCGAAAAGCTCGCCGATCTTTCCGGGAAGACTGTTCTGGTGGTGAAGGGCGCCTCGCAGATCAAATGGCTGAACGCCAACATCCCCGACATCAAGATTCTTCAGCTCAATACCACGGCGGATGGCATTCAGGCCCTGAAACAGGATCGCGCGGATGGCTTCGTCGGCGATGGCGGCCTGATCTATACGCTGGGCGCGAACTATCCTGAATTGCGCATTGTCGAAGAAGGGCTGGACCTTGGCGTCAACGCCATCGGCTTGCGCAAGAACGAACCCGAACTCAAGGCTTTCGTGGATGCTGCACTCGACCAGATGCGCAAAGACGGGTTTTACGAAAAAGTCATTCCGGAATTCGTCGATAATCCCGCCGTCGTCGGCGTCATGAAGAAAGGCTTCCTCGAACCCGCACCCAATCTCTGACTTTTTTGCGGGAAGCGGCATACTGCTTCCCGCGATTTTCTTTTCATTCGTAGATCGGAAGGGCCATGCTTTCCATTGACTGGGCCTATATCATCGCAGCGATCCCGGACCTCATGCGTGGTCTTGGCATGACGCTTGTCGTCAGCCTGCTGGCGATCCTGTTCTCGTTGGTAGTCGGCGTTGTCGGTTGTGCCATGCGTGTCAGCCGGTTTCGTCTGCTGCGTTATTTCGCGATCTGCTATGTCGAGTTCATCCGGGGCACGCCCTATCTCGTGCAGATATTCTTCATTTTTTATGGCTTGCCGAGCCTCGGGTTGAAAATGTCGATTTTCTGGTCGGGCGTGATCGCGCTGACGATATGGGCAAGCGCATTCCACATCGAAAGCTTTCGGGCCGGGCTTTCCTCGGTCAGCAAGGACATTCACAACGCTTCGGCGTCGCTGGGCCTGCACAACTGGCATCATCTGATCCTTGTCATATTGCCGATTGCGCTGCGGACCGCCCTGCCGTCCATGCTGAATACCATAGTGGGTACGATCAAGAATTCCGCCTATCTTCAGGCCATCGGACTGGTCGAACTGACATTCGTCGCCGTCGATCGCATCGCGCAGGATTATCGATCGGTCGAGATGTTCCTGTCCATCTGCGTGATCTATCTGGCGGTGATCCTGATCGCTTCCGGTGTCGGGCATCTGTTTGAGCACCGTCTCAACCGCCCTTATGCGGGGAGGTGACAATGGAATTGCTGTTTGAATACCGCCCCCTCTTGCTGAATGGTCTTCTCGTGACGTTGGCGCTGTCACTGGCCGTCGCCATTGGCGGCACGCTCTGGGCCATCGTGCTGACGGCGGGCGTCCTGTCACGCTATACGATCGTCAGCCGGTTTTTCTACATGGTGATGGAAGTGACGCGCGACATTCCGCTGATGGTCACGGTGTTGCTGATCTATTTCATCATGCCTCTGACGGGGATCAATCTCGACCCGTTCTGGTCCTGCTGGCTTGCCGTGTCGCTTTGGGGCGGGGCGAACGGAGCGCAAATCCTGCGCGCCGGTCTGGCTTCAGTCGGCAAGGGGCAACGTGAAACTGCCGAAGCCTTCGGGTTCAGCCCGCTCAAGGGATTGTTTCTCATCACCTTGCCCCAGGCCATGCCGGTCATCATCCCGCCCTATGTCGGATTGCTGACCTCGCTGGTACAGGCGACGTCGCTTGGAGCGGTCGTCGGAGCGACGGAGTTGTTTCGCGCCGGGCAGATCATCATCGAACAGACGACGATCCTTCAAGGCGGCAGCCCGGCATATCTGATCTATGGCACGATTCTCGTGGTCTATTTTTGCCTCTGCACGCTCATTTCCATGATTGGCGCACGGATCGAACAGATTTTCCTACGCCCTTATCGGGGCAGCGTCGCCAAAACCCGTGTCGAGGCCCGTGTGCACGATATCGAAGCCAACATATCGACGAGTGCGTAACCATGGACATCAAGGCACCTTCTCAAGCTCCTGATCAGGATATTTCGGCAAAACTACTGGCGGTTCTGGCTGACCAAGCACATCTGCCGGTGTCCCAGGTGGAACGCCGTGCTGCGGTCACGACGATTGGCGATACGATCGGCGTGATGCTGTCCGGCGCTGCCGATGTCCGTTCCCGGCGGTTGCTTTCCACGATGGCGACAGTCCCGCATGGCGCTTCCGGGCTTTCTCGCTTGCCGGGAGGCAATATGTGGGCCTCACCAACCGATGTTGCATTGGCGCTCGGCTTTTCCGCGCATCTTCTCGATTTTGACGACGATGAAACCGAGATCGCCATGGCGCATCTTTCGGCGCCATGCCTGCCGGCAGCTCTGGCTATCGCGGGACAAGCGGGCGGCGAGGCGGATGGGGCCGCTTTGATCGACGCCTATGTTGCCGGATGCCAGACGATGCTGGCACTGGGCCGCGCCGTCAATCCGGCGCTTTACAAGGCGGGCTGGCATGCGACTTCGGTGCTTGGCGCGTTCGGTGCGGTATCGTCTGCCGCACGGCTTCTGGCTTTGACGAAAGCGCAGACGGTTCACGCCTTTGGCCTTGTCGCTTCCCTCGCCTCCGGTCCGAGAGGGGCTTTCGGCGGGGAAGGCAAGCCGCTTCAGGTGGGGCAAGCGGCGGCTTCCGGCGTACGAGCGGCGCTGCTTGCGCAAGCCGGCTGGGCTTCCGCGCCGGGTGCTCTGGCTGGAATGCGGGGCGTGCTAACGCGCATGGTAGGGGATTTCAATGTCGCCGCCGATGAGGCGCTTGCACCGTTCCCGCCCATGGGCTTCGTCACCAAACCCTATCCAAGCTGCACGGCCACGCATGCCGCCGTGGCGGAAGTGCTGTCTCTAATGGCGCAACAGACCAAAGGGCGCGATGCGTCCGCCATCCGCAGCCTGCATTGTGCTGTCGATCCATTCGTCCCGCAGATATTGATAGGGCATGTCCCGGCCTCTGCGGATGAGGGGCGGTTTTCGTTGCCCTATTGCCTCGCGGTGGCAGCGGTCCATGGAAGCCTTGGCCTTCCGGCATTCACGACGGATGCCTTCTCAGTGGATGGACCCGGGGATGTGGCCGTCAAAGCCCTGATGTCCCGCATCGTTATCACCTCTACCGACGATCTTCCGAAGGGACCGAGCGGTATTTCCACGGGGGCGGTGATACGTATCGAGTGGCAGGACGGCCTTTCCGTGGAAGGGCGTCGCGATGCGGGGCCGGGAAGCGCCATGTCGCCGCTTTCAGATGCGGATTTGCGCGCGAAATTCGGCCTTTGCACCGCAGGCTTCCTCGAAAACGAACATCAGGATGCGTTATGGCGGCACATTCTGACTTTGGCTGAAGCGCCGTCAGCGGGGGCGTTCATCGACACGCTGCCCGCAATATTCACATTGCAAGGACAAGACTGATGAAAAATTCCGTGAGTGCGCGCTTGACAGAGCGAACCGCCGTGGAAGTCGCGCGAACGATTTACGAACCTCCCATGCAGGGCTTCGATGATGCCGCGCTGGACCGTATGTGCCGCTTGAACGAAGCCCATGCCGTCATGCTGGCCGACAAAGGCCTGATCAAACCGGAAATCGCTGGCGCACTTTTGCGCGGGATAGAGCAAATTCGAGCTGAAGGTGCTGCCCGCATCGACCTCGATCCGCAGTTTGAAGACAGCTATTTCGCATTTGAAAACCGTCTGGGTGAGGTTGCCGGAAAAGCCGTTGCGGGATGGCTGCATATTGGCCGAAGCCGCAACGATATCGGCTCCACACTTGACCGGATGGCGACCAAGGATGTCTGTCTCGAATTGCTTGATGCGATGAATGAGACGCGCAAGGCCTGCCTCGAAGCTGCCCGGCGTCATATCGAAACCGTCATCCCGGGCTACACGCATCTCCAGCCTGCCCAGCCGATCACATTCGGCTATTATCTCGCCAATGTGGCGCGCGGGATGGAACGGGAATACGAGCGTATCGCCGCCGTTTATCCTCGTGCCGATTTCTGTGCTCTTGGCTCGGCGGCATTGGCGGGCACTTCCTTCCCTATCGATCGCGACTGCGTCGCGCAGTTTCTCGGATTTGCCGCGATTGCCGCGCCGGGGCTGGATGCGGTTGCTTCGCGAGACTTCGTGAACGAGTTGCTTTGGTCGGTGACTAGCACCAATGTCCTGTTTTCGCGCGTGGCGCAGGATCTCTATACATTCACCACATGGGAATTCGGCACATTGTCCTTCCCGGATCGGGTGGCCGGAACCTCTTCGATCATGCCGCAGAAGAAGAACATGCTGCCGCTGGAATATTTCCGCGCCGAAGCCGGACGCAGTATCGGCGCGCTCGCGGGCAGTCTGTCTGCCGTGAAAGGCTCGAACTATTCAATCGGGCTTGATAGCGTGCGCGAAGGTGTCGCGGATGCCTGGCCCGCCTTTGCCCGTTTCAAGGCATCACTGCCGCTTTTGCGCCTCGTGCTTGAAACCGCAACGCCCAACGCGGAAAAACTGCTCAAGCGCTGCAACGAGAATTTTTCAACCGCCACCGATCTGGCGGATGGTCTGGTCCGCGATTTTGGCATTTCTTTCCGCGATGCGCATCATGTGGTTGGCCATGCCGTGCAGATCGTGATCGCGCAGGGAGGAGATGCGACGAAACTGACGGTCGAAGTGCTCAATCAGGCCGCCGAGGCCGAGATGGGCCGCAGCTTTGATCTCGCTGAAAAAGTGCTGCGCCAGTGGATGGACCCCGCTTCGGCGGTTGCGGCGCGCAAGGTTGCGGGTGGCACGGCACCGGAAGCAGTCGATGCCATTCTGGCCGATATGCGAAAGCGCCTCGAAGATGATGAAAGGACCGTGACGGAAAGGAAAGCCGCGCTTATGCGTGCAGCAGAAAATCTGGCTGGGCGTGTTGCCGGGGCGATCGCGTCAAGCACCTGAAACTACAAACTATTTGTTCTCTAAAGAACATTTCCCCTGTGCATGATCGTGCATGGAACAGATGCCGCATGCCTTCTTTTAACAATCCTTGAAAGGAACCGATATGTTCAATTTTGATGAAGCCCGCTTCTTGCGCATTCAGAAGGGCGCGGTGGATCTGGCCCCGCGCATCGATGCGGAAATTGGCGCTGCGATTGCCGATGGCGCGAAGAACATCTATTTCCTCGGTACAGGTGGTGTCGCCTACCTGATGGAACCAGCGGTTCAATTGCTGCACCGCAAATCGTCTTTCCCGGTTTACAAGGATTATCCGGCTGAAATCATTCTGACGGGTACGGCGAATCTGACCGAGAAATCGATCGTCATCATGCCTTCGCTGTCCGGCACCACGAAGGAAAGCGTGGCAATGCTGGGCAAGTTGAAGGAGATCGGCGCGAAGATCATCACGCTCGTCGGACATGCGGACACCCCGCTCGGTCTTGGCGGCAATCCGGCGCTGGTGAACTTCGCCGAAGACGATACCTCGTCCGAATCCTTCTATATCCAGTCGCTTATGGTCGCTTTGTCTGTCATGAAGGCGCGCGGTGAGATTGACAATTATGATGCGCTGGTGAACGGTCTTCAGACCATTCCGCAAGCGATGGTCGATGCCAAGGCCGCATTTGAACCGCGCGCCAAGGAATTTGCCGGCATCATTGCAGCTTCGGATTATCACATGTTCACCGGTGCGGGGAACATGTGGCCGGAAACGCTCTATTATGCGACTTGCATTCTGGAAGAAATGCAATGGATCAGGACGCGTCCCGTTCATGCCTCGGACTTCTTCCATGGTCCTCTCGAACTGATCGAAAAAGGCGTAAGTCTGATCCTGTTCCGGGGCGAGGACGCCTATGATGTGGTCGCGGAACGGGTCGCCCAGTTCGCCCCGCAATATACGGACAAGTTCACGATTATCTCGACGAGTGATTACTGTCCGCGCAGCCTTTCGCCCGAGTTGCGGGCATTGCTGTCGCCTGCTTTCATGGCGACACTGATGGAGCGCCTCAGCGCCCATCTGGAAGTAATGCGTGATCACCCGCTGGTGACGCGCCGCTATTACAAGCGCGTCGCTTATTGATAGCCATCTGCCGGACCCGGCGAACATGTCGGGTCCGGCGGAAAGATTATTCGATCAGGCGTTAGGGTCCACGATTTTGGTATCGGTCTGGCGATAGCGGAAGCGCACATCCGTCAGGCCAGCAGCGTCCGACAGTTCAGCGGCCAGAAGCTGCGCGGCCAGAATGTCGATAATGCCACGGAAAATCAGATCATCGCTTGCCGGTACGTGGAAGACGGTGAGCTTGCCGCTGTCCTTGATTTCAGTGTTGCTAGTAACGAGCAGTGCCGGAACGCCAATCGTGTCGAGGAACTGCGCAAGGCTGACTTCACGCGCATCACCGAACAGAATGACGCCTGTCGTCGCGTCCATGGCTTCCATCGGCCCGTGCAGATAATGGCGGGTTTCATAGCCGGAAGCAGGCAGACGAGCAGCTTCACGGATCAGCAGCGAAGCGCCATCGGCCGTACCGACAGACGCATAGGCACCCACGCAATCAATTGCGCGGCGCTCATGAAACAATTCGCCAAGGCGCGGCATTTTTTTGGTAGCGCGTGCCTGAATTTCTGCTGTTAGCTCGGCAAGCCTGTCCCATTCCGCGCCGCCTTTGCCGTAGATCGCATCGATCGCAAGGCCCGCGGCCAGCAAGGTTGCCGTGTAGCCGGTACTGGAAGGTGTTGCATCGGAGCCATTATTCAACTGGAGATGATAGGTGGCAGCCTGAGCGAGAGGGCTTTCGGCGCTGTTGGTGATGGCGAGGCTTTTTGCCTTCGGCAATTTTTGCAGCGCTTCCACCGTTTCGATGCTGCGTCCGCGATGGGATAGCGCCAGCACCGTATCGGCAATATCATATCCAGCCATCATCTCGCCCGAACGCACGGCGAAAGCCCTTTTGCCACGGCGTTGCAATTCTCCGGCAGCAACCACGGCGGCGGCGTAGCTGGCACCAATGCCGGTAATCGCTGTCACGCCTGCGTTCAATGGTGACAGGTCAAGCGTGGTGAGCTCGGAACGCGCCGCAGCCAACGTATCGGACAGGGCTTCGGGTTGTCTTGCAACTGTGGAACGATAGCTCATTTCTATGCCTTTTCTGGGGTTGATGCGGAAGAGGTTGTTGTGTGTCTGTCTGCCAGCCGTTCGGCCAGCACGATTGCGCCTTCGACCGGCGGACCGTCATGCAGGAAGACGGAGAAGTCATCGCCGACGATTTCGGTAACGCCCATTCGGAAGGCGTCCCATAACCGTGGTTGGGAAACGATCACGCTGCCGCCTGCAACCGCTGAAGTCGCCGTAGAACCGCGCGACTTGAGCCGGTGTACAAGATCGGCCAGCGCGCGACCGCCGTCGCGGATAACACCATCGGCAAGCGCAGATCCGGCATCCGCAGCATCGAAAACGAGACGGGCGTGTTTGCCGACTTCGCGTGCCGTGCCAAGCGCGGCCAGCCGGCTGCCGATGCGTGTGGGAGCGGGGATTTCAAGCGCCTCGAACAAAAGCGCAATCAACGGATCATCGAGTGTTTCACCGAGATCAAGGTGAAGTGCGACCGCCCGTGCGGCATCCCTTACGAGACTGGCGGCGCTGCCTTCATCGCCGATGATCCAGCCCCAGCCGCCAGCCACGAGCATTTCATTTTCTGCCGAACGGCACACCGCGATTGATCCGGTTCCGGCGACCACGCCGATCTGATGATCTAGCCCGAAAGCTGCTGGCATGAGTTCGGCATCGTTGACGACATGGATGCGCCAAGGCGCCACTGATTTTATGGCGGCCTCGAAAGATTCGCATTCCTCCTTGTCGTCGCAACCATGCGCGCCGATACCGACCGCCGCGACAGGCTCTCCTTCAGCGATACGGGACACCAGATCCGCCACGGCCTGCGCGTCGAGCAGCCAGTCGCGTTTGCGCCAATCGCTGCTCGGGACGACCATATCGCGTTGGCCGGTACGGGCTTTCAGGCGCAGATGCGTTTTAGTGCCGCCGATATCGATGCCGACGACGGCCATTCTTGGCGCTGACGGCGTTCTTTTTATCTGTATCGTCATACCGTCAATGCTTGCTTTCACGAATCCGCAATCCATCACCATCGAAAATACGCATGCCCGCCGGATCGAGCGTCAGGCTGCTACTGGGTGCCCCTGAATGGCGCGCGCCGTCGCTGCGGGCGATGACGGATGTGCCATTGGGTAGTTTCCCGTGAATGTAAGTGACGTCGCCGAGTTCTTCGGCGAAACTGATATCGAGCGGCAGTTCGTTCGCCGCGCCAGTTCCCGGACGGACATGTTCTGGGCGTATCCCCAAAGTGACCTGTTTGACGGCCGGATTGAAACCGCGAAATGGAACTTTCACGATCATATCGTCGCCGCCGACATGCTTGAGCACGATATGATCCGGCTCTACCTGAGAGACGTCGGCATCGATGAAATTCATTTTGGGAGAGCCTATGAAACCGGCAACAAAACGATTGTCGGGATCGTCATAGAGATCAAGCGGCTTGCCGAATTGTTGCACCACGCCGCCATTCATCACGACGATGCGGTCGGCAAGGGTCATGGCCTCGACCTGATCGTGGGTGACGTAGATCATCGTGGCGTCAAGCCGGCGATGCAGGTCGATCAATTCCGCGCGCATCTGCACACGCAGTTCGGCGTCCAAATTGGAAAGCGGTTCATCGAAAAGAAACACTTTCGGTTCGCGTACGATGGCGCGGCCGATGGCCACGCGCTGCTTCTGTCCGCCCGATAGCTGGCCCGGACGGCGTTCAAGCAACTGGTCCAGACGCAATATCGCGGCGGCCTTATCGACTTTGGCACGTATATCCTGCTTGCGCTCACCGGCCATGCGCAGCGCAAAGCCCATGTTTTCTGCAACCGTCATATGCGGATAAAGCGCATAGGACTGGAATACCATCGCCGTTCCGCGCTTGGCGGCATCGACATTGGTGACGCAGCGGTCTTCGATAAAAATGTCACCAGAGCTTGCGCTTTCAAGCCCCGTGATCATGCGCAGCAAGGTGGATTTCCCGCAGCCCGAAGGGCCGACGAAAACGATGAATTCGCCTGACTGAATGTCGAGATTGATGTCCCTGAGCACATTCGCGTGTCCGAACGACTTAGAAACAGAGGAAATTTTTAACGATGCCATGATGTGTCTTTCCTGTCTCCGTTCATCCTTTTGTACCGGACATTGCTATGCCCTCGACGATCTTGCGCTGGAAAATCAGGAAGAAGATCAATGGAGGCACGGCGGCCAGCAGGTTGGCCGTCATCACGACGTCAACGGTCTGATGTGAATATGGTGCGTTGAAGAGGCCTACGACCTGACCGACTGTGTAGGTGTCGGGTCGCGGGGCGACGATAAGCGGCCAGGCAAAATTGCCCCATGTCCGCATGAAGGTAAGGATTGCCAGCGTCACCATCGCGTTTCTGGACAGCGGCAAGGCAATGTACCAGTAGATCTTGAAGTGGCTGGCTCCGTCGAGACGCGCCGCCTCGATCATCTCCATGGGCAGCGAGCGCATGAACTGGACCAGCAGGAACAGGCCGAAGGCCGATGCCAATCCCGGCACCACCAGTCCCTGCATCGTATTCAGCCAGCCGAGATCGGCGACAAGCAGATAGGTGGGAATGATGGTCACGATGGAGGGAACCATCAGGGAAAGCATCACAAGCCCGAACAACACCTTCTTGCCCGGAAAATCGAACAGGGCGAATTCAAAGGCGGCCATGGACCCGATGAGCAGAACGCCGAGGATGGTCAACAGCGCATAGGTAACGGTGATGAAATAGGCACGCAGATAAGGCGTTTCCAGAAGGATCATGCGGATTTTGGAAAGACCGGATTCCAGCGAAGTCGGATAAAGCCGCGGGTCGATCGACACAGGCGTTCCGGGGTCGGAAAAGACCACGTTGATCATCCACCAGATCGGAAATATGGCAACGATGGTGACGCAAATCGCAACGATCCATTTGAGGAAGCGCCAGGTCCAGATGTCGGCAATGATCGCCCAACCGGTCTGCGGGGAAACGCTATCCGTATTCATTTCACTTTCCTCCAGGAGCGCAATGCGAACATGACGCCGGTAAAGAGCATGATGATGATTGCCAGAATGAAGCCATAGGCGGTTGCTTCGCCGAAACGGACTTCTCCGAAGGCACGTCCCATCATGTCCATGACCGGGAAGAGCAGCGCGCCGCGCCGTCCGCCATAGGAGGTGAAGGACGATCCGGTCAGAAGCCACGGCACGTCGAAAACCTGAAGCGCGGAAATGAAGCCGTAAGTCACGACGAAATAAAGAACCGGCGCCAGCATGGGGATGGTTACGAAACGCACCTGCTGGAAACGGCTTGCGCCATCGAGATGCGCGGCTTCGTAGAGGTCTTGCGGTATGTTTTTCAACCCCGCAAGCAGGATCACCATATTGAAACCGGCGGATACCCATACATCGACTGCGATCATCGAGTAGAGCATCATTCCCGTATCATTAAGGAAATTGATGGCGGGAATACCGAGCCAGCCAAGCACCATGTTGATGAGGCCGAAATTGGGTGCATACATCCAGCGCCAGATCGTGGCGGCAAGGAAGGCGGGCAGAACGACCGGCAGAAAGAAGGCGCTGCGGAAGAAATTGGCCCAGAAGCCGGTGAAACTGTCGACGAGAAGCGCCAGCGCCAAGGCGATGATAATGCCAAGCGGTACGGTGATGACGATGTAGATCGCCAGATTCTCCATGGCGCGCGAGAAGTCCCGCGATGTGAGAACAGACTGATAATTGGCAAGCCCGACAAAATGAGGCTCGCTTGCGGCATTCCAGCTATGAAAGCTGTAAAACAGCCCGCTCGCCAGTGGATATAGAAAGAATACCGCAAACAGAATGCCAAATGGCAGAACCATTGCATAATGTGGCAGGAGACGTCTTGCGCTCATCTCAGGTCCGTTGCTCGTGTTCGATAGGCTATTGATCGCGGAAATCCGCCCAGACAAAACTATTCATGTGTGCGGATATGTTTCGGCTGGCGGCAGTGGAGGCCACAGTGCCGCCAGCAGCACATTATTTTTCAGCCAGGCATGCATTGAGCTCGTCAATAAGCTCTTCAGCGCCTTCGTCGGGGGTATATTCCTCATCTGCTACAGCCGAAGCCATGTCGGTAATGGCCTGGCGATAGCAGTTGGGGATTGGCTTGACGAAGTAAGGTGGCTGCACATCCATCGCATAGCGAACAGCTTCAACCGATGTCTTGACCAGCGGCAGGGCATCGACCTCCGGATCGGCCATGGCGGCAGCATTGGCATTATAGCGCGACAACAGCTTCGCCCAGCGTGCCATCTGGGTTTTCTCGGTGATGAAAGCCGCGAACTTCCAGGCTATTTCACGATTGGGTCCGGGGGCAACGCCGACGAATTCGTAACTGCGAACGCCGCCATGATCTCCGGCATTGCGGCTTGGCAACAGTACGAAATCATATTTCAGGCCGGATTCTGCCGCAGCCTTTGCATAAGTCGGGTTGAGCCAGGGGCCGGATGTGTGGAAGGCGAGCTGGTTCGTGATGAAAAGGTCGCGTGTCGCTTGATCGTTGCGGCTGGTTCCGCTGTTGAGCTTTGCCATATCGACGAATGTCTGCAGTGTACGGGCCAGGGATTCCTTGTCGATTGCCGTCTTGTTGGTCGTAAAATCGACGGTCCAGTTCTTCTTGTCACCGACGATGGCATAGAATGCCGCGACGCCGTTGAAAACCTGCGTCATATCCGGGATAGCGTAGCTTCCCGCCTGTTTGACCTTCTGCATCTGGGCCAGCCATTCATCCCATGTCGCGGGCGGAACGGATGTATCGATCCCGGCCTTTTCGAGCACGGTCAGATTGCGGTACACGATTTCGCCAAAGCCGGTATAGGGCAGGCAATACATGGTTTCAGGCGCGGGCGAGCAGGCCTTGATGGCTTCCGGGTTGAACTGGTCGCGGAATTCCTGTGGCATCGCCATCCAGTCGGAATAGATATTGGCGAGCGCTTTTACATCGACAAGCTGTGCGCCGACGGCCAGACCGTTCATAAAGACGTCAGGCAGGTTCCCGGATGCGGCACCCGCTATTTGTCCTGATGTCAGATCATCATCGCCACGACCGGAAATGACGATTTTGACGCCGGGATTGGCTTTTTCAAATTCTGCGATGAATTCCTGCTGCAATTTCAACGCGTCGCCCTGCGCGAAGTCGGAATAAACCCAATATTGGAGTTCCTGAGCGCTTGCGGCACCTGCCACGGATATGGCAGCGGCGGCCAACAGTGCCGTCTTGCATTTAGAAAAATTCATTCCTGTTTCCTCTTTGTAACGGCTTTTGACGCCGCGATAGTTCCACCATCATTATTATGTTAGGAAGCCTAACAAACAAAATCGGACTTAGGCAATACAAAAATGAAACTTTTTTGAGAGGTGCTGAATCAGCGCGGTTAACGGGGGAAGGGGGAGGCATGCCCTGCGAATGAGCGAGCGGGAATGATAAAACAAATGTGGGAGCGCCCGCCGGATGGCTGGTTGCCATCGCGGATACTCCAACTCTTTGAATCTACGCATCGTACTTTCCGAAAATCGATTCCGATTTTCGGGCCGACGCTGTCGGGTCTGGTTTATGAATGGGTGGAATCTAAAAGGGGGAGGATATGGGTTCGCCCAGAACCCATTTTACAGCATGATCGCATGCCAGCTTTTCAATCCCCAGAACGGTCGCATCGGAACCGAGCGTACTCACACGCACTTCGACCGGATAGCTGAGTTTGTTTGCCGTTTCCTCCACGATTGGCCGCAGCAGAGGATTGCCGCCCAGCCCCCCGCCTAGCACAACGACACCGGGATCGACGATTGCCACACAACTCGCGACGACCGCACCTATATCCTCCGCGTGGTGCGTAACATGGATGGTCGCCGTAGCGTTGCCTTCGGCGTGAAGCGTCATCAGTTCCGCGGCATCTCGTGGTGCGGGGCCGGAATCGTTTGGCCATTGCGCCAAAACCCGCTGCATGAAGGCATGCGTGCCGATATAGCGTTCCATTTCGCCTGCGATCGGGTGTCTGTCGGGGCCGAACGGGAAGGCCAGATGTCCGATTTCTCCGGCGGCGCCGTTGCGGCCACGCAAGACTTTGCCGCCGAGCATGATGCCCATGCCCATCTTCAAACCGATCTGCACATAGGCGAATGTTTCGATGTCCTGGGCGGCGCCATTGAAATGTTCGGCGACAGCCGCGCAATTGACGTTGTTTTCCAGAATGAGCGAAACGCCGGCCGGCGGTGTGAAACGGCTGAAAATCTCATTTTCCCGTGTCAGGCGAGCATCGCCTTGTTGTCCGACCACGCGCGCGGGCAGGGCAATGCCCAATGCGCGCAGAGGCCCCCAACCGGTTTCTGTCGCCGCCAGCGTTTCTTCGACTTCTTCGGCAACGGCGGCACTTATTTCCTCTCCCAGGAGCAACTGGCTTTCGGGCAAACGATAAACCCGGCTATGCAGTAGTCTGCGGTCGAGGGCGGAGACCCGGAGCCGGATATGGGTCGATCCCGCATCGACGGCAATGACATGGCCCGCGCTTGCCGCGACCCGATAAATCGAAGCCTTGCGGCCAACTTGTCCTTGACGCTCGCCGGTCTTGACAACAAGCTCATGCAGTTCCAGTTCGGTTATGGCCGCCGAAAGCGTTGGTCTGGATAGCCCAAGAACTTCACCGAGTTGCGGGCGCGTTTGCGGCCCGCCTTGCGTCAGGAGATGAAATATCGCCCGCGCGCTTGCTGTCAGCATTGGTCCCGGAAGGAGTTCTGTTGCGTCTGGCAAGAAAGCCTCTTTAATTTGTTAAGTTGTTTTCCAAAACGTGCAATATGACGAGAATCGCCGGATCGCTTTCATATATTGAACAACAAATTCCTTTTTCGGTCGCCGTCAAGCCGCCAGCAGCCGACGTGGCCTGGATCAGGCTACACCATCCGGCAAATAAAATCGGAAACGAGGATGTAACGATGAATGATGAAACTGAAATACTGGCGCTTCTGAAACGGTGGGATATCCAGCAGGAAGGCTACATCAAGGAGCGCGAAGAGCGGTTCGGCATCATGTTCGAGATTCTGGAAGCAGCATTCGGCGATGGCTTTAGCGTCATCGATGCGGCCTGCGGTCCGGGCTCGCTGGCGCTGCGATTGCTTGACCGCTTTCCCCGCGCAAAAGTGATTGCGGTGGATATCGATCCGGTACTCTTGGAGATTGCCCGTGTCGTACTCGCTCCCTATGGTGAGCGTGCCAGCGTAGTCGAGGCGGATTTGTCGGCGCCATCCTGGTCGGCGACTGTTATGGAAGGCTTCGCAGCGCTTGGTGCCGATACGCCATCAGCACTTGTTTCGACAACGGCGCTGCACTGGCTGTCGCCCGGTGCTTTGGCCGAATTATATGGTGCTACGGCAGAGATCTTACAGCCCGGCGGTATCGTGCTGAACGGCGACCATATGCGCTTTGATGACCGCTGGCCGACACTTCGCAGCGTCGCCAAGATGGTTCGAGACCGGAAAGAAGCGGAAGCAGTTGAAAATGGCGCGGACGACTGGGCGGCATGGTGGGCTTCTGTGGCGGAGCTACCGCGCTTCGCCGCATTGAAACCGGCCCGCGACGCATTTTTCGCCTCGCGCGCACCAAAACGTAAGACGAGCGGCGACGACTGCTCTGTGGATTTTCATGTCGCTGCACTGCGCCATGCTGGTTTTAGCGAAACAGGGACAGCATGGCAGAACTTCGACAATTATGTTGTTTTTGGCCGCCGGCCTTTGGAATAGGTTTGGCCGAGCGGGCTTTCTCTCCAGTCACCGGTTGCTGTCGTGGCTTGGCAAGAATGGCCGCGGCCTGCGACGGTAGGCTGTTCGGCATCCTCTTGCTGTGGCGTCAGATGGGCAAGGCTTGCAAAGCGCCACGTTGGCTATGTGAAACCGGTTATCGACATAGCCGTGAATTATGAAAGTAATTGGCCATTTTCCAATGTCCGTATTGTCTCGCCGAGAAGAGCGGCGATAGCCCGATCATGGGTAAACAGGACAAGTGCGGCATTGCGCCTTTGTCTGACTTTATCGAGCAGATCGACAATTTGCCGTTTCGCGATCATGTCCAGCGCGGCGGTGGGTTCATCGGCTACGATCACGTCGGGCGAGAAGATCAGTGCTCGGGCAATGACCAGTTTCTGTGCCTCGCCGCCGGAGAGATGGCTGACACGTCTTTCAAGAAAATCGTCGTTGGTGGGGAGATGGGTTTCCGTCAGCAACGTCCGAATGCGGTTTTTTCTGGAGTCTTTACCCACTCTCCATTGCCCATGGTGTTCCGCTGCTAAAATCAATCCCTCCGCAAGAACGTCTTCCACCGTGAAATGGGATGCCATGGCCGCATGCGGCTTTTGCGAAACGAGAACGGAGCGGGGTGCGGTTTCGTCAGCCGTTTCTCCTGAGCGCCATAGGCATTGGCCGGACTGGATCGGCTCGAAGCCTGTCAGCAGCCGCGCCATGGTCGATTTTCCTACCCCGCTTGCTCCCATGATCGCGACACTGCTCCCGGCCGGGACATAAAGATCCACCTCTTTCAATATGCGTTTTTCCCCAAAGCTATGGGAAAGTTTTGAGACGACCAGTCCAGTATGTGTGGCGGCCCGTCCTTTCGGTGCCGGTCGATCACCGATAATGTGATCTCTGACAAGCGAGCGCGTATAGGCATGTTTGGGATCTGCGAATATGTGGCCCGTCCGGCCTGTTTCGACAAGGCGGCCGTGCCGTAGCACGCCGATGCGGTCGGCCAGCGCGCTCGCCACCTCAATGTCATGGGTAATCAGCAACTGGCTTCGATTGTTGCGCTGCTCTTTGAACAAACGGATAGCAGCGGCCTTGTTCTCCGCGTCGAGCGAAGCCGTCGGTTCATCGAGCACCAGATTACGCGGAGCGGGGACGCTCTATGTGCAATATTTTGAATTCCTCAAGGGCGCCTTGCAGGGCAATCTGGGCGAAAGCTATGTCTATAACCAGCCGGCGTTGCAGGTCATTCTCCAGCGCCTGCCGGCCACGCTCGAACTGGCTATAAGCGCCACGCTCCTGTCCGTTCTCATCGGCATTCCGTTGGGGCTTTATGCCGGTCTTCGCTCCGACGGCTGGCTGGCGAAGACGCTTATGGCGGGAAGTATCCTCGGGTTTTCGCTGCCGACCTTCTGGATCGGGCTGATGCTGATCATGGTCTTTGCGGTGCAACTCGGCTGGCTGCCGTCAAGCGGACGCGGGGAGACTGTGGACGTTTTCGGCGTCGGCTGGTCCTTCCTGACGCTCGACGGTCTGCGCCATCTGCTGCTTCCCGCGCTCAATCTGTCGCTTTTCAAGATCGCGCTTGTCATGCGGCTTGTCCGCGCCGGCGTTCATGAGGTGCTGCCGCAGGATTACATCCGCTATGCGCGCGCCCGCGGCCTGACGGAAAAGCGCGTCATTTTCGTCCATGTCCTCAAGAATATCATGATTCCGGTCGTCACCGTCATAGGCCTTGAATTCGGCTCGGTCATCGCGTTTTCGGTCGTCACGGAAAGCATCTTCGCATGGCCGGGTATGGGCAAGCTCATCATCGACAGCATCAATGTTCTCGACCGGCCCATCATGGTCGCCTATCTCATGATGATCGTTCTGGTCTTTGTCTGCATCAATCTTGTCGTCGACATCATTTACACGCTGCTCGATCCGCGTGTCCGTCTCGGCGCGAAAGGAAGCGCATAATGTCCAGCCTCAACGAAACCGAGACAGCTTCCATTTCCACCGTTCCGACAAACCGGCCGTGGCAGCGCTTCGTGCGCGATTTCCGCAAGTCGCGCATTGCGATGACTGCGCTTGGCGGGCTTGTGCTTGTGGTGCTTGCGGCGATTTTCGCACCGCTGATCGCACCGCAAAATCCCTATGACCTGATGCAGCTCGACATCATGGACGGTCTGCTTCCACCCGGCTCACCCTCTGCCGCCGGTGGTTATACCTATCTGCTCGGAACCGACGATCAGGGCCGCGATATACTCTCCGGCATTCTTTATGGGTTGCGCATATCGCTGATGGTGGGTGTTGTTTCGGCTCTGGTCGCGGCTCTGGTTGGCGCTTCGCTCGGCCTTTTCGCTGCTTATGCTGGCGGACGCACCGAAAGCGCGATCATGCGCATTGTGGATTTGCAGCTTTCGTTTCCGTCGATTCTCGTTGCGCTGATGATCCTTGCTTTTCTCGGCAAGGGCGTCGGCAATGTGGTGCTGGCGCTCATCATCGTCGAATGGGCTACCTATGCCCGCACGGCGCGTGGCACGGCGCTGGTTGAAACCCGGCGCGAATATATCGAGGCCGCATCCTGTCTGGGTGTTCCACTCTACCGGATCATCTTCCGTCATCTGCTGCCCAACTGTCTACCGCCGCTGATCGTCATCGCCACGGTGCAGATCGCGCGCGCCATCGCGCTTGAAGCGACGCTCTCGTTTCTCGGTCTGGGTGTACCTGTCACCGAGCCGAGCCTCGGTCTGCTGATCTCCAACGGCTATCAGTACATGCTCTCCGGCCAGTACTGGATGAGTTTCTATCCCGGCATTGCCCTGCTGCTCGTCATCGTCGCTATCAATCTCGTCGGCGACCACCTGCGCGATGTATTCAATCCGAAGGGCCGTGCATAATGTTGAACCAGAGACAGCTTGAAATACCTGCCGATAACTGCCTGATTTCGGTTCAGGGACTGAAGACATCCTTTCTCGTCAATGATGTGTGGACGCCGGTCGTCAAGGATATTTCATTCGATATCGGGCGCGGCGAAACCGTTGCGGTCGTGGGTGAATCCGGTTCCGGCAAAAGCGTCACCGTCATGTCGATCATGCGGCTCCTGCCATCCAGAACCAGCCGTATCGAAGGCAATGTGACTTTTGACGGCCGCAGTCTCCTTTCCCTGTCCGGTGAGGAAATGCGCCGGATCAGGGGCAATGAGATTGCCATGATCTTTCAGGAAACGAGCCTCAATCCGGTCTATACGGTTGGTTTCCACATGATCGAGACGCTGCGTCAGCATCGCAATATCTCGCATGAAGAAGCACGGCGCGAAGCGATCCAGCTTCTGGAAAAGGTTCGCATTCCATCAGCCGAAAAACGGCTTGAGGAATATGCGCACCAATTTTCCGGCGGTATGCGCCAGCGCGTGATGATTGCCATTGCGCTGGCCTGCAAGCCGAAGCTTTTGATCGCAGACGAGCCGACGACGGCGCTCGACGTGACGATCCAGGCGCAGATTCTCGAACTGATCAAGGAATTGCAGGACGAGGAAGGCATGTCTGTCATGTTCATAACGCACGATATGGGCGTGGTGGCGGAAATAGCCGACCGGACCGTCGTCATGTATCTGGGCGATGCGGTCGAGCAGGGGCAGACGGCGCAGATTTTCAATGCGCCGAAGCATCCCTATACGCGCGCCCTGCTGTCGGCGGTGCCGCGCATGGGGGAAATGGGCGACCAGCCTTTGCCCAAGCGTTTTCCCATCGTCAACAAGCAGACGGGAGAAATGGCGCCGCTGCCGGAGACGCCGGACACGGTCAGCAAGGCGCCACAGCCCATTCTGCGCGTCAAGAACCTCGTGAAGAGGTTCGATATTCATGGCGGTTCTTTCGGCCAGCCGACCGGGCGCGTACACGCCGTTGAAAACGTGTCCTTCGATCTGCGGGAAGGCGAAACCTTGTCGCTGGTCGGGGAATCGGGTTGCGGCAAATCCACGACGGGCCGGTCGGTGATGCGCATCATCGAGCCGACATCGGGGTCGGTCATGGTCGGAGACACGGATATGGCGAAGCTTGGAAAATCCGGGCTTCGCGACATGCGCAGGCAGATGCAGATGATCTTCCAGGATCCTGTTTCCAGCCTCAATGCCCGGATGACCGTGGGGGAGGCGATCTCCGAGCCTTTCCTCATGCACAGGCTGGGATCGCGCAAGCAGGCGCGGGAAAAAACGGCCGACCTTCTTGTGCGCGTCGGATTGCGGGCCGATATGGCCAACCGCTATCCACATGAATTCTCGGGCGGGCAGCGCCAGCGCATCAGCATCGCCCGTGCCCTCATCCTCGATCCGAAGCTGATTATCGCCGACGAATCCGTATCGGCGCTCGATGTTTCGGTGAAGGCGCAGGTCATCAACCTGATGCTCGATCTTCAGCAGAGCATGGGGCTGGCCTATCTTTTCATCTCGCATGATATGGCTGTGGTCGAACGTGTCAGTCATCGCGTGGCGGTTATGTATCTTGGCGAGATCGTGGAGATCGGTCCGCGCGCCGCGATATTCGACAATCCGCAACATGCCTATACCAGAAAGCTGATTTCCGCAGTGCCGATCGCCGATCCTGAGCGGCGTAATCTGCGCCGCGGGGTTGCCAATGATGAGCTGAAAAGCCCGATGCGCCCGCTGGATTTTGTTTCGCCGGAGCGGCAGTATATTGAAATCAATCCGGGGCATCTGGTGCAGCAGAATTAGGGACGTGTTTTGAGTGGTTTGGCGCATGACGGCGAGTGGCGCTGTCATGCGTCCAGATCATGATCCCAGGCGGTGACCGTGATTCCGATCCTTGGAAAAGAGTGAATTCTGTTTGCAGATTATCGCCGACTATGACAGCAAAACAAGATGCCCGGTTTCTTCGTGCCTAAATAATTACTTGCAGCAAATGTCGGTATCGGTAGTTGCGTGCCCCCGCAACCAACGATAACTGCACTTGCACCAAGCCCTTCTTAACGAAGGGCTTTTTTGCGTTTAAGCCTTCGCACATCCTAACCATAAGAACGGCCAGAAGTGCCTCGGTCTTCCGGGACGGGACTTTAGCCGCGATGACCGGTCAGCCATCGCCGGGCGTCTGCCTTGCCTGAAGTGCTCGACCCAGCGCGACAAGATCTTGCGGGCAACGCCACGGCCATCTCCTCTCGACGCAAAGGCGTCAGTCGGACATTCTCGGGAATGTTCGTTCGAAGCGATCCTGGAAAATTGAGACTTGCTAACTCCAGCCTCCTAAATCCGCCCCGTATGGACAACCTTCCGAAAGCTCACAGCGCGAGCACGCAAATGTGCAATGGAGAATGAAGAAATCGTTCGGGCACCCAAAAGTGCTGGACTGCTTTGTTTACGTCTTCTGCCTGTCGTGGGGATAAGCCGCATCGTTCGAGAACTTTCGCATTGCCGATGGCGTCATCCTGAAACGCTGGCGGAATGCTCTGTTAAAGTATGAAAGGTCACCAAATCCAATCTCGTATGCGATGGTGCTTATTGGCCGGTCACTGGATCGTAGAACAATCATGCGCGCCATCTCCAGGCGGCGCGCAAGCACATAGCGTGAGAAGGTCGTCTTTTCTGCCTGAAAAAGCTTCTGTACCTGACGCGTGGTCACATTAAACTTCAAAGCAACGGCCCCGAGGTCAAAACGGGTGTCGGAGAGGTGGGTCTCAATGAAGGCCTTGATACGCGATAAATTTATCCCCGATTGGTTCTTTATACTTTCATTGCAAAAATATTCGAGCACAATAGGCAGTACCTGCCGGAAGTGGGTAACAATCATTTCAGCTTCACCGGGGGCGTGTGCTCCGCGCATAAGCAGATAAGCACCATGGGTCATGAGGAGCTTCAGCGGAGGATACGCCTTGGCGATGGGGCGCATGAGAAAATTTTCTATTGATTGTTTTGATACTGGGAAATACCCAGACGGCAATCTTCCGCAGTCGATGCGGCCCCCCTGTGGCAGTCGCCACTCGAATGGAGATGTCGCTGGAAGAAAAATGTCATTAAGCATGGAATAAGGACCCCATTTGAGGGGTTATCGGCATCCAAACGGGACCCCTTATTTAAAGGGTAACATGACCTTCGATTTCAATCG
>NZ_JAYEXN010000018.1:0-62920 GCF_044435015.1 Ochrobactrum sp. S1502_03
GATCGTCGGTTCGTCATTGTGAAGATCTAGTTTGGTGTGTAGCGATGGAGCAATATAGATTCCAATGGCAATTCCGAGCGCTATCCCGACGAGAAAACTACGGCCGAACACGGTCAGTATCCATTATCTTTAAGATATTGATCAATGGCATCACGAAGAATGACCGTCATCTTCAGACCATTGTCATGAGCAGCGTTCTCAAGCCGGCGTTTGGTTTCATAATCAAGCGAAACATTGACGAAATGTTTGCTTTCGCGTTCACGGGCTTTGCGAAGTTCGCGCAGTCGGTTACGGGAGTCTTCTCGACGGTTGGCATTTTCAATTGCACTTGCGCGGTGTTGTTCCGGCGTTGTCTCTAGATGCTTATCCTGCTTTTTCTGACTTGCTGTCGCGCGCGCCGATTCATTTCCAACGTTTGCAGCGCCATCTTCTTGCACGTGAGAAATAGGCGGGATGGCAGTGTCTTTATCCAGATCAACTGAACGTTTTCGACGTTCCGCGACAGGGAAATCAGAAAGAGAGATTTTTCCCTTAGCCATTGATAGTCTCCCCGCGGTTTTCGTTTTTAAGTTGCTCCAACTCCTCGACGAATGCATTCACCTCCGCTCTGGCCTTGAGAACCGGTTCACTCGGTTCCAGCATTTGTAGTGTGCCAAGACCGCTGCGGATTTCTCTATAGCAATTTCGTTCGATTAATTCCGTATCGAGAAGTACGGAATTGTATCCGTGTTCGCTTAAATTTTGGACGAAAGGGCGAATGATCCGGTATTCTTCGAGGTGCCGGTTGACGATGGTGATGCGCGTTCGCAGAACTGCTTGAGGGATACTACGGTCAAGAAGGTCCGTTCGTGTCGCAATTGCCTCTGCTGCTTCACCAACTGCTTTAATCTCATCCTGGGCGGGCTGAATGGGCGTGATGACGATATCTGAATGGTCGATTATCGTATCCATCACAACACTATCGACGCCCGGCGCGTCGATCAAAATGGCGTCATAGTTGTCCTCCTGTGACGACATTAACTTTTCTATATTGTTCTGACGAAGTGCCGTCGCCAGTGAAATCGACGCCGGTACATTGTCCTTAGCCTCGCACCGCTTCCACCACTCGGCTAAGTTCTGTCGTGGATCGGCATCTATTAGCAATACCCGTCGATTTTTGAGTGCGAGTTCACCTGCAGTCAAAATGACCGCGGTCGTCTTCCCCGCTCCGCCTTTGCCGCTTACCGAAGATATTCGCAGTGTCACGCTGGCCCTCCAGTACCTGGATAATGCTGGTTATCTTTGTGTCGATTTATTGCCCGAAGCGTCGGCAAATGCAGCCCACACGGCGCAAGAATAGATGTTAAGATAAGGTAATTTCACACGATGTGACAACACTCAATGTAGCATGTGACACACCATGTGTTCACATCAAATTATCACATCACTCGATGACTGGAGTTTGGGAACATATTTCTCCCAATCGAGTGTGAACCCCGGAGCCGCGCAAGAGCCGTCTGTGCCGCTCGCACGCAGTCCGGCAAGGGCGAAGAGCGAAGCGTCCCTTGCTGGCGAGTACGAGGGGTGCAGAAAGGCGATAAAGCGGTCTGGAGGTGAACCTTGGTGAGCGTGTTTCCTTTGAAACGCCGGGGCGTAGCCTCGGCGTAAGGGGTGAGCGGAGCGAGGCCAAGTTAGACGAATATTAAATGGTTCTGCTCGTAATTGGTTAGGCAGGATACGGAAAAATGTGCTACACTTTTCCTAATCAATCGCGAAACACGTCCGCGATCATCGATTGCTGCGCTGAATTGGAGCTAACAACGCCTATGAATGAAGCAATTTCAGAGGATATGAGGGGCGCTAAACCCAAGCCGCAAACCATTCATAGCCGTGTTTCGGCGGACGAATATGACGCGATCGACGACGCCACGAAGGCGGCTGACATGACGATGAGCGCATTTTTCAAGGTCGTTTTGCTGCAAGGGGCGGGGACAAAGCCGATCTTCAATGACGAAGATAGGGCGCTTTTGTCTCTCATGCTTGAGGATATGCGCATGATTGGCATCAATCTCAATCAGGTTGCTCGAGCACTGAATAGCGGCAAATCGGTTTCGGATGGCGAAATCCGCATGGTGGTGGGTGACGTGCAAAAGATGCAGGTTGCGGTTCTCAGTGAACTGAGACGCGTTACCAAGCGGTCAGGGTATAGGTACCGCAGCAAGGACTAGCGACCATGGAATTTTTTCTCGGGGCTTTTGAGAGTGAGTGGGAGCATCGCCGAGCGGCGTTGCTGCATGAGCTTTCGCTGGGTTCGAGTGCTGCAAGCAGCGCCGAGGAAGAAATGCGCCGGAGGTTGCGCGAATTACAGATCGCAGGTGGTGCCGCTGCAGCAAGTGGCGGTTCAGTGCCAAAAATGCGCACGCGATCCTCGAGAGCGCTGACAAGCGCAGGTAGTGCGTCAAACAAACAGGTTGCTATCGCGAGGCCGATGGAAACACGTTTGGCCGCAGTTGCAGCAGGTAGTCAACCGGCTGTAGTCAAAATGGCGTCGTATGGTGGCGGTGCGCGGTTCGGCGCGATGGTCAATTACGTATCGCGCAGCGGGGAAATTTGCGTCGAAAAGGAAAACGGTGAACGCCTTAAGGGTCGCGAGGAGCTGGCACGGTTGCGCGGTCATTGGGAGCCATTGTTTCAAAATCGGGCCGAGAGCAGGGATATTGGAACTTTCCGGGTGACGATCGAAGCTGCCGGGTTCGCAACAGAAGAAGCTTTGCACCAGCACGTGCGCGATAGTTTGACTAGCGCATTCGGTAATCGCAGCTTTGCTTATGCCGTTTCGCAACCATCACATGGCGTTTTAAAAGTTGACGGTGTGGTGGTGTTGCGCAGCATGGAAGGGGAACGGTTGACCGGCGACCCGAAGGCGGCGGACATTATTCAGAGGCGTTACAACGAAAGCGCAGCGTCCGAGCTCGGGAGGGCGCGGTTCCGTTTTACCGGGTATGGAAATGGCGTTGAATATGGCGCCGCCAAGCTGAGAAGTCTGGTCGAGGATCATAAGGGCGACGTTCGTGATGATAAGGGGCGCGTTGTCTCAGATGCGCGTTCCGCCGGCGAGCTGGTGCAAAAGCAGTGGCGTCGGGAGTTGCACAGCCGCAAGGGCAGGGATGTGATGCATGTCATCATGTCTGCCAAAGCTGGCACCAACGTTCAGGCTTTTGAAAGTGCTGTTCGGGATTTTCTGGCCGCGCAGTTCGAAGGGCATCGCTACATATTTGCGATGCATGATCCGTTCAGCGACCCGAAGGAGAGGGGGCAGGGTGGAAAGCGACCGCATATACATGCTCATGCCATTATCGCCATGCGTTCAGATGCCGGTGATCGGGTGGAAACCTCGCCACTGGTTTTTCGCCAGTGGCGCGAACTTATGGCCGAAAAGGCGCGCGAACACGGAATCGCAATGGAAATGACGGACAGGCGCGAGTTTGCAAATGCCCCAGCCTATACGCGCAATCAGGTGCGGCCGGTTAGTTGCGATGGACGAACGGAACATGAGGGGACGAGTGCAGCAGCTCAGTCGCGTTATGATGCCAAGCGGTCGGGTCGGCGGAGCATGGCGCGAAGCGTCCGAAGTCGTGAATATATCGTAAAGGTAACTCAGAGTTGGGAGAAAATCGCAATGGCTAGCGGCGATCACCAGATTGCCTCATACGCCATACAGCAAAGAGATATAGTTGTATCAACCAGTTCACCTCAATCGGAAGCTAAAACTTCTAACATCGTTCATGCAGATTTCGGGTCACATTACCACGCCAATTTGGTAAGGTTGCAGAACATCATTTTGGAGGGTGAAAAAATGCGCGAAATGTCGAGAAGCGATTTCGAGGCATATGAGAAAGAAGTTGAAAAAGCTTTGTTCCGGCTTGGCCGCAATCTCGGACCGGAGGAGAAAGCCGATCTGGATCAGATAGCGCAGTTTACGCGCGAGCACGTCAATCTAATGCGCGAGCATATGGAATTGACGGAACAGCGTGGAATGACCGCTGAAGCGCCTTCTCGTGAAAGCGAGCAGGATAGCCCGTCGATGCAGATCGCTCGGGAACCCGATTCAGAAATTGCAAAGCCAGCGCATGTTGTCGCGGAAGCGGAGCAGGGTCGGTCATCGGCTGATAATGCGAACGATCCTCATTCCAGCATGGATGACGAGGAGAAAGCGGCGGCAGCATCTTATCAGGCCGAAATGGATCGTTCATTCCCGAATGAAATCACGAGCCGATATTACATTCGTGAGGATCACGGGGGGACGCAGCGAGTCTTTGCCGATTCAAAGGGCGAGCGCGAAGTGTTCCAGGACAATGGAGAGAAGCTGCGCGCTAAATCGTTCGATGCTCAGGGCGTTCGATTGATGATCGAAACAGCAGTGCATCGAGGCTGGACGAGCATCGAGATCACGGGGAGCAAGGAGTTCCGCCGTGAAACCTGGCTGGAGGGCCAGGCCCACGGTATTTCGGTCAAGGGCTATCAGCCGACCGAACTGGATTGGCAAGATCTGGCTCGCCGGGAGCAGTCCTATTTGCGTAATGAAATTGTTCCAATCGAGGGAAGGGCACTGGATGCGGCTCACCGGGATCAGGAGCAATCTGCAGGTTCGGATCAGTCGAGCAAGGTCGATAAAGAGAAACAGAACGCAGATAATTTCGGAACGCCGCACACCAAAACCGTCGACTATAAGGAGGGTGTTCAGGGTATCCTCATCGAGACAGGCGAGAAGCCCTATCAGGATAATGAAAAAAATGAGCCTTCGCCATTTGTGGTTATTGAAACTACCAATGGCACTCGCACGGTATGGGGTGTCGGACTGCCGGATTCGTTGCATCGTGCTGGCGCTGAAATCGGCGATGAAATTCAATTGCGGTCCACTGGTACGGAACGCGTCCTGAAAACCGTTATACAGGAGATTGACGGTCAGAAGCACCGTGTCGAACAAATGGTCGATCGCCGGGCATGGGAAGCGAACGTGTTTGAAGGACGGGATCGGAAAGATGGAAAAGTTGACGGTGCCAAACAGCTCGACGATCAGGTTAATTTGGAAGTAAAGGGCGTCGTTCGGGACGGAGAGACAACCCGTGCAGATCTGCCTCAGCAACAGGTTCCACGATTGCAGGAACTAGAACAACAGCAGCAACAAAAGAAGGAACGCGACGAACACGAGCGTTAGAGGACGATGCGACACGATTATATCTATAATTCACCTCCCGATCCGAAGGCTGACGACGCTTTTGCAAAATTCTTTGCTGTTCTGTTCTGGCTCGTCCTTGGTTTGGTTGCGATCGTGTACGTTGCTACTGTTGTGAGAGCCTGGTTCAACGCAGCCGTTGCGTGGGCAACGGATATGTTCGCTTACGTTGCGAGCTTTTTGCCGTTTTGATGGGATCGTTAAAATGGCCGAAGCTTTGTAGTCGGCCGTATTTTAGGTTAATGCTTCGATGCAGCTAAATTTTTGCGCGCCGCTTGAGGGAAGTTTGGAGCAATTCGACTAGACCAGAGCGCTGATCAGGCTTGAGTTTGTCGAGATTGCGCTGCCGCCAGCGAATTGCGGGAAGCTCTGCGACATGACCGATCTTCAGCAAGGACCAATTTGGTTCACCACGCTCGAACTCGATCAGAAATTCGCGGTGCTCATCCGGCATTCCGCCGATCAGTTCCTGAATCATCTGCTGCTGCGTTTCGATCAGTTCTTCAATGTGAACCACCTCCTCGGTCATGCCTTCGAAACCATTGCGGTATTCATTCGCGAGGTCTTTGACGCGGCCCGAAAGTACCTCGCCCATGGGGCGATTGTGGCTGAGGAGATAAACAAGAAAAACTTCGCGCAACTCGTCGCTTAGCCCTTCATGGGCGAACAAACTGCGCACATCGAAGAGATCACGTGGATGCTGGCGATCAAGCGCTGCAACCAATTTTCCTGCAAACAGGTCTTCAAAGGAAACGACGCTGGTTTCGGCAAAACCGAAGACCTCTTCGACCGCTTCGGTAACAGGGATCACAGAAGGTTCGTGCACTACACCACGCAAGACAGGAGAGACCTCAATCTTCACCTGTGTTCCCTCGGCCATGATAAGAAGTCGCAAGATCGCGCCATCGTGGACGTTTTCGGCGACGCGAGCGCCAGGCACTTGCGCTAGAACTTCCGCTCTAATCCGCTTCATGGCTGTATCAATCTCGGCCAGTGCCTCTGGCCTGTCGTTGACAGGTAAATACATGAGGTCGATGTCAACGGAGAGGCGTGGCAGATTGCGTATAAATAAATTGATCGCAGTTCCACCCTTGAGCGCGAAACATGTCTCGCGCGCCACAATAGGAATCAGGCGCATAAGCAGCCTGACCTGGCTCTGGTACTGATCACGAAATGGCATCGATGTCCCCCGGTACGGTGATGAGATAGACGGGATCGAGCTTGCCACCGGGCACAAGCATGCGCTTACCCTTCCCGAGATCGATTGCGGTTTTGTCCAGTCGCTTAAGCCACGCATGGCCATGTCGATCAGCGAAATAAAAGAATAGACGTTTAACCTTCACGCTCGCGCAACTTAGAAGCAATTTTTGCAGCCGCCTCGGGCTGAAATTTGCCGCACTTTGCATAATCATATCCGCCTGGTGGAAACTCTCATGGCGCGGTAGTTCATCGAGCATTTCGAGATAAGCGCGCTCTGGCTGTGAAAGCGTCATAGGCCAGTCCCACTGCCCCCATGCGACGCTGCCAAGCCCTTGTGCGGTTGGTTCATTACGAAACAAGGTAGCGCTGTTATGATAGACAAAGCGCTGTGGCAGTTGCAGCTTGTTTAGCCATGCAGGCGGTTTTTCTGGTCCGTAAAGATGAACAATTCTTGTCTCGTTAGTAAGGTAATGCGCAAAGCCCTGCAATTCTAACGCCGTGCGTCCGCCGACATAGAGCGGTGCTCGTAAAAGCAGGGTCTGAAGCGATATGATGACTTGCTGCCAACTCAGAGTGCCGCGCGGTTTTTTATAGATGCTACGTACCGGCTGTTCCAGCCAGCCGTTCTTAACGTAGTAAGCGCGCAGGTTACTGGCTATGCCGCGCTCTTGCAGCCAGGCAGCATCCACGATCAACCCTTCTGGCAGGTCTCGCTCGAGTCGGTTTAACAGTGAGGTTGTTTGCTCAGCCATACTGAGTATAATAGACAACTCTTAAACCATTATCAAGTTTGAGTGCGCCATCATTTACTCAGCAGAATTGAGTAAATCCAGATAAATTCAAACCATTCCTTCAATCGTCCGTCGCTACCGAGTAAGCAGGGCTCATGTCACAAGTCAACCTTAGTTCTCCACCAGCATGGCCTGCAAATATCCATTCTACGCGGCAATGGCACAAAAAATGAGCTCATCATCGACAGTTCTCGCGCGGTTTGCAGACACCAGCCGGCCTCCTGCGCGCCGCGGTTATTTTCACAATGTGACATTGCTCATCAGTCCAACATCCTCCGGGTCCGGGACAGTAGCGTTGAATATGTCGAGATAACTTTTCCGCTTGCGAGGCGATGCGCCCGAGGCTTCGACTTTCTCATTAACAGCCTGCAATAATCGCTTTGCACTTGGTTTAAGCTGCGCTTCGACCTCTTGAAGACGATCATTGATTTCATCTGGTGAAATTGCTGTCTTCGTGTCTTGACCCATTGTTGGCAATTTGACGCTCAGATTGACCGTTCTGATATTTGCTTGCTTCGTGACAGCGGCTTCAGGAACTGGCGCGGAGTTCGCTGTGCTTGCTTCTTGCGAAGGTTCCTCATGCTGTTGAGGGCGATAGGGTAGGGGGCTACTGGTCTGCTCAATGACCGGTTGCCCGTCGTTCGCGTATTCGCTCGTCAGTGCTGGAACTGGCTTATGAGGTAGATATTCAATCACCGGCACATCAGGAACGTGCGATTGCGAATAAGCTTCAGCGGATTTAAAGGGTTGGGTGTTGAAAAATCTCAGCTTGTCGCCATAGATTGGGCGTTGTCCTTCAACGAGCAAGATCATCTTGTTTTCCGGCATTTGCCGCACTTCTTGCGGCATCATCAAATCGCGTTCTCGGATTTGCTCAACTTTTGTGCGCCGAGGTAAACCGAGAATCTCGATGGTGCGGGATTCCGACTTGTAGCGGATGGTTCTTTTTCCGAGTGCACGGGATGCATATTCCGCCGTGGCCTGATCGTTGGCGCCTAGCACCAGCTGATAACCACAGTTGCCGAGAAGGGAGTGGCGCGAAGTCTCGCCATAAATCTCGTCGAGATTTTTGACATCCTGAATAATGATAGCTAGCTTGATATTATAACCAGCCACATAGGGAAGCTTCGTCATAATCTCATCCATCTTTTTAAGCTGTCGAAATTCATCCAGCAAAAAATAGACGGGAATTGAATTGGGATCGTGTTCCAGAGTCAGAATGTTCATGACCTGCTGCACGAACAATGTGAGAAGTGGGCGCAGGATCGTAATATCGGTGATATTGGGTGCGAGATAAATCGAGATAGGCCGCCGTTTCATGGCGGCTATGTCCATGTCGGTTACTTCTGTCGCGGCTACAATACGTTCATTTCGGAAGGGTCTAAGCGCGTTCTGGATATCCAGCAGCGCGGATGCTGCCGTCCGCTCTGACAATGCAAGAAATGCGTTAAAGCTTTCGACCGTATATTTTGAAAGGTTCGGCTCTTTTTCCTTGATGAACTTGATCTGCGCCTGAAGATCAACACCACTGTTCACGAAGGAAACGACTTCGCCGAGGTTGCGCCGTCCGTGATAATAGGGGCTTTCCAGAACATAGCTGATAATCCCGGCTACGACTTGTTGTGCCAAACCCTGCCAAACTGAATTTTCAGAGCCCAGATTCTCAGGGACGAGAATGCTCGCAATATTCTGAATATCCATCGTACGATTGCCGCGCTCGGGGCGCACAAAATCGAGAGGATTATATCGATTTGTCCTCTCAGAGCCGGGGGCAAAGAGGAAGACCTGGCTACCGTTCTTCTTGCGATACCCTGCTGTGGCTTTGAAAATTTCGCCCTTCAAGTCGGATACGATCATTGACCCTTCATGCATGAGAGCGTTTGGAATGACATAACCCGCTCCCTTTCCCGATCGTGTAGGGCCGATTATCAGATGATGGCGACTGTCGGCCGCTCGTAGCACATTTCGGCCGAACCGACCGAATATGTGCCCTTTCTTGCGGAACCACTTGCTGCGACGAAGGCCCATGACGTCCTGGAAAGCTGCATCGCCCAAGGGGTTTTCGTAGCTTCTGAGACCAAGATAGCCAGCAAATACGGCGGCTGCGATGGCAGGCAACAGGGCCCCGATGGAAACGCGCTGCAGAGTGGGGTTTGATACATAGGCCCAGACTTGCTGAAGCGGAGCAAAAGGATTCTCGGTGATGGTAATATTCAAAATTCGGCTGTCTTTATAAATGACCCCGAGGACGACCCCATAAGCCAAGGTCCAGACCAAGAATGCGATGCCGGCACAGAATATCAGATAAACCGCTTTGTATCCCTTGCTCATGGCACCTCGTTTCGTGCAAAAGATATCTCCGATACGCCTCGTTTTCCGCCGTCTCGGCGTAACTGGATGACAATGGGGATGACCATTCGAATGTACGACATGAGGTCATGCTTCGAATATCCGCCCGATAGCCCGGCTTGTTGCATCATCATGGCAAGCTGTTCATAGGCTCCTTGCGGAGTATCAGCATGAACAGTCGACATAGAACCTGGATGACCGGTGTTAATGGCACGAAGAAATGAAAACGCTTCGGCGCCGCGGATCTCACCAACGAACAGACGGTCAGGACGCATTCGAAGGGACGATTCAAGCAAGTGTTGAATTGTAACATCAGCCGTGCCCTGCCCACCTTTCGAGGCTACCAGATGAACGCGGTTCTCCTGGGGCGGTAACAGCTCGCGGGTGTCTTCCAGCGTGATAATCCGTTCCTTTGGATGGACAGATTTCAGGCAGGCATTCAGAAAGGTTGTCTTTCCCGATGATGTACCGCCGCTAATCAGGATCGAAACCCGTTGCGTGATGGCGGTGTTGATGAAATCGAAAATTCTGTTTTGCTTCAGATGCTCGATCAGCAGTCGATCAATGTCACGAAGCCCACCAACAGCCACGGAAACCTTGTCCAGCGAACCGCTATCCCTGTATTCTTCCAAGCTGAAATTGCTAACGACCTGCCTGCGGATCGATATCGAGCCGCCATCCGGTGCAGCAGGTGGAAGAACCACCTGAATGCGCTCGCCAGTCGGGAGTGCTGCACTCAGGATTGGCGCGGATTTGCTGACGAATTGATCCGTTGCACCTGCGACGCGCTCACCGATATTTTGAATCTCTGCCGCTGTGAGCGCATGAATCTCGTGGAACTCCATGTGATCAGCACCTAGCCTCTCGATATAGACGTGGCCCGGTTTGTTGACCGCTATTTCTACGACCTTTGGATCGTTGAGAAATGGACGCAGTGGTTCAAGCGCCCGATCCAGAAAGTAATATCTGCTTTGTGTGGCCGTTGCCGCACTATTTGCCCCTGCGTTCACGTTGAATTTCCTTCATCGCCTCTGTTACGGGATCGTCGTACATCGCCGAAAAATCGAGGTCCTGACGCACGAATATGAAGATACGTTCGCCTTGATGGACGCTGATTGTTGGTTTGATACGCAAGTTCTCGCTCAGAGCGGTATTTGCCATTTGAGAGAATGTTTCGGCGATGGTTTCGCGGGCTAGTTCTTCACCCCGTTTCGCATCATCGTTGTTACGACCGAAGGCTTCCCCGCTGCCGAAACCAGTCAGATAGCTAGCGCCGGCGCCCACCACAGATAACATGATGGACGCGCCGAACCGTTCACGCCATTTTTTGTCGACGATGCCGGTCAGGCCGGAACGGCCAAGGCTGTCAGTTCCCACGGAGTTCAGGCGCACGCTTACACCATCATCCCTAAGCAAGCGGGTCCAGACTACGAAAACGCGGGTCTGGCCCGTCATGACGTCGCTTTGATATTCACCAATGAGGCGGGTGCCGGTCGGAATCAGAATGCGACGACCATCAAAACTGTAGACGTCTTCTGACGTGATGGCGCGAACCTGGCCTGGCAGATCGCTTACAATCGAGGTTTCAAGAATACCCGGGATCAATGTCCCTTCGGGAACGACCGCATCGATGCGCTTGATTTTCGTAGCCTTGGCATTACGGTCGGCCATTGCCGAGGCCGTCGCCAGAAACTTGCTGTTTCTGTCTTCGCCAGCAACAGTCGGTGTTCCTTCGCCACTATCGCCACCAAGTCCCCCATTTGCTCCGCCTGATCGCGCTTGATCCATCTCAATCAGTTTTGATTTGAACCGGTCTGGAAATTCTTCAACGATCTCCGGCGTGGGTGCCTGATCGGGTTCCTTCACCGCGACTGTCGGCGGAGGCGGGGGAGGGACATTAAATGTCGTGGTGTCGACTTTCTCCGGCTCCGGTGGCGGTGGCGGCGGCGGGATATTGATGATGTTGGGCTCGATTGCTGTAGGAGGCTGATCCTGGTCGCGCACGAAAGACGGCGGTCTGAACGATGTGGTGCTGAACTCCTCGTCACCGCGCACGAGATCGCGCGGTTTCTCCGTAGGTTGTTTGAGAACAAAATAAGCCATAGCAACACCTGCAAGCAGAAATACCGCCATCGCAGCCGTCTGATTCCGCTTTGCATTCTTGTTACTGACTCCGGTGTCATCGGCAGACGCCAGTGCTTCCAGTTCGGGAGACTGTTTCATCAGTTGCCGCTCCTTCTCCGCTTGGTTGCCACTTGATCAGGCGCAGGACCCATGATGTCGGGATCGGGTGCGCCAAAATCCGGCTTTCTAAGGTTGAAGATGCAGATCCACTGATCACCGTCGCGGAGGGTGTATTGAGTTGCCGTGCCATCCACGACCAGATATTCGCCTTCCTTGCGGAAGTTACGCAATGTTTCGGAAAAATCGCTGTTCACAGCAAAGATTGCTGGCGTCCGACCAGTGAATTTGAAGAAGGTTTTCTTGCCATCATCGAAAACCCTTGAGGGTTTGAGTTTCGTATCGCCCGTAAAGGAATAGTCGATATTGACGTTTGCCTTGTCGATTGTAGAGATATTCGGGTTGGCAGCGCGATATTCAGCCTCTTTGCGCATCGCTGCATTCAAATCCTTCTCGGGGTAAATGAAACGGACGCCAAAGACTTGTCTGCCCGCATCGGGCGCATAATCGTGCAGTTCCAAAAAATAGATGCGCTTGGTCGTGACAACGTTCATGTTTGTAACGACGTTTTTAGCCGTCGGCTTCACAAACAGAATGTTGCCTTTTTCGGTTGGAGCAACCTGCCAGCTCTCTGTATCGCCGAGTGAAATCGTCTCAAACTTTTCATCTTCATCGAAGATGATCATTGTCGATATGCCATAGGTTGCAGAAATTTTGACGACATTGTTGGGCTGATAGACGACACTGGTCACACGTGAATCCAATGAGCCAGCCCTAGGCGTCTGGGCAGCGTGGGCGTGCAAAAGGAGGACGGTCGAGAACGCCGCCGCGAAAGGCAAGCGGTTTCTCATCCCTTGCTCCCTTCCGTGACGGTTTCCTGATCCCGCCTGTAATTGTAAACCTGGAAGCCGAGGGGATTTTCAAACCGCCATTCATTGGTGGCGGGTTCGTCCGTGTAGCGATAGCGCACGACAGCTATGTAGTGTCTGGTAATGGCATCGGTATCGGATTTTTCAGTGGTTGAGAAACGAACAAGAGCGGTTGAATCGTTGGGGAAGGTGACAGACTTCACATCGACAAGCACACGCTTGTTTTTCCCGTAGATCTTTGCCGGATTGTTCGGATTCGCAGCGCTGTATTGCTCTTGCAATTCGCGAGCGGCATCACCTGTCGACAATAGTGCCGCCGTGCCAAAGTTTGTATCGATCGCGTAAGGATCATAGCCTTCGCGCGTCCTGATATACCGAACGACGTTGGCTTGCGTGATTGCGCGTGAATCGGTCAGATTTTGCGCTTTTGTCAGTCCGCTTTTGGTTTCGATGTAGCCGGTAGCCTTGTCTACGACGACAATCACAGGCTCGAAAGATTTTAGCGGAACCAGCATAACGAGCGCGAGCAATGCGAAAAGCGCGACGAGCCCGAATATGATGGTTACGAACCATGCCACGGCCTTTGAACGTTTTGCTTTCCGGACGATCTCGTTCTCCCAACGATCACCGTCCTGAAAATAGCTTCTCAATGCAGCTTCTCTGGAATCCGTCATTATCTGGCCTTTGACCTCTTATGAACCCGCAGCCTCAGCGAGGCAGGCTGTTGCTACTTATTCGGTTTTGCATTGCTTCTTTTGCGCCTTGGCTTGTTGAGGAAATTGAGCCCCCGCCGCCTCCGCCAAAACGATTATAAAGTGAACGCCCGCCACGGTAGCTCGCACCGATTCCCTTGAAGCCAGCTCGCGCAATCTGCATTGGAGCTGTCACACCCGCCATTCCAGCAATTCGTGTCGCGGCAGCACCAATGCCGAGGGCCAGCCCTCCAGCTATGCCTTGTGCAAGGACCTGAATATTCAAAAGGACAAATGCCCCTGCGAAACAAAGCAACAGGAAGGCGGAAATATCACTGAGAGTAAGGCGTCGTTCCGTAGCCGCCGCCGACACCTTCGTCAGTTCGGGGTCCATTGCGGCAATAAGGAATGCGGCCACAACAAACACGAATAACGGGATTAGTGCGTATAGCAGCACTTGTTGAAACCACGCCTGTCCAAGGCTGCGCGATTGTTCAAACAACATGCATGCGATGAAAATCGGCGCAGTCCCGATCAGGACCCACAGCATCACCTTGGCTAGTACGAGAATGGCGAGAGCTACGGCAATGAAGATTGCCACGCAGGCCATAATGAGAAAGCCGACCATAGAAGGCAAAACGGAAAAATAGCCCGATTGCTCTGCAAACGCGGAAGCCGCCTCGTTTGCAGTCTTCCAGATCATGGAAAGTCCATTTGTCGGTTCAGTAATTCCCGTCCCGGTGGCGGTCAGGATGGCGCGACCTACATCTTCAGGAGTATTGTTCAGCCACTTGTAGAAAAAATCGTTGAAATATCCCCAGTTGCTGATCAATGCCAGAATGAAGACCATGCGGAATACGCGTGTAACAATTTCGGCCACGCTAATCCGTGAAGTCCCCATTATTACCTGGATACCGTAATATCCAACATAGGCGATAAACATCACCTTGAGCAGCGGCGTGATTTCAGAGCCAATAATATTGTAAGCCTGCGATGAAAAATTCTCGCCGGAACTATCAATTCTCTCCAAAAGATCGCTCAAGAAATCATGCATAGCGGCCCCCGATTATTCCGTTGCTATTGAATTGATCGCAGCAATGGCAGTCGCTGGATCGCCATTAACAAAGGCCATAGGTCCGCAGTCTTGCCGAATGTCTTCGGCAAATGACGTGAGATTTGCGGGACGTTTGCAAGGAGCAGTCTTTTCCTTGACCGTTCCGCAGCCGGCAGCGCCGGCTGCGATGGCAGCAAAGATAAAACACTTCAGGAAGTTGTTAGCGATGTTAGTTTGCACTGTACGTCAACACCTTCTTGGAATTGGAAATGTCAGTGAGGCGGCGCTGATTGTCGGCCTGCAATGATGACACGGCACCGTTCATCACGCCGATCAGTTCGTTGATGGTCAGCCCTGCTTGGACTTGCAGCTGCGTGTTCTGGTCGATGGAACCTTTAATGTCCTTTGCCTGACCGATACTCTGCCCGGCCTGCTCAAAAGCGCTTCGGCGCGTCGTTACCGCCTGTTGCGAACCATTTACGAGTGCGGCGACACCAAGCACAGTGTTGACCATCTGTTCATAGGACTTGTCTCCGCTGAAGCTGCTATTTGCTTGCCCCGACAAGTTCTTAACGAGCTGAAGCCCGTTGATGAAAGTGGACGCCACCTTGGCGATGTCACCCCCCATGCTGCCAAAATTTGGCACTCCACCGGACATAAGGCTGTCAAAAGAGGGCATTGACGATACGCTAAAGCCATTCCCGACGGCCAGGTTTTGCATCTGGTTCGCATCGCCGCCGCGATCACCGGTAACGGCCTTCAATGTTTCCTCGACGGTTGTGAGAATTTCGTTGTTCGTCCCAAGGATTTTTTCCGTTGTTTCGGATGTTTGCTTGGCCACTTTATAATTTGTTTCATCGATTACCGGCACACCACCTGCAGCATAAGCTACAGTGGGAGTGAACGATGTTACAGCCAAGGCAATCGCTGACGCCGATATGATCAGTCGTTTCATATTAATCTCCCTCATTGCGGATCGAGGCGCAGTTTAATATTCGCCTCGCGTTCACGTCGTTGAACGCAAGTTTTTTCTTCCGAATTCCATTCGAGGCCGGAACGAGGATCGCAGACGCCGGTCGTTTCTCGTGGCTTATCGTCTTTCTTCTTGAACGAAGCCGATTGGGAAGCGCCCGAACTGGCGCTGGCTGAAACTGCATTGCGGCTGTTGAGCAGGTCGGCAAACGAATTGCCCAGCAAAATCGCCTGATTGACCATTTCGAGGTTCGCGTTTCGAGCGGCAGCGTTGTGATCCCAGCTGTCTTGAATGGTGTCGGACTGTACACCGCCGAGCTGCGTGAGCCATGAGGCGACGTTGGCGGAACTTTCCTGTGTTGCTTGCGTCGTTGCCATCGAAATGATGGTCGAATCCCGCATACCGGAATATGCGGTGTCACCGCCGCCGTAATTCATGGGCAGGTCCTTTGACCCACCGAACGCCGGTGTCCATTTCTGCGTGATATTCCGGACGTACCCCTGCGTTTCTTTGAACGGCGGAATGCCGCCGTATTTTTTAACGTTGCCAGCGCCAGCATTGTACGCTGCAAGGGCGAGGTTGGCGTTGCCGTTAAAACGCTTGAGCTGCTGTTTAAGATAACGAGCACCACCGCGGAGGTTCTGTTCAATGTTATGCGGATCTACGCCCAACTCTTTTGCGGTATCAGGCATCAACTGTGCCAAACCGATAGCCCCCACGCCCGATTTCGCGCATGGATTAATGCGGCTTTCCTGATAAACGAGCGCTAGAAACAGATTTTCGTCTACACCCTCTTCGCGTGCCACTCGTTTGACCAACCCGGAAATTTCCGGATTGGCTTTGGCGGCTGCAACGGGATCATCCTTGCGCCCCGGACGATAGACAGCGCAGGTCACACTTTTGTTGAGCGAAAACCGGTCTTTATCCGTTTTCTCGATTTCCGATGTTTTTTGATCCCGGACCGTTCGTTCGGACAAATTAGATCCGTCAATGACAGGAACGCCACCAGCCAATGCTGACAATGGCATGGTTGCTGACGCCAAAAATATGCATAATGCAGACTTCTTATGCATCATTCCTCTCCCATCCGCAGAATTCAGCCAACCAGTTTTCAGGCTCATCGCCATATCGTTCCCGCAGCGCAGCACATTCTTCGACGGTTTCTTTTCGACCCGACAGCACTTTGACGAGATCAGGCATTTTCGAGAGATCGAGACGGGCAATGACCGAGTCATTCCCGTGCTTGACGAGAAACGTGCGCTTTTCAGGCGGGGTGTTTTTGATGAAATTGAATTCTTTAACGCTCAATCCAAAGCGTTTGATGTAGCTCTCTTCGTCAGCACGCGGGTTCGGGAAATGGATATTCGTGGCCGATTGCTCGATAAGGGTGTGAGACGCTTTGGCTTTGGCAATATCGGCGGCTGATTGTGTTCCAAAGCCAACAATGCCGTTAAGCTTACGAATGGTTTTCATCTTATCGATGATGAAATGACTGAATGTTTCTTCGGTGAGCAGTTGCCAGCCTTCGTCCATGAAAAACATGACGGGATCGCCGTTTAGAAGCTCATCCAGACGGTGATAAAGGTACATCAATGCAGGGGTTCGAATATCCTCGTTGCCGAGGATGTTGGTCATATCGAAACCGAAGACACTATGTCCGGAGAATGAAAGCACATCATGTTGTGCATTGAACAGCCATGCTTTTTCGCCGTCGATCCAAGGACGCAGTCTTGATGCGAGGTCATTCGCATCTGCCCGCGATCTGCCTACCAGGAGGCCCGAAAGGTTTGGTAAATTGCGCTGAGCTGCCGGCTCTTTCATGATACGGGCAATCGCCCGTTCCAGCGTATCTGCGTCCTCCTGGCTGAATTCGCGGTGATCGCTTGATCGCAACATCGATTTCAAAAGGCGGAGCAGAAAGTCACGATTAGAGGCGGTATTTTCCAGCTGAAGCGGGTTGAAACCAGTAGGCGTTCCCGGTGAGAGGACTTCGTAAACTCCTCCCATCGCACGCACGAAAATCTCGGCACCTCTATCTTTGTCAAAAAAGACAGCTTTCGGCGTTGGGCTGACGCGCATTGCCTGTGCCAGAAGGAATGTCAGAGCAACGGTCTTGCCGGATCCAGTCGGCCCGGTGACCAAAAAATGGCCGATATCGCGACGGTGAAAATTGAACCAGTACGGAGTTTGCGAGGTGGTTTCTAGTATGGTGATAGGCAAGCCCCAATGAAGATTGTCCGATTGCCCGGTCGCGAAATTATGCATCGATGACAGGCCTGAGAAATTTGCCGATGACAGCATGGCCTTTCGCGCACGATAGCTATGATTGCCGGGCAATTGCGCCCAGTAGGAAGCTTCGAGGTTCATATCCTCGCGAAGCCAATTGATGTTCATATCGGTCAGGCAACTACCGAGTTCAGAAACTGACTTGCTCAAACCATCAAGGTCGCGCGATAGACAAAGCAACGAGAAATGGTGGATGCCAAAAACAGCCTCCTGGTTCATGAGACTATTTAGAGCAAAGTCGATATCGTTCTCGACTGCACTTCCGGATTCATCGGAGGCGGCAATCTGGCGCTGAAGTCGGGTGATACGCTCCTGCGCTATCGGTTTGTCGGAAATTGTGAAGCTCTGCGTGAGGATGAATTCATGGTTCACCTGCAGTAGTCCATCAAGCATTCCCGGACCGGTGTATGGCGGATACTCTTTGATGGAGAGCATCGCGCCATAGCGATTGTCTTCATCGATGGCAGCTTGCGTTTGCATTGCTCGCTTGCCGAAATGCAGGCGTGATGTTCCGACGTAATTTCGAATCCCCATCCGCGGCAGGCGCATTTTGCGCGGTACGCCGCAGGTCAGGATTGTGTTGATGAATTCGCACGATTCAGAATATGGCTCCCCATCGCGATAGGTTATGCCGAGCTCGCGCGCGCCATATTTTTGCAGCTCCCGCGTCATATTTGAAACGAGCTCTTCGAGTTCGGTTACCGCTTCACGCGTTTGCTGATCTCGGACGTCAGCGCCTCCAAAACGTGTGAATGCACGACCTACTATGTCGCTGAGGCCAAGGGCACCACGCATATTGGTTCGCACTATGGAGAAGTAGATTTCGTTGGCGAACATGCGCTTATGGCGCAACTGGCTCATATACCGGCTGTTTAGTTGATCGCAAAACGGGTCATCGAAAGCGCCACCAATTTCGGAATCGACCTGTCGGCGAATTACAGTCGACCAGACAGAAAAACGGCTCGATCCAAGCGCTCGAATGATCGTATTCTGAACATTCGAGCGCATATTGAGTTCGGCTTGATCTTCCGTTTGGAAAAAGAGGCCGTCGAGTTTGATGACCGACATTAGAGCGCCGTTTTCCAAGCCAATCACAGTATCGGACAGATGCCGCAGATATGGGATATGCGAAGCCATAGGCCGGTCGTTATGAGCGACCTTGCCAAATCCAAGTTCTTCTCTGACGATTTTCAACATTCGCTATGGTCCGTACGAGTTAGTTCCCCAAAAGGACTTGTTGCGTGTGCGGGACGTTTTTCGCGCCGTGACTTCGAGAACTTCGAGGATTTTGTTGTCCCAGGCGCAAAGGGAGAACAGAACCACATAGCTGATCGGAGCCAGAAGCAGCGTCCAGAACGACTTGCTGACCAGCCATGCTATGATTGTAATGCCGATAACACCGACGACTGCCATATACGGAACGCCCCACATGGTTGGAGATCGGGTCAGCCCGATTACCAACGGGGTCAGTTGCGGCTTTACATCCTCGTATTCAGCCATCGCTAGTTTCCGACCGTGCTGATTAATTCGTCGACTATCGAAGGAGCGCCGAAGACCAACCCAATGCCGAGGATTACACCGCCAGCGAGAAACCAGGAAAGGCGGCCAGCAAATGCGAGGAAACCGAGCGCCATCACGGCGATGATTGCAAACAAACGGCCAATAGGGCCGCTGATGAAATCGACGATAGCTTGAAATACTGTCTGAACCGGCGCGAAGGCACCACTAACGCCACCTGACTGTGCTAATGCCAAATCCGCACTGACAATTTGCGCGGCAGCGAGCAATCCAAGGAAAATTGCCAGCTTTGAAGCGCTGATATGCCAAACCTTATTCTGTGCATTGATCATCCTTCTCTCCTTAAAAATGCATCACGCCACCAACGAAGGTGCCGGATTTCTTGACTTCGATGACCCCGGATTGAGTTTTACTCGCTACCACCGGCGAGGATTTCCGACCACCACCAACGAGCTTCTTTCTCAGTGCTGGCATAGTTACTCCAAGCTGGTAATTGACGACCTTAGCGACGTATCCGACGGTTTCCTTGAACGGTGGAACGCCGCCGTACTCATAGATGCGGCCTTCGCCTGCGTTATAAGCAGCCGCAACAAGCAGGGGGTTTTGGAACTCGTCCAAAAGCACCCGGAGATACTTCACGCCGCCTTCAATATTTGACGCCGGATCGCAGACGTCGCGGACGCCGAAGCGCTCAGCGGTTCCCGGCATGAGCTGCATAGGCCCGCGTGCGCCTTTGTCTGAATTGCGAGAACGGTCGAATTGGCTTTCTGCCCAAGTAATGGCGGTAGCAAACAGAGCATCAACTTGATGTCGACGAGCAGCCTGTGCGACCAGAGTTTTGATTTCCTCTGGTGTTAGCGGGGATGGGCCGCATTCGGGAGATGCAGCGGCCTGCTTAGTGGAACGTAAATCACCTAAACGGGCAGATTCATTCAGAACCAAGTTAGCCGTATTGGTAATATCAGCTAATGAGCCCGTGGATATAGAGGCGCTCATTGTATTACCAATATGGTTATCTACTCTAGTATCGCTTTCACTTTTATCCTCAGCGGCAACGACGCCATCAGTACCCACGACAAATTCTTTGTTTTCGCTTGGCCAGCGGCGGTTAAATACTGTCACACCCGAATGCGAACCGGATAGGTTCTGGGTCGTGGAATTGCTGTCGCTATTATGGGAAAAAGGCGCAATATTAACTGTTTCATCTGCGCAAGCGGCGGTAATCCCAATTGGGGCGAACAGTGTGGCGCTTAGCAATAGCGCTTTGATTGATAATTTTTCCATTCTAGTCCCTTAGCGCCTGTCGCAGGCCTCAAAAACGCTGTTGAGGTCGCAGCGAAAACAGATTAAGTTCGCAAGAGTATAATACCGATTTGGCTAAGTGATACATTCTTTTTTGAAAATCATAAAGCCCTTATTAATAGGGTAAGAGAATTATCAATATGGTGAGGGTTAGAAATTGAAGAGAACCATCGCAATCGCAATGAGCAGTTGTATGCTGGCAACAGCCGCAATCGCAGCGCCAGCCATCAACAAGGATTACATCAAGTCGTTGGCGTCGCCGGGTAAGACCGTGCTTGTCATTGAATATTATGACGGGGACGGGAAGGTCACAGCTCGAAAGGGATTTGCATCAGCTTCCGGCTACAAGGCGACTTCGCCAACGGAATTCCGTGTTGATGACAAGACCGTACTTAATCTGTACGGGCTAGAAGCCTGCAAAGGCGACATGGTCAACCGCAAGGATGATTTTGCTGGTTCTTGCGCTGACTACGCCACGCAGCAGCTGCAGATCATGTTGCAGTCGCCGAAGGTTCTTTTTTGTCGGGCATTTGTAAGTGAAGAGCGCGCGCCCAAACAAAACGTCACGTGCTACGGATATTACAATTATCCCGGAAGCCTAGACACGGTTGATATGCTTGAGGAGCAGATGCTTTCTCTCGGCGCGCTCCGCATCGCAAAAACGAAAGATGGGAGGCTAGAGCGTCCGAATCTGGAGAAGGCGCAGAAGATCGGAGAAGACGGCTCTTATGGAATGTGGGCCGATCCGCGGGTGAAAGGCCAATGAGGCACGCGCTTATAACGCTAGGTCTGGCCCTATTCTCGCCAACGGCAATTGCTGCGCCAGAGGGATATTTCGACCTCCAACCGGGCGTTACATTAGAATCTGGCGATACATGGGTGGCAGAAGGTCAGCGCTATCGTCTCTACGGTGTTCAGTCATGCCTTCGGGGAACTACTTTCACCGACAGGACTGGGTATAAGAAGGACTGCGGTGCGGCGTCGCTTGCCGTATTCGCCGCTTATATCAAAGACACCACACCGGTGTGCGCTCCCGTAGCGCAAACTGCCGATACTTCTTATGTCATTTGCTACGCCACAATTGGCGGAAATCGTCTCGATCTAGCGACGGTGTTGATAACGAGCGGTTATGCCTTTGCCGCGCTGAAGGCGGGCGGTCTTCCCTATTATCCAGCATACGCAGTGGCCGAACAGGAAGCTCGTGAGAAGCGGGCAGGCCTCTGGCAATTCGAAGACGTTCAGCATCCTGCCATCCTGTTGAGCAAATCGGCAAACGAACGGACGAGGAATGCCCAACAATGAAATATCTGATTATAGCAATATCATTTGCCCTCGCATCGACACCAGCATTCGCAGCTGATGCTATTAAACGCGCGCCCGCTGCCAACTTACCGGTTCAACCTAGCCAGCCGGTACCGCTTCCAATCTTCAAAGGTCGTGTCGCGGTTATTGATGGTCGAACTCTTTGGTTTCCCACTTATGCCCAACGAGTTCGGCTCGCGGATATTGACGCGTGCGAATTGCCTCAATGGGCACTTGATCCGAAATGGACGAACAGGGAGGTCACGAAGGCACCGCCGCCTGTACCATGTGGCCCCTTTGCAAAAGCCTGGCTCAAAAGAACGATCGGATCTTCCGCCGTCACATGTGCCGTCGTCGGTTATGATGATGAAGCCATGCCGAGAGCCAGGTGCACGTCACGGGGACATGATCTGGCTCATGAAATGCTCCGCGTCGGTTGGGCACGGGTGGATTCGCCCTACCTCACTCATCCTCAATATATGGGCTATCAGCGTGCCGCTATGTCGGCGCGATATGGCATGTGGGCGACTTATGTTCTGGACATGAACGAATGGCGGCGAAAGGCCGTCGATAGGACGCTCGATCGTCAACCAATTGCGGATTTCAATTTGCTCGCCGAGCGCAAAAGCGAGATTTCCCCCCCTTTCGCCGATGCGCGCAGAAAGCCAAAAAGGACAGACCGATAGTTGTCGGAAATCGCTCATATTGCGCTCAATTTCGCGCGCGATCCCATGGCCTGTCTGTTGCTGGCCATCCTATTATCGTTTTTGCTTATCATCCCTTCGTCCAAAATCTGGTGGGTCCACGGCACAATCGCGGCGCTGTTACTGACGACGTCGCTCTTTTTCCACGAGCAGCGGCAAATGTCGTTCGACGCATTCTTGATCGGCGTTTTTGCTGATCCCGCGGTATGCCGCGACATTCCAAATCAGCTCCTGGTCTATCGCGTTGGAATCTACTGGTTCTGCGCATTCACACTTATCGCCCTGTGCAGTTATGCGGCCGGATATCTCGTCACAGGGTCGCCCTTACACGATCAAGCCATATTGCCCACTCGGCACAATTCAACCGCTACAGTATGAGGATGACCTGAAATGAAGCAGTTTCTGTTTGCACTCGCTGGCCTTGGCACTATCGCCGTGATGCCATCCGCTGCAATAGCGCAGGACACGGGAGGGACGCCATCTTGGGGCTGCCAGGTCCTTTTTTGCGCAGCATCATCAATCCCTTCGTGGCATGGTGTCCCTTATTGCGTCCCGCCAATGACAAAGTTGATCAAGGCCATGGCAAAACCGGGTTTCTCATGGCCCATTTGCCATGAAGCTAAGTCTGGCGAACCCGGATATCAGCCTTACGAGGATTGCCCATCTGGATTCAAGGAAGCCAGCAATATGAGCGATCGCGGCGCAATGCTGTCCAACCGCTGCGAAAAGACAATCAACACCTGCACCAACAAGATCAGGGAACAGAACAAAGAGCTTCAACAGTACAAGGATGTTCAATATCGAGACATTGGCAACTCGGATCGCGGAAATAGTTGTCGAAAGGTCGTCTCCATTGCTCGTCCAATGCGAAAAGACCCTTACTTTTTCGACATTCCCGATTATCAAGGTTTGAAGGGGCGCTATTGGTTCAATTTGAAACTTTAAGGAGCTCTAATGAATCAGAACGCACTTCTCGCACTGGCAGCAAGCGCCGGCATCGCTGTCGGCGCGGGCGGTACTTGGTTCGTAGTCTCCAACGCTTCGAGCAACCCAACAGCCATTGCAAAAGCCGATATCATTGCAGCGATCAAGGCCGACCCTACACTTTGTCCCGTTCCCGATGAGCCAGCGGCGAGCGCCAAACTCAATGTGCCAACTCAAGCTGAAGCACTGCTTGCCGTGAAGAAAATGGAAGAAAAAAATCCGCTCTTGTGGGACAGAAGTGAACTCGAAAACCTCTCTGTCACGTTGGCGAATTGTTGGCCAGTCGACGGTGCGACCGGCACGGTCGAATGCGTAACCAATGTCAAAGAAACCCCGTCGGCGCAAACTATCGCGAGAACGGTTGGATTTGCCAAGGATCAATCATCCGGCGAATGGATTGCGACAGACCGTAAATAGAAGAAGCCCGCTAGCGGGCTTCCAAAGCAATCATATTTTCTTATCGACGCTTTTCAAAACTGACGCCATTTCGCCCTGTGCGAGCGTAATCCGCCCGGAGATAAGAGAAGCGGCGAGATAGACCAGTTTTCCGATGGCGTCATCCACATCTTGCGGCTCATAATCTACGATCCGGCGCGGATCTTCCGCTAGCGATGACATATCCAGCAGTCGTTTTGTCGGGCCATTGTCGCCTAGGTCAACGACATTGGTTTCATCCCGCCAATCCAATGCATTTGCAATAGCATCCATAATGACCTCCGAAATTCATTTTCAGAAGATGGGTGATGCTCGTAAGTGCAATCCTCGAAACTGATGCCTAGTTGATAGCAGCACGATACACGATCATTAGTAGATCAATGCTTCTTACTGTCCGATGCACAGTTTCTCGCCTCCATACACCAATTTTCTGACGAAACAGTCATCCCAAAATCAAAGTGATAAAAATGTTGATTAAGGCATCCCACACGATAGGATAAGAAACACTGCGAAACGAAACGAAATCTGAGCCGCTAAGCTATTGACAAAGAACGGAAAGTTTTTTCTCCCGCCACCGAAGGATGGGAGCAACTTCAAAGAATTGTTCAAGCTCATTGTCGCCGCCGGTGCTGGTCGCCCGCTAGGATCCGATGGTCATACGGCAGGTCCATGGACGCCAGAGCTTCTGGCGGAGGCCATAACGCATGTAGATCCTAAGCGGATTGGCGTCGATCTTCGAACGGTTCAGCTCTGGTTTCAGGAGAATGAAAAAGGCATAAGCACGACTAACATCGGGTTGCTGGCAAGAGTTTTAAGTTGTGGTGATACGGTTGCTACAAGCGAATGGAGTATGGAACTCAGCGCTGCACACTCTCGGCTTGTCGCTAAAAGACGTGAGCAGAAGAAGACTGAAACAGCCGAACCATGGGAGCCAGCCCAAGTTGAACCCCGAATTGCAACATCGGACTCAGCAAACGATAACGATGGTAAGCGACGGAATCTGACTAGATGGTCAGAGAAGCTTTTCGGCGAAGGGTCTCCACTGAATCTGTCTGCCTCGGTTTTTGCTGGAATGTCGGCTCTCGGGTTCCTTTCGTACATCATTGGCATTCACAACGTAACATTCACTCGATCGGATGGCGTGATCAAGCAGGTCGGATTCCTTTGGGCGGCGAACTGGACCCTCGTGTTCATGGTGTTTCTTCCGGTCTTCCTGGCCTTCGTTTCCGAACTGGTGCATTCGTGGAAGCACGAAGAACGTCGTCGGTTTTTCGATGGCGCGCCCGAGGACAGCGACCGCGCATGGCGACATATTATTGACGCCTCATCGGGTTCGTTTTGGGCGGTATTACTGATTTGTTTGCTATTTGCCGGTGTGTTCCAGTGGATCGGCGTTTGTCTGGTCCCCCTTATTAATGGAGGAGGAAATTACGCAACCGATTGGGGCACAATCGCGATAGTCCGGCCCGAAATCGTCACGATACCTGTTGCGATCGGTTTTACGGCATTTGCCTATCTTTATATGAGCTTTTCATTTTATCTCTTCTTCGCAGGCCTCATTCTGCTTTACTCGGTCATCAACGACCTTCGAAAGTTAAGCGAAGGTGCAACAGCGCTGACGAACGCAGGTACGGGCTTTAGAAGCGAGACCGCAATCTGGGTTATGCAGGGGGTTTTTCGCTGCACGGTTTTAGGCATATTGATCGCTACCGTGATGAAGCTACAAAGCTCGTATTTAGCCTCTAACGGCGCGAGCATTGTAGCTTGGGTGATCAACGACCTTTCCTCTATTTTGTACGATCAAGCGACGGCCCAAAGCCGTATTAGCTATCGAATGCCCACACATTACAGCAGTCTGCTAATCGCAATATCTACCTGTTTTGTTTTCCTTTATGGAGTGACCCGCACTGGAGCGGGAAATCATTTTAAAGTCACATTGTGGAAAATGAGCGCCGTTGTGATGCTTCTATTTGCAAGCTATCTGTCAATCGACACGTTTTCTGGCTTTACGGCCTTGATGTTTGTCGGGCTCCTAATCGCTATTTATGGCTTAATTGATCCGGCCCTTGGGTCCCGGCACGCGAGTGAGGTGAGTAATCAAAGTGTTTCATAGTTGGCTTGATCAATGGGATGAGAAACGGGCACGACGCGGAGAAGACGCTAAAAAAGCAATGATCGTCAGCCTTGATGCAGAACGCGCGTTTCCGGGCGCTGCGAATGTTTCCAATATCGATGAATTCTGCCGGCTCGGGGTGCAGGCCGCTGCCACTCCATCGTACTTCAGAGCGCCACTCGGTAACGATAAAGATTTTGAGCGGGCAGGGGATTTCCTCAAATTTCCATCTGATATTTCGACAGACGTTGAAGAAAATAACCTGGTCTGGTCGAAGATCACCGATAGCGGCACGCGGGGCAAGGCACTGGTGCTCTTTCATCATTGGAATGCACGATCCCGCAATCGACAGATAGCAGGTTACTTGTCGAAAAGAGGCATTACGGTCGTCCAGATCGCTATGCCTTATCATTTCGAGCGGAGCCGTCCGGGGGCCGAATACGCCGATTATATGCTTAGCGCCAATCTCGGCCGAACGATTCAGTCGCTACGACAGGCCGTGTGGGATGGACAGAAGCTCATCCGCTGGCTGAAAAGCGAAGGGTATCGAGAAATATCTGTGCTCGGAATGAGCCTCGGTTCATGGGTCGCAGGACTGGTCGCCGCTCATGATACCAACGTTGAGAAAGCGTCGCTGTTCCTCACAGGCGGAAGTCTTGCCGGTATGGTTTGGACCGGGCGCGCAACGCGAGCCATACGCGAAAGCTTTGAGCCTACGATAGACCTGTCTCATCTGCACAGGGCTTGGGCACCGCTCGATCTCGGAAATTACGCCTACAGTCTCGCCCGACCGGCATTGGATATTCAGATTGTTTTGGCAAAAAGAGACAAGGTTGTACTGCCAGAATTGTCAAATGCTCTGTTGGAAAGTCTGAATAATGCTGGCGTAAATCCGAATGTTTTGCGATTAAACTGTGGTCACTATTCACTAGCAATTCCTCCGTACATTCTCAGGGCTGGAATCAAATTAAAGCGATTTGTTGCCTCAACATAGACCTGCGGGTTCCATAATTAGTATTATGCCGTCGGCGTGTATAACGGCAATATACAGATGCGACACATGGGCAATTTAGAGATGCGACATTTTTTGCATCACTTGCCCTTTTCAAATCGAACGCGGAAAGGAAGACTGGGCTTTCAGCAGCAAACAGCGGATGGGAGCCGTCATGTCTTGTTTGATCACGATGTCGCAGAAAGAACTCAACCGGCTGAAGACCGTTCAGCAAATCAGAGATAATCAGCTTCGTGTGGTGGAGGCAGCGGCGCTGCTTGGCCTCAGTCGCAGCCAGGTTCATCGGATGTTACAGGCATTTGATCGGCTTGGTGCAACGGGCCTTGTTTCGGGCAAGCGCGGTCGCCCGAGCAATCGCCGTTATGGAGAGGATTTCCGGAATAATGTTCTGGATATTGTACGGACGTATTATCGGGACTTTGGGCCGACACTGGCCTGTGAGAAGCTGATTGAACGCCATCAGCTTTCAGTCAGCAAGGAGACGCTGCGGCAATGGATGACAGCAGCGGGATTGTGGACATCGCGTCGCGAACGCAAGCGGCAACTGCATCAACCGCGCGGCCGGCGTGATTGCTTTGGTGAACTGATACAGATCGACGGTTCGCATCATTGGTGGTTCGAGGAGCGGGGTCCCAAATGCGCCCTCCTCGTTTATATCGACGATGCCACTGGCAAGCTCCTGCATTTGCGCTTTGCGGGCTCAGAGAACACGTTTGATTATTTTCAGGCGACGAAGGCATATCTCCAGCAATGGGGCAAACCACTAGCTTTCTATAGCGACAAACACGGCGTTTTTCGTTCGCTTCATCCGTCGAAGCAAGACCGAACAAGCGGCCTGACACAGTTTGGTCGGGCACTTTATGAGCTCAACATCGACATTATCTGTGCCAATACTCCACAGGCCAAAGGCCGTGTTGAGCGGGCAAACAGGACTTTGCAGGATCGTCTGGTCAAGGAATTGCGGCTGCGCGGCATCGATACGATCGAAGCAGCCAATGCATATGCGCCGGAATATATTGCAGATTTCAATGCCCGTTTTGGCAAGGAGCCACGCAATCCCAAGGACATGCATCGACCACTGGCCGCGCCTGAGAACATTGATGGTGCGCTGTGCCGGAAGGAAGTACGAACGCTGTCACAAACACTGACACTACGCTATGATAAAGTGCTGTTCATTCTGGAGCCGACCGAAGTTGCAAAGCGGCTTGCGCGTCAGAAGGTCGTTGTCTGCGACTATCCCGACGGACGTCTGGAGATCATGCACGGTACGGACACCCTGCCCTATACGACATTCGACAAGCTTCGTTCCATTCATCGCTCGCCTGTTGTCGAGAACAAGCGACTGGATGACATGTTGTCGATCGTCGCTGAGATGCAGGCGGGACGGGAACAGCAACGTAGTAAACATGGTCTGCGTCGCACCGGTCAGACCAACCATATGTTTGGTATCCCTGATGGCAGCACTGCCAATGGCTATCAGAAGCGAGAGCGTAAATCGCGTACAGCTTACATGAACGACCCTGCCGTCATTGCCCGGCGAGAGCAAGCTTTATTGAGACAGCCAGCGCCGGAATAGAGGGAGTCAATGAATGCCGATATCGCTTTGCGTATCCGACTCCAATTGCAGGCAAGCGGTCCAGAGCGGTGTTTTGTGGAAGGTTCCGTCGTCAAGCAAGCAGAGCCCTTCTCTTGTCTCAAAAAGCAGGCCGAGCCAGCATAAGCGTCGCAGGACACCGTACTGAAGCTCGAATTTCAGGTCCCACGCATCGACGGTTATTTCAGTGTCGGACAGATGAGCGATATCCGGATAGAGTATCTTTACAATGTCCATCGCCGGCATTGCCAAGTTGTTTGATCTAGTTGTTTCCGGTATCGATGAGGCATGAAATTACCGAGTTCTTTTCCCCGGTTGAAGGGATTTCGTTTTCCGCGTGAGATTGTCGCTTATGCAGTATGGGCCTATTACAGGTTTGCGCTGAGCACGGCCGATGTGGAAGACCTGCTTGCCGAGCGCGGCGTCATTGTCAGCCGGGAAACCATTCGCCTCTGGATTAATCGCTTTGGTCGTCATTTTGCGGACTGTATCCGCAGGGATCGACCAAAGCCAAACGACAAATGGCACATTGATGAGGTCGTCATCACGATTGGGGGAAAGAAGTATTGGCTTTGGCGGGCCATTGACGCAGATGGCGATGTTCTTGATATTCTGGTTCAAACACGCCGTAACACAAAGGCTGCCAAGCGTTTTTTCACCAGACTGATCCGGCAATACGGTCAACCACGTGTCGTTGTGACGGATAAGCTGCGCAGCTATACCAAGCCAGTACAAAAAATCGCGCCAGATGCCGATCATCGTGCTCATAAAGGCCTGAACAACAGAATTGAAAACTCGCACCGCCTGAGCCGAAAACGGGAGAAAATCATGGGGCGGTTCAAATCGCCTCGTCAAGCCCAACGCTTCTTGTCAGCACACGATCAAATCAACACCATCTTCCGTCCTCGCCGCTATAATCTCACTGCTATCTCCTACCGCCATGCACGTACCGATGCATTTGCATTATGGCGTGACTACACGACGGAAATGACCGCTTGAAAAACACAGGCGAAAGCTGCTCAAAACCGTATTCAAACAACTTGGCAATGCCCTCCGCAGTCCTTGACGTATTGCCGCCTGGGGTAAGGACGATTAATGGAGCAGTCTTGCTTGACGGCAAACAGGTAAGCGCGAAAGAACTGCGCGGAAATCACGTTGCAAGCATCATGCAAAATCCGCGTAGTGCCTTTAATCCGGTACGTACGATGCGGCAGCATATTGCAGAAACGCTAACAGCACTCGGTCGCAATAGTCGTAATGAAAAGGCCGAGATCAAAGAGGCTTTGCTCGCCGTCGAACTTGATGATCCTGGTCGGATACTTGATCTTTATCCGTTCGAAATGAGCGGCGGCATGTTGCAGCGCATGATGATTGCAATCGCTTTGCTGAGCAAATCAGAGTTTCTTTTTGCTGATGAACCGACGACCGACTTAGACCTTGTAGTTCAGATAAAAATTCTGAAGCTTCTCGAAAAACTGGCGCGAGAAAAAGGCTTAGGGGTTCTGCTGATAACGCACGATATGGGCGTCGTTGCAAAAATAGCAGATGAGGTCTCTGTCATCGAAAATGGCATATTGGTTGAGCAAGAGCCAGTCGAGAAAATCTTTAACTCGCCCAAAGACCCCGTCACGCGAATGCTGGTGTCTGCCCACTTATCGTTATACGGCATGGAGTTGACTGTCTGATGCTCTTACAAGCGAAAAATATCAGTAAATCATACCAGACGCATTCTCTGATGGGATCGAGCCCTGCGCGCCTCATTCTTGATGATGTATCGTTGAGCATTCAAGAAGGTGAGACTATTGCCCTGTTGGGCCGCAGTGGCTGTGGTAAAAGCACACTTGCAAGGCAACTTTGCGGATTAGAACATCCTGAAACGGGCGAGGTGTTTTACCAGGGCACGTCGACCCGAAAGCTAACGCGCGAGCAAACACGCTTATTTCGCCGCGATGTACAAATGGTCTTTCAGGATTCACCCAGTGCCGTAGATCCACGTATGACGGTCGGGTCCATCATTGAAGAGCCGTTGAGGCACCTTACTGAACTCAAAGGAGAGCAGAGGCTCACGCGCATCGTTGACCTTCTTGTCATGGTCGAGTTGCCGAAAGACCTGCTCAATAAGCTACCTTCGCAGATTAGCGGTGGTCAGTTACAACGTGTCTGCATCGCTCGAGCGCTTGGGGCAAATCCTAAGCTCATCATTCTCGACGAGGCTGTTTCAAACCTTGATACGCACTTGCAAGCCTCTGCGCTAAAACTGCTCACAAAATTGCAAGACAGCCAGAAGGTTTCTTATCTCTTCGTCACGCACGATTTGAGGCTCGTTGAGCGCTTTGCAGACCGAATTCTCGTCATGGAAGATGGCCGTTTTGTAGAAGAGCAAAATAACGGCGATATACAGATGCTTTCTCATCCAGCATCTATCGAGCTCAAGAACGCAATCCTGCCCGCCCTACCCCAGCGAAAACTGATAATAGAACCAGCTTAAGCGAGCTTGTGAAGACTTGCGGCATCCCGACGAAATTACAAATAACCAGGAATTCGACTTAATGAGATAACTGATCTCATTAAGTCGCCCGTAAATTCAGTCCAAGTCCATCTACGAATTTTTCGGCAACGCGATTAAATCTCGCATTTTTTGCAGAGCGACATCGTGGTCTTCCTGATACTTTATTATATCATGAAAGCGGCCTCCCTTTTCTAACAGAAATATGGAGGCAGTGTGGTCCATTGTGTAATCACCGTCCTGAAGCGGTATTTTAGCAGCGTAAATTTTGTAACTCTTAATAGCGTCTTCAATGTTTTCTTCGGTACCGCTTACGCCCATAATATGCTTGGAAACATTGCTAACATAGGTTTTCATAATATCCGCTGTGTCACGGCGTGGGTCGACTGTGATGTAGTAGACCTTCAACTTGTCCCGATTAGCTCCCAAATCGTTCATTAAACCGTCGAGCTCGTACAACGTTGTTGGGCAAACCTCCGGACAATGTGTAAAGCCGAAAAACACCGCAGCTGGGGTCGATCTCAAATCCTGCTCTGTGAACGCGTCTCCATTCATGGTGACAAGTTTGAGAGGGCCACCAAATGGCTCTGTTGCAGCTTGTTTGTCTATATAGTGATTGATCGATGCAGCAGCCACTATGACTACCATCGATAATCCAATTAAGATCGGAAGTAGTTTTTTGATCATGATTTTAAGCCCGTAAGAAATAACAACATTCTGTTATTTCTGAAAACTTTGAAAGTTGCGGACATTCCAACGCGCTGATGGTTTCGTTTCAGCCTTGCGACGGCGGTTCGGATTTAAGTCCGTCCGAATGCCGCCGTGCGAATGTTAGAATGTCAGCTGATTAATCATTCAATGGGAAGAATGATCGTCCGAACTATGACCCGATTTGCTGTGATCATGTGCGTCACTCTTGGCACCGCCCATTGCGTTGACTGCATATTCAACGTCCACAGTGCCAGCTTTTTCGAAAGTCAGTGAGCCCTTGAACTTCTCACCCTCTTTGAGACCGTGTTTCAAATTCATGAACATGATGTGATACGAACCAGGCTTCAGCTCTGCCTTCCCATCTGCAGGAATTTCAAGACCATCGGGCAAAGGTCGCATGGTCATGACACCTTTATCATCGACCTTCATTTCATGTATTTCAGTTTTTCCCGCGATTTCGCCTGTGGCAGCGATTAGTCTATCTGCTTGCTTGCCGTGATTGTTGATCACGAGGTAACCGCCTGCGACCTGGGCTCCTTCAGGGGTTGCGCGCGACCAGGGATGAACGATCTCCAGTTCCCCTTTTTTGAACTCATGCGCAAATAAGGGCTGCGTGAAAACAAACAATGCAAGCAAGGCCAAGGAGGCAATACCAATTTTTTCTTCAACAGAACGGAAACGAAGTGCTGGGTGGGCTTCAAGAAAACGAGCGACTGGGTTTGAAAACGAACGTGACATATTGATTGCTCCGATTGAGCGCAGATCAAATTGAACTGCGCGTTCTATAATTAAGTCTGGCGATTTAACTTAAATATCGATTTGCGGAGGTGCTCGAGGACGACCGGGGTCGCGTGTGGTTGGATGACCAAAGAACCGTGTTTGATGAAAGGAAACGGCTGCGTCATCAAAACGAGCAGTAAGAGCAACTATCTGACCAATGTCTGGCGCGGGTAATAGGGGTGAAACGCTGCTACATCCAAAAGTGCAACAATTTGGCAGTTTCGAATGAACTGGCTCTTTGCCATCCGGATCTGTCGACGAGCTCGTTATACATAAGGGATTACCAAAAGCGTCCAATATTGGTTGGGAAGCAACGCCTGCACTCGCGTAAGCCGCGAAGAAAGACTGCAGAAAAAGTACGCAGGCAGCCATAAAAGCGACGTAAGCGCTTAGATGATGCTTCCTCCGTTTCATTGCTCCTCCACAACGCTCCGCATCAGCTATTAGCCACTGAACTGCGATTTTGTCGAGCAAACACTAACGTGAGAAAATCGCAACAGCAAGCAGAACTCGTCTACTTGTTTGTTCTGTCGCAGTGACATTATGTCGATACTGTGGCAGAGCGAACCTTATGCGAGCATTAAGGCATTCATTACGGGACAATCAGATAGCGACAACATTTGTCGCCATTATCTGCGCGTTCCTGATGCTCCAGGGCATGCTGTCTGGTTTCAGCCGGAGCGCAATGGCCAATACTGAGTATGAAAATATATTCGGAGTGATTTGCTCTACCGATGGAGCGGGGCACGCTATTACCCAAGGCGATGATGGCCAGTCTCCGCAAAAACTGGATGATTGCCCCTGCGCCTCCTTATGTCGATTGGCATCTGGAACATTGCAGGTTTTGCTTACGCCGGATTTCATTCCCATCGTACAACAGCCGCTGATTTCCTCGGGCGTCCGATATTCATTTAAAACAATTACTGCAGAGATATCGGAAAACCATCACTCCGAAGCGAGAGCACCACCATTTTTTCCTGAAGTTTAAATCACCTGGCGCGATGCGCCTCATGATGTTCAGGAGAATACTATGTCTGAAGCAACTCTTTCTAGAGAAGGTGCTGCACGTTCTGCGTCTGCATCATCTGATCTTTACCGCGCCGTTTGGCGTTGGCATTTTTACGCCGGCCTGCTTGTTCTGCCATTTATGATTACGCTTGCAATCACAGGCGCTCTTTATCTTTTTCGCGACGAACTTGATGCAATCATTCACGCCGATCTCAAACGCGTTGAAATTCAGGAAAACGTCGCAAAGGCCTCCCCATCTGCAATGGTTGAGGCAGCCTTGAAGGCAGTTCCGGGCACGGCGATCAAATTCACTGATCCAGCGACGCCCGACGCTTCTGCCGAAGTTACAGTCAACACGCCTGAAAGTGGAAAGATCGCAGTTTACGTGGATCCTTACACAGGAACCGTTCTCGGTTCTCTTCCAGATCGCGGAACAGTGATGTGGACCATCCGATACTTCCATAGTCTCAAATATTTTGGCTCCTATGCCCGCATGGCTATCGAAATTGCTGGCGGATGGGCAATACTTCTGGTCGGCACCGGCATTTATCTTTGGTGGCCACGGCAGCAAAACGGCGGCGTCGTCAGTGTACGCGGTACGCCATCAAAGCGGGTATTCTGGCGGGACACACATGCTGTAACTGGTCTCTTCGTCGGCTTTTTCATCGTTTTTCTGGCGATCACAGGCATGCCCTGGTCGGGTGTTTGGGGTGCAAAAGTCAACGAATGGGCCAATGGCAACAATTTTGGATACCCAGCGGGCGTTCGTGTTGCGGTGCCGATGTCAGATGAGCACCTTGATCATATCGCAAAGACAAGCTGGTCGCTTGAGCAAGCCAAAATACCGTTATCCCCTGAGAATAATCATGGTGCCACTTCGATCGGACTGAATAAAGCCGTTGAGGAGTTTGATAAACTCGGTCTTCACCACGGCTATGCGGTTAACATCCCTACGACGTCGACGGGTGTTTTTACGGGATCGGTCTACCCGGATGATTTATCGCAACAGCGCGTTGTTCATCTCGATCAGTATTCAGGAAATGTGCTTATTGATATGAGCTATGCGGATTATGGTCCTTTGGGCAAAGCGCTCGAATGGGGCATTAATACCCATATGGGACAGCAATTTGGTTTGGCTAATCAGATCGTTCTGGCAGTTGCCTGTGCAGGAATTGTTCTTCTGGCGGTTTCCGCCGCCATCATGTGGTGGAAACGCCGCCCTGCAGGATCTCTGGGCGTGCCTCCCATGCCTAGCGACAGACGCGTATTCAGGGGTCTTCTGCTGATCCTCATCATTGGTGGAATAATTTTTCCATTGGTGGGTGCCTCTCTGGTCGTGATGCTCGTTCTTGACTGGCTTTACACGCAGACGCGTGATCGAGCGCGGGCCAAACGTAAATCGCGGGCCTGAATCCAGTCCACCACGAGCTCTCTGGCACGGCAGAAATCTCTTCGAGAGTGAACCCTTCAGATAATCAGATCATCCACCTGCATTTCGCGCGTTTTACAAAGCGCTTTGAGGAACCACAACCATGCGACGGATTAAGTTTATACTCGCTGTATCAACAGCGCTCACCACACCTGTTTTTGCACAAGAGCAAGCAGAAACAATTTTAGAACCAATCATCATTGAGGCGACAGGCGGCAAAGGGGTAACGGAAACGACCGCCGGTGACGTTCAGGGTTATCGTGCTCTCACCGCGGCGTCTGCAACTAAGACAGCTACACCGATTGAGCGCATTCCACAGAACATTCAGGTCATTCCCAGAAAATTACTCGATGACCAGAGCGCTAATTCTGTGAGCGAAGCGCTCAAAAATGTTAGCAGCGTTCAGCCGCAAGATTCACGCAGTATAGGAAATGTTGAGCAAGTGCCAATGCGCATTCGCGGCTTTGGCGCGGAACGATTGACGGATGGATATCCGGGAAATCTATTCGGCGCCGGTGATCGGGACGGACTGGTCAACGTCGAGCGCATCGAAGTTCTAAAGGGCCCTAATGCGATCCTTTATGGCGGCGGCGCAGGAGCGCCCGTGGGTGGCGTCGTTAACGTTATTTCCAAGCTGCCTTCCAACACGGCAAGCTATGAAATTGGAGGCAGGATGGGTAGTTACGGTTATTGGAGCCCGTATTTTGATGTTAATCAGCCATTGTACAAAGACGGTACTGCGCTATTCCGTATGACGGGCGAATATACCGGAGCCGACAGCTTTATCGATGTCCTGGAGAGCAAGCGCTACAGCCTCAATCCCACACTGACACTGACAAACAATGACACGACTTCGCTGACAATCCAGGCATTCATGTCTAATCACAAGCAACAGGCATATCCAGGCGTACCCGTTTACGGAACAATCCTGGGCGATGTTCGCTTTAATGATCGGTTGTTTTTCGGAGATCCCGACATTGAGCCAAGCCACGCGAAGCAGCATGGTGTAACCGCAACGTTTGACCATGAATTCAACGACGTTTGGTCTACCAACATAAAAGCACGCTGGAGCAAGTCTGAGATTAATCAGCTGGCACAGGCAGCACTGATGGACCCGACTGGTACCGGGGGCTTTCCAGCGATTCCACCGTCGACATTTGACGTCAATAATATGGAGCATTTCGACGAGCAGCGGGAATTTAGCTTTAACCCCACAGTCCAGGCGAAGTTCAGTGCTGGACCAACTGAGAATGTGCTGCTGTTTGGTGCCGACTATGCACGTACAACCGACAAAGGCTTCATGACGATGGGGCTCGTACCGGGTGTTGTCGATCTGGAGAACCCAATCTTCCCGAGATATACGCGGCCGGTAATCGGTGTCGATGGAATGGCGTTCTTTGACTTTGACGTCAACTATGTCACCAAAGGCGTTTATGGTCAGCTTCAATCCTCAATCTATGACCGTGTGCACGTTCTGTTAGGCGGCCGATTTGGTTCATTGGATGTCAGCTATGATGAATTGTCGAGCGGCACGCCGGTCAACTACAAAACCGAAAAGACAAAGTTTCTTCCAAGAGCCGGCGTTATGGTTGACGTACTCGACGGGCTTTCGGTCTATGCCAATTACAGTGAGGGAATGAAATGGGTACCATTCTCAACCTTCGTCAGCCAGCCAGAACCTGAGCTTTCCAAAAGTCTTGAATCTGGAATTAAGTTTAATGTGAATGACGCGCTGACAGGCACTTTGGCTGTCTTCCAGATTGATCGTGAAAATGTTCCTTACCAGATTTCTCCCGGCGTTGGAGGAGTGTCAGAGCAAAGATCTCGTGGGTTTGAAGCGGATATCCTCTATCAGCACACCCCAAATTGGAGCATTCTCGCGAGCTATGGTTATACGAATGCGAAGTTCGTTGATGCGACCAGCACTGTGGCAGCAGATACGCGCGTTCCGATGGTGCCGGAACACTCCGGTCGGCTTTGGGTAAATTATGAGTTTGGTCCTAACTTCATGCCCGGTTGGAGCGCAGGTGCAGGAATCTATGCGGCCTCTGATCAGACCATTAACGCTCAATATGACTGGAAGACTGACGGCTATTTCACAATCGACGCCAAGATCGGATACGAGAACGAGAAAATGCGTGCCTCACTTTCCGTTCAGAACCTGACCGGTGAAAAATACTTCACTCCATACACCTGGTTTGGTGGTCAGGTTGCACCGGGCGCACCGCGCACAGTATACGCCCAACTTGGCTTTAAGCTCTGAGGAGTAAACCATGACTTTAACACGTCGACAATTTGCGGCAGCAACCCTGGCCGCAGCTTCGGCAATCGTTTCAACATCATCGGCATCTGCACAGGAGCTAGAAGCTACTCCCCACAGAGACAAGCAACCAGAACCAATTCCTCATGACATGTCTTCTATGCCTGATGGCTGGGTAAAGAACGATCAGATCGCAATTTTGATCTATCCAGCAATGACCGCTCTCGATATGGTCGCTCCGCACTACGCTTTCGCATCCCTCATGGGTGCGAAGGTGCATCTTGTTGCCAAAACACGTGATCCGATTGTGTCAGACAATGGTTTGACAATCATGCCAACGGCAACGTTTGATGAATGTCCACAAGATCTCGATGTAATATGCATTCCCGGTGGATCATCGGGAACACTCGCTGCGATGAAAGACGACAAGACGCTGGACTTCGTCGCAGACCGAGGAGAAAAAGCAAAATTTATAACGTCAGTCTGTACAGGCTCTCTGGTTCTTGGAGCTGCAGGCTTGCTCAAGGGTTATCGCGCAACGTCCCACTGGGGCGCACGGGAGCTATTAAAAGAGTTTGGAGCCGTACCAGTCGATAAGCGTGTCGTCATAGATCGCAACCGTTTAACGGGTGCAGGCGTCACGGCTGGAATGGATCTCGGTCTGACAGTCGTTGCGCAGCTTCGTGATGATTTCTATGCGCAAGGCGTGCAGCTGATGGCGGAATATGCACCAGAACCGCCCTATAATGCTGGGACGCCGGCTACCGCTCCTGAACCCGTCCATCAAATGATGGCAGACATGTTTGCTGGCTTCGTCAGTGAAACATCTCAAGCAGCTAAAGAGATTGTCGCGCGACGATTTTAACGAGAATTTTATAGTTATGAGTTGAATTCAAGACTGCTCCCTGTCTCAACAAAATGCAAACTATCCTTCAAAAGATAGCTCAGGCTCCCCTTACGAAGGGAGCCTTTCAAGTTGCGTATCATTTCTGGTTTTGTGATCGTTCAGCGATATCTTTGAAACGCGCATGCGCGCTTTTGGGCAACTTATCGGGAAGAGTTAAAGTTGCTATCGGGTGCTCACCCACCTGGATCAGCATCACCATACCCATATCGTAATGAGGAGTGCACTTTATCCCATAAAAGCCGCCTTCCGTGAAAACGACTTCGATTTCCTCGTTGATCTTTCCTTTAAACGGTTCAGCACTTTCCGGATAAAAATCTGCAATACTGGCAGCGTTATGTCCCCGCTGCGTTGCGACAAATTTCACACGGTCGCCTGGTGTAATGCGCAGGTAGTCCGGCTCGAAGACCATTCCGCCTGTGGCGTTTCCGTTTAACATTTTGACCTCGAAGGTCTCAGCCCCCGCAGAAAGTGCGCCGCAGGTAATGAGGATTGCTGCAAGTGACGCCTTAAACAATATCTGTTTCATGGGCGCATCAGTTAAGCTTTTCGATCGCGTCGGCGACTGCTTCAATGCCATCTGGTATCCGGATACCGGCATGAATTGCATGGGCATCCACAATAACAATCCTGTTATTCTTAACTGCATCCATTTCCCGCGCAACCGGATCGGTTTTCAGAAAATTGAGCCTCACCTCATAATCATCTGCCTCAAACCGGCGCCGGTCCATCCGTGCGAGAACGATGATTGAGGGGTTCGCCTTAGCAATTGTTTCCCAGCCCACCGATGGCCACTCCTCATCCGTTTCAACAACGTTGCGGATTCCAAGGGTCTTCATGATATAGCCCGGTATGCCTTTCTGACCGGCCACAAACGGATCGAGTTCAACGTCAGGGCTTGAGAACCAAAAAACTGCCGAGATATTCTTGCCCTCAGCAACTTTTGACTTCTCGCTCGCAGCAGCAATCCGATCCTGAAGTTGTTTCTTCAGCTCAGCGCCGCGCTCCTGAACGTTGAATATCTCCGACAACTCATCGATAGCCTGATAAACCGTCACGATATCAAAAGCCGTCTTTCGCGCGCCATCTCCACCGATTAGGTTGTCCTTGCCCACACAGTCAGCAGGCATCGCATAAACATTTATGCCGAGCTCATTAAACTGATCACGATTGCCAACCACACCCTGAGGACCAACATGCACTTCGAATTGTGTCGTTACGAGATCCGGCTTCCTGGAAACAACATTTTCGAAGCTCGGATGATTGTCGGCGAGACGTTCGACTTTGCTGTTAATCGCCTTGTAAGCAGGCAGAACTTCGTTAAACCAGACTGATGTTCCAATGACCTTGTCGCTAAGTCCGAGTGCATACAACAGCTCGGTGGTTGACTGCCCGACAGTCAGCACACGCTCAGGCGCAGCTGTAAAAGTTACATCCTGTCCGCAATTGCTTAGTTTGAGGGGATATTGTGTTTCATCTGCGTTCGCGTTCGATAACAGAATATAGACAGCTGCTGTGAAAAATGCTGCTAAACGTAATGACTTCATTGGCTCCAGTCCCGACCAGTTGAGCCGGAAGAGCGCAAAGAATGGTACGGGCCGGCGATCAGACCGATATGTCAGGTCTGGACAGGCCCTCCATCCCCCGGACACCCCGCCGACGGTAAGTGCAGTTCTGTCGGCAGGTCTCCTGACTGGCGGATCACTGTCCTGCTCTCCTTCCCAGGCTGTACAACCCAGTGGATACTGATCAGGACTAGCCGCTTACAGTTGCGGGGGCAGTTTCTTTAAGCAGCAATTACTGCTGTGAATTCCCTGTTCGTCCCATTTGGGAACCGACACGCTGAGGCTAGTTCATTCGCTCGCTACGGGCAACAGCCTGGTGCATTTCATTCGGGTTTGATCGCACTGAGAACGAAGAATTTAATCAGTTGGGTATCATCATCGTAGACTGGGCCATATGGATGTTGTGGAAAATGATCCTGCCAGGACTTTGTCTGGGCAAACCCGGCAAGAGAGAGCAGTTTGAGCGCATTATCCTCGGTAACGCCATTATAGAAAGGCAGTTTTGCACCAAACAGCTCGTAACTATTGTTCTCGCGATGCTCAAACCAGACGCCGTCAGATACAACGATTTTTCCGCCTGGGCGAAGAATCCGATGGGCGAGCGCAATGGCCCCTGCCGGGTTCTCCAGTGTCCACAGTACGTTCCGGAGGGTGACAATGTCCGCGCTTTCATCTGCAAGGGGAGCTTCATCCATTGTCGATTGAATGAACCAGATATCAAGCTCCTTGTCGTTAGCTGTTTCCGTCGCAAGGCGCAGCATCTCGCGCGAACCGTCCACTCCGGTAACCCGATGGCCAAGTTTTGCAAGTAAAAGCGAACAGGCACCGGTCCCGCATCCCAGATCAACAACATCGAGAGCATCTGCTCCGATTACATGTGAGAAAATATTTGTCCAGTCATCTTCCAGCCGGACATGCGATGCCGCGCCATTGAACCGATGCGCCCGGGTATTCCAGTGTTCTGACATTGCTTCCGCAACCGAAGGAGATGATGCGCGCATTGGTAAGCCTTATTCTGGTTAAGTGTGTTGGTCTGTCGTGCGATAAACATTATTGCGGAGGCGGATAAGACTGATGTTTCGGTTCTTTGAGATAAACGGTGCCGGGGGCGAACAATGCCAGGAGAGGTACCGTAAGAACAAGCAAGCCTGCCACAGTCAGCGTCTTACTCTCGCCGGCGAACGTTATGAAAGCAGGCATCAGTGCGAGTGCCAGAGGAGCGGCGGCGTAAGACACCAGAAAATCGATTGACGTAACACGTCCCAGCAATGGCCTCGGAATCTCTCTTTGAATCGCTGTAAACCAGGGAATATTGAACAGTTCGATGCCAAACCCACCCAGAAAATAAGCCCCTATGATGAGATAGTCAATTTGTGACAACAAAGCGAGCGGCACGAACCCATAAAGCGCGAGACCTGTGAAGGCCGATAACCCTGCATAATGTGGTCTCCATTTCGCCAGGATCAGACCACCAGACAGAGCGCCGATCGCGTAGGAGCCAAGGGCATATCCGATAAATGAATTCCCACCAAGTGCCTCGCGACTGATTACCGGAAGCAAAAGCTGCTGAACACTGCTACCCACACCCAGCCATATCAGCAAAGCGAGAATGCCCGCCAGAAACCATCGATGTTTCCGTGCCTCAGCGATACCCTCCGCGAGCGAAGAGAAGAAACTCTCTGAACGCGCGCTTTTTCCACCGCATACAGGCTGCGCAGGAACACACGTGAAAGCGATGATCGATGCAGCGATCCAGCAGATTGCGGCCAGCGTTATCACAATTCGGACACCGGTAGTGGCATAGAGCATAACAGCCACCATCGGGCCAGCCGTTTGTAAAATGCGGGCGCTCAATGTTGAGAGTGCGTTCCCGGACTGAAGGAGATCCTGATGGAGGATATCCGGCATAATCGACTGGTAAGCACTCCGGAATGCACCTTCACCACCGCCAGCCAGAAAAAGGCACGCTGTCACTGCCACAAGTTTATTTCCCGTCAGCCATGCAATAGTAAGGGCCGCGCAACCTCTGACGGCACAGGCAATGGCGAGCACATTGCGGCGATCAAACCGATCTGCCACGTTTCCGCCGATCAGTGCACCCGCCAGAAATCCGAACGTACGCCCAGATAAGGCTATCCCCAGCGCCCCAACGCCCTGGTTCCAGTCCAGGATCCATAGCGTTAAGACAGTTGGCAAAACTGTCGTGGCTGCGATCGAAAGGCTATAGGCGAGCCAGATAGAGGCGAAATCGCGATTTCGCAACGGACCGAGAATCGTCATCGTCCGGTTTCACCTCAGCAAGCAGACAAAAGCCTGCGGAAGACACGGACGCCAAACTTCAGTGCATCGACGGGAACGCGTTCATCGACAGCGTGGAACAGACCCCATACGTCGAAATCTGCGGGAACTTTCATTGGCACAAAACCGTATCCGTTGATCCCGATCTTTGAGAGAAGCTTGTTATCGGTTCCACCAGGCAGCAGATAAGGAATGATAGTGCCGTCAGGATCTTCCTGCTTAATAGCTGCGGCCATTTTTTCCATAAGCGGCGTGTCGACCGGTGATTCAATCGTCCAGCCAAATGTCCATTCGATATCGATGTCTGGTCCAACGAGTGCCTCGACTTCTTTCACAAAAGCGTCCTGTGCGCCAGGCAGAACACGGCCGTCGATCACGGCTTCAGCAGACGAAGGAATAACGTTTCGTTTGTAACCCGCATTTAGCATGGTGGGATTGGCGGTGTTTCGAAGTGATGCTCTTAAGGTTGACGCGAAAAAACCTAATGGTTCAAGCTGAGCGTCGATGTCATCGTCACTGAACTGCAACCCCAGGAGTTCACCCAGACCATCGAGCATTTTGTTGAGGTGCGGTGTGCGAACAATCGGGAAGACATGATTGCCAATCCGCGCCACAGTCTCGGTGAGCCTTGTAATAGCATTCTCAGTGTTCACCAGTGCCCCGTGCCCCGCCGTTCCGCGAGCGGTCAGTTTAACCCGGGCGACTCCCTTTTCGGCGGTTGCGAGCGGATAGGCCCGCTTCCCGTTCGGAAGGGTGATCGAGAAGCCGCCCACTTCACTGATAGCCTCAGAAGCGCCGTCAAACAGGTGAGTTTCTTTCTCAGTCAGCCATTGGGAGCCATAGACGCTGCCGTTTTCTTCATCGGAAAACCACATAAAAATGACATCCCGCTCGGGAATAATCGCTTCTCGTGCAAGATCGCGGGCGACGGCCAGCATCATCCCCGCCATGTTCTTCATATCGACCGCGCCACGGCCATAAAGCATTCCGTCGCGGATCTCGCCTGAAAAAGGTGGCACGGTCCATTCCTCATCATTGGCGGGCACGACATCAAGATGAGCATGCAGGATGAGGGCAGGAGCAGATTTATTGCTCCCTTCCACACGATAAACAAGATTGGCGCGTCCGGGCACAGGTTCGAGATAAGTCGACTGAAGTCCCAGTTCACCGAGCTTATCACGTATAAAGGCCGCGGCTACTGCTTCACCATCACCGACCGTTTCAGGGTTTCCAGTATTCTCAGACCTTATCCGGATGAGAGTTTGTACAAATTCAACAACTTCCCGCTCAAGAAGCTGCGTGCATTTTCCGTCGATGGCTTTCTGCATCGTTACATTCCCTGCAGTGTCAGATTTCTAAAGGACTCTCGAAAGAAAAGCCTGTGTCCGCGGGTTCTGAGGTTGATCCAGAACTTCGTGCGGAAGACCTCTTTCAACGATCCTGCCCTGATCCATAAACACCACCGTGTCAGCGACCTCTTTTGCGAAACCTATTTCGTGCGTGACCACGACCATGGTCATCCCGCTTTTCGCAAGATCTTTCATGACTTCCAGGACCTCGCCAACGAGTTCCGGATCGAGTGCAGAGGTGGGTTCGTCAAACAACATGAGATCGGGCTTCATTGCCAGTGCGCTCGCTATGGCGACGCGTTGTTGCTGACCACCTGACAACTGTGCCGGATATTTTAGAACCTGTTCACTCAGACCCACCCGATCGAGCAGGGATCTGGCGAGCGGTTCAACGTCGCGTCTCTTCAGCCCTTTCACGAGAAGCGGGCCCGACATCACGTTTTCAAGTGCGGTCATATGCGCGAAAAGGTTAAACCGTTGAAAAACCATTCCGATGTTGCGGCGCTGCGACGCTATTGCAGCTTCCGTCAAACAATAAAGGCGGCCGTTCTTTTCTTCGTACCCGATGACGTCGCCATTAACACTTATTGTCCCGGCGCCAATCGTTTCCAGATGATTGATGCATCGCAGAAGTGTGGACTTCCCCGAACCTGATGGACCCAGCACGACACAAACCTCGCCTTTACTGATGATGAGATCCACATCATGGAGAACCTGAAAGGCGCCGTAGAACTTATGGACACCCATAATCTTCACGCACGGGGTCGCGGATTTAGAAAGATCGGGGCTCATTGGCTTTCCTTCGCTGCTATTGTCGTTTGCGAACGGTCAACGCCTCGACCGAAATAGCGTTCAAGATACGACTGGCCCCACATCAGCAGCGACGTGATAGACAAGTACCAGATGCCTGCAACTATAAGCAGCGGTATGGGCATATAGAGTCTATTGGAGATGGTATTTGCTGCGAAAGTAAGATCATATGCAAAGGGTACAGCTAGAACCAGTGATGTGGTTTTCAACATGCCAATGGTTTCATTGCCAGTCGGTGGAATAATCATCCGCATTGCCTGTGGAATGAAGATGCGGAACATTGTTTTCATGCGTCGCATGCCAAGGGCTTTCGCGGCTTCTGTCTGCCGTTCGTCAACGGCCTTAAAACCAGCACGGAAAATCTCCGCCAGATATGCCGATTCATTGAAAGCCAGTCCTGCAATCGCCGCGATCGCCGGAGTAAAGACGTCTTTGGTCCTGACGTCGAAAATTGTCCCCACAAATGGCAGGTCTAATGAAAACCTTGGATAGAGCACAGCAAGCAGCCCCCAGAAGACAAGCTGGGTGTAAACCGGGGTTCCGCGGAAGAACCAAACCCACAGCCAGCTCAACGTGGATAGGACTGGATTGCCTGAACCCCGCATGATGACGAGGATGGCGGCGATGGCGATAGATACAGCCATCGCCACGACGGTCAGAACCAGGGTCCAGCCGACACCCCGCACAATCTGTGGATCGAAAAGATACTGCCCCACAATGTCCCAATGGAAGTTTTTATTCGTCGCCAGACTGCTTGCTATACCAACAGCTAACAATACCAGGACTGCGGTTAGTGCCCATCGTCCGTAATGCCTCACAGGCACAGGGCTATTAAGCACAATTTCCGGTCGCAAATGTGGAGAGGTCATTTCGATTCCTGCTTAACTGATCAAAGGTCTCGTTCGTCCGAACGGTTATTCGTCCACCTTCGGATTGACCTCGGCCTTCTCCAGAGCTGCGGCCTGAATGCCCCATTTTTCCATGACCTGACCGTACGTACCGTCCTTGATCAGCACGTTCAGCGTATCCGCGACCAGTCCGGCCCACTCAGTCTGGCCTTTCGCGACCGCAATCCCGTTGGGAGATGGATAAGTGATCTCACCGATGGTCTCGAGCTGCCCATTCGTCTGTTTGACGGCATATCCGATATTGGTGGAGCCGGCATAAATTGAGTCAACAGCGCCATTAATCAGTCGCGTTATGAGATCGGTCTGTTTGGGCATCGATACAATTTCGATTGTCGGCTTGTGTGCGTCTTCACATGTCTTCTGAAATTCTCGTACAGCTTTTTCACCGGTTGATCCCGTCTGTGTTCCAACAATCTTTCCACACGGATCGTCGGGATTAAATTTCGAAGGATTTCCTGCCTGTACAGCCCATTGCTTGCCTGCGTTGAAATAGCTCACAAAATCAACGGCATTATAGCGTTCGTTTGTAATCGTGAATGCGGAAATGCCCAGATCGTACCGCGGACCAATAGCTGGCAGGATGCTGTCAAAATGCGCGGTTAAAAACTCAAGCTTGACGCCCCATTTAGCTGCCATTGCTTTGGCAAGATCAACATCAATTCCTTCAGGCGTCTGGCCATCGGGACCGCCCAGGAATTCAGCTGGCGGATAAGTCGTATCTGAACCGATTGTCAGCGTACCTTTCGATTTGATTTCAGCAGGCAGCCTGCTTGCGAGTGCCTCGTCTTTATTTATTGAAGCTGCATCGAAATCAGCTTTTGCGACGATTACAGAAGCCATGACCGCGAGGCTTGCCAGCAGCGATGTAGAAACACACAGTTTTTGAATGCGTCTGATTGTGAACATTCAGTTCCCCTTTTTCTGTCACAGGCCAGCAGCGCGATACTCGTTTCGTCGGAACGCGTCTTAGGCATAATGAGATCGTAATTTTCGATCACATACAGAACAAGGGAACCTGCATCATAACTTCATGCTCAGATGTTATGATCTGTCTACCTGCTCTCCATGAGAGCCGTTATGAAATCGCGCACGAGCAAAGACTTCGGCTTTGCAGGCGGTAAAATCAGTAAGCTTTTAATCTGAACAGCTGGTTCGAAGGGTTTCAGAACCACTTTGTTCCTGTCAAGCGATCCGAGCACGTAGGGGCTGACCAGTCCGATCCCGACGCCCTCTGCGACCAGTGAACAGACCGTGGATGCATAAATAGTTTCAACGACAACATTCGGCTTAACGCCTTCACCGGCCAGGATCGCTTCAAAGCGTTGCCTCGCCCTGTCTTCAGCGACATAAGCAACGAAAGGATGCCCTGATATGTCTGTGGGGCGGATCGTCTCTCTGTTCGCAAGCGGATGATCCACAGGCATCGCAATCATGGTATTGGGGGATAAAAACAGTTGGTGTGCCACACCCGTAACGTCGATTTCATCCGCCGCCAGTCCGACGTCGAATTGTCCGGACGCAACCAGATCGCGCACATCCCGCGATCCTAGGACGTGGAGCGTTACATTGATATCCGGATGTCGCGCACGAAAACGCGCAATTGCTTTGGGAACCAGGGTTGATCCGAGCAGAGAAAGGGACGCGACCCTTAACCGACCAGAGCCCTGATCACGGATGCGGGCAGCTTCCGACTTAATGGTGTCCAGACCCCGAAAGGACGCATCCACGGACTTATAAAACTGCCACGCTTCAGGCGTTGGAATTAATCGCTGACGAACACGGTCGAAAAGCGTGAATCCCACATCAGTTTCGAGATCTGACAGGGCGCGACTTGCAGCGGGTTGTGTGATTCCAAGGAGTTCTGCGGCTTTTGAAGCAGTTCCTGCCCGCATCACGGCGGCGAAAATTTCGATCTGTCTAAAATTCATATTGCCCGACATTATCTCTTTGGCCCGGCCATTTCGATACAGGCAGCAATACCATGCGAGACTAGCCACAAAGCGAAAGATACCCGCTTTGTGTGTATATGCAAATTGTTATCGAAGTACACTTACTGGAGTTTTGAAAGCATCTCCGAAAGATCCTGCCAGAGCTCCTGTTCGTCTTCCAGGCCAATACTGATCCGCAAAACTGTGCCCTTTGACGTCCAGGGATTGACCGTGCGTTCTTCTTTAAGAGCGGTCGTCGCAATCAGACTTCTCGTTCCGCCCCAGGATGCACCAATTGCAAAGGTCTTAAGTTCGGTCATGGCGGATTCGAGATTTGCCTCTGCTCCTGATTTTAGCACAACACTAAACACACCAGCAGATCCTGCAAAGTCGCGCTTCCAGAATTCGTGGCCCGGGCAGGACGGCAGCGCGGGATGCAAAACGCGTTCAACCACACTGCTTTGCTGCAAAGCCTGCGCAAATTCCTCAGAGACCTTCCCAACATGCCGTAGACGAACGCCAAGTGTCTCAATGCCGCGCAAAGCGAGTGCAACCTCATCCGGAGACACCCCGATACCCATATCGCGCAGCACCAGCTTAATTTTTTGACGCAGTTCAATATCTGCCACAGTAATGGATCCGAGCAGCAGATCCGAGTGGCCACCAATATATTTGGTCAAAGCCTCAACCGCAAAATCTGCGCCATGGGACAGCGGCTTAAACAGCAATGGTGAAGCCCAGGTATTGTCACATGCTGTTAAAACCCCTCTGGATTTCGCAGCTTTGATAATTGCTGGAACATCCTGCACTTCCATCGTGCCCGAACCTGGCGATTCAATCCAGACGAGTTTCGTGCGATCGTCAATTTCGTCTGCGATCCCTGCGCCGATAAGTGGGTCATAGACGTCGTAGTCAATCCCGCGTGGCTTCAGATAATCCTCGCAGAAATAGCGCACAGGCGAATAGACGTGATCTGGAATGAGCACCCGGTCCCCGGGTAGCAGGAACGTCAGTAAAATCAGCGATGCGGCAGCTTGTCCGGATGGGACGAGAATTGAGCGGACTCCGCCATGCAGCAGCGTGAGCTGCTGCTCAAGCACACGGGCGGTCGGCGTTCCGTGCAGACCGTAGGTATAGCCGTCGAAGCCTCTTTTGCCGCGTGCAGAAAATGATTGAGCATCGGGGTAAACAATCGTGGATGCCCGATAAGTTGGCACTGCGAGGCTTTTGAAACCTTCGTGCGAAACTTCCGGATGATGAACGCAACGTGTTGAATCGTGCATGGAATTTCCTTCCTCAGTTGAGAAATATTTTAGGCGCTTCATAGCGTGTTCATCAATCCACGCTCAGGCATGACATCATAACCAAATCTTATATAAATAACCGTTCCGCTTAATCAGGACCAATCCCCTTGGATATCTGCCGACATGCAGATGAGAAGCTTAATCCGACGCAGGTGGATGGGCTCGTAAGATCTCAGAACCACAGTTCAATTGAGGGTTATTTTTTAGTAGCGGCGTCTTACATCAATAATTTCTTGCCGCTTTCAATATATGGTCGCTAAACTACCGTGATGGAGATTGACTGTACTCTTCGCCTAGGACAGCCAGTTAGCGGAGCAAAGCAGTTGGCTGCGCCGGATTTCAGGTAGTCGGAATTTTCAGCTTGATGTTCCCTATTCAGATTGTCGGAACTGTATTCTGGGTGTGTCCTCTTGAGCGATGCTAAAATGGTGTCCGTATTGCAAGGGCCGCATGCATCAGGAAAGCAAGCGCATCAGCAGACAAATCGGTTTGGCCGTGTCTGTGAAAAAAACGCAATGCCGCGCCCGATCTCTCGATAATCCCGGCAGACTTGATGGCCGGTTGATATTATTGACGTAGAGTCAAGAACATTCGTGCTTTAACACGCCAGCTTTTAAGCGGTTGTGGTTCCAGGCCACCAGTCAGAAATTTGCACCTCGTATCAGCCATTTTCGAATGACTGTTAGTTCATCGTTGCGACAAAGCACAATGAATGTATATGAATAGGCAATTCGTGTGTTTTGGATTACCAAACCGTCGGTCGTGTGAGGAGCTCTTACAACTTGGCTAAATATGAGTGCTCATAAATTCTGTCGCGACGTCTGTCTGGAGCGGGGTGAACCTATGCCAGGAGTTGGTGGGACCGCCCCACGTTACGCGCTCCTCCATTGGCCGCGACGCCACTGGCGTGTTCCAAGAACGAATGCGTTTGACATGCCTGAAGCACTTTCACAGGCAATGATAACGGCTAATCAGGCTGGTATCCATGTGGCGCTCGTAGAGGGAGATGAAATTGCTCTCTCATGCGACAACATTATTCTACGCACAGCAACGACTGACATTCTCACCGAGCAATTGCTGGTACTGGCCTCGGGAGGGGAACTCTGCGGAGAGCGCGATGAGCGCATTACCATCCTTTGCTGTACAGATGGAAAGCAGGACCCTTGCTGCGCACGTTATGGTTTTGCTACCTGGAAAGCGCTGCGTGATCAGGCCGACCCGACGGTTTTCCGGGTTCTACAGTCAACGCATATCGGCGGATGTCGCTTTGCCGCGTCGCTGCTCATTTTGCCACAGCGCGCCAGATATGGACGTCTCGAGCCAAAGGACGTTTCCGATTTCCTGTCCTGCCTTAGCAAAGGTGTTCCATTCCTGCCAGCGTACAGAGGCAATCCGGAAATCGACGCCTTAGAACAGGTCGCCGAGCACGCCGCACTTTCATTCTGGAATGATATTGGGCCACAGGAGAAAGTTGTTCTTGAGCGCAAAGCAGGGAACACGAATGAAATTGAAGCGGAGATTATTGCCTCCACTCAATCTCAACAGTTGCTCATCCAGTTGAAGCTGGATCAGTTTGACGTCAATACACGCTGCAGCACGCTAGAGCCAGACGGCGATAGGGATCAGGTTGAACGCTGGATCGCAGTTTCAATTACGCCGTTGACCTGACAACCTATTAAGGCTTCTGCCGGAGGATTTCTCGCTCGCCGATATGCGATAGAAGCAAAGTCGCAGAACCAATTAGGCCTTGCATCGTCTCGCCGTAACGACTGCGATTAAAATACAGAAATTGACGATTGCGAACAGCAAACAGATTGCGCCACTGGACAGTCGACCGGAAGGCGCGCATTTCCGCCTCCTCGTCCAGCATTTCTTCGTAAGTGTCGATGATGATATCACTGTCAAAGTCGGAAAGGCGTTCTAAGCTATAGGGTATATCGCTTTCGCTATTCTCATAAGCGGGAACATGACCAAGACCAAAATCCTTTATCACCTGTTCCATGCCACCACGCCCGATAATTCTGAAACCATCGCGATAAATCTCCATCGGTGTCACTGTGATTGAAGCTGGTTTCTCTACGCGCTTTCCGAATTCGCTGACTATATCCTGATACTCCCGATGCAATTCATCATAGCGATGACGTTTACCAACAAGATCAGCCAATTGCTCTGAATAGGTTAATATGCCTTCTTCACGTAAAGGCAGCAGCACAACAGGCGCAATTGCTGAAAGCTTATCGCGAAGCGCTGCGTGATAAGACAACCCCACGATCAGGTCTGGCTTCAATGCCGCAATTGTTTCAATATCAGGAGCCTGATGCGTTCCGATATACTGGATTTCTGACGTATCGTATCTCTGCGATGCACCCCTATAAATAGTGTCCGCAAGCAAGCGCTTGCGACCAGATGAACCACAAGGCACAACCCCTAATTCCAGCAATTGCGTTGTCAGACTGAAATCGTGCAATGACACCACACAGCGTGGGTGAACTGGCACCTCAACCGAGCCAAAACGATTGGTAAATGTTCTTGTTTCTTCTGCATAAGCACTAACAACAAAGCCGAAACTGCATATAAGAATAAGCAAAGCTGACGCTATTCTGGTCATCGGGTCGTTCCTTTTCGCGACAGCAGATAAAGAAGATAGGGCGCGCCGATCACTGCAACCACAAGTCCCGCCGGAATCTGAAGTGGAGCAAAAGCGGTTCGGCCGATTGTGTCACTGACAAGCACAATACTTGCACCAATCAATGCAGACAGAGGGAAAAGCAATCTATGCCTTTCCCCTACCAAAAGCCTTGCAGCATGAGGGGCTAAGAGACCAATAAAACTCATTGTACCAACGTTCGCGACCGCAGAAGCGGTAAGCATCACACTCAGCAAAAGTGCGATGATCTGAAAGCGCGCAACATTCAGGCCGCGACTTGCTGCAACCGCATTACCAAGCTGAAACAGGTCAAACTGGCAGGAAAACAACAATATGGGAACAGCGGCAAGAAGCAGCCACCAGAATTGCCCCCGCACATTTTCCCACCCTGCCCTATGCAGACTGCCTGCAAGCCAGAGCAAAGCCGATTCAACATGTTCGATCCGTCCGTAGGTGATAAGCAGGTCTGCCAATGCACTGAGTATCGCTGTTACACCAACACCCACCAGAATGAGACGCAAGGGCGAGACCCCTTTGTTCCAGGCAAGAGCGATAACAAACAATGCAACCAGCAGCCCACCAAGCAAAGCCGCAAGCGGATAAAGCTCAACAGCCAGCTCAGATGGCCAAAGAATGAGCGCAGTCAACACGGTGATACCAGCCCCTGCCTCAACACCCACCAATCCGGGTGCAGCCAGTGAATTGCGTGTCACTACCTGCAATATCACTCCGGCAAGAGCCATCGCCATACCAGAAAAAATGGCAAGCAATATGCGTGGAAGACGCGTGTCAAACACGATGCTACGCAAAATATTATCAGTGCTTTGGGGCGCTATGACCGCCTTAATAATTTCTGTTAGTGTAACAGGATAGCTGCCGAGCTTTATTGCCAATATTGCGGCTATAACAAGAAACACAGTAGCAGCAATCAGAATTATCCGACCATGAGAAAACCGATTGCGGGTGTGATTGGTGATATGGGTTTGCACTGCCATTATTTCACTCTCCCCAGAACGAGAGCGATGAAAATGGGGCCGCCGACGATAGCAGTCACAATACCCGTATTGATCTCCAGTGGACGTAATGCCGTGCGTGATACGATGTCACCAGTAACAATAAGCAGTGCACCTATCAGAGGCGCTGCGGGGACGAGGAACCGATAGTCATTACCGAGAAAAATACGCCCAATATGCGGAGCAATAAGACCGACAAAGCCAATAGGACCAGCTATTGCAACAGATGATCCGGCCAAAAGCACGATCGCCAAAAGTGATGAGAGCCGCATCCGCAATACGTTCAGCCCCATCAACGCCGCCGACTGCGATCCCAATCGGTGGAGATTAAGTGCGGGAATATTCGCTACTGCAATGCATCCAGCGAGAAGGATAAATGGAAAGGTCTGCCAGCGGGTTACTGAACTGTCAAAAGCAAGCGAACCAACAAGCCAGCGCCGCAGAGTTTCAAGCCCCTGCTGGTCAAGCAAAAGAACCATAGAGGTCAGGGCACTGAACAGGGCCGCAACCATCACACCGGATAAAACGAGGCGAACCGGATTGGGGTCCGATCCGCTGTTCAGAAGAACGATCGCTGCTGCAACAATTGCCCCCGCAAAGGCGAGAAGCGGTATCATGGCAAGCGTGTTACCGGGGAGCACAAGCAAACCGAAAACGACAAAGAAGGCAGCACCACTGTTCACCCCCATCAGCCCGGGATCTGCAAGCGGGTTTTCACTGACCGCCTGCATTAACGCGCCTGCAAGACCGAGGGTTGCACCGACGATGACAGCACTGATCAAACGAGGCATTCGCATTTCCATCACGATATTATGCAATGGGTCTGCCGGAACATAGGCGACAAGTGCTTGCCAGACCACGCTCCAGTCAAGCTGACGCGCTCCGAGCTTCAGATGAAGGATTGCAGCCACGATTAGCAGCACAAAAAGGGCGAAAAACTGAAAAGAACGCAGATAAACTGACAAAGGATGCACCCTTCACGCCCAGGAAGAAGCAATGCACATTGCAATTCCCGTTTCCGGATCATCAAGCATTCTTGATCGCACCGAAAACACATTATCGATATTAGGCACATTGAAGACCTGCTGTGTCGCGCCTTCGGCAACCACCCGCCCATCTTTCAGCATGACAAGTTGATCTGCATAACGCGCCGCCTGATTGAGGTCGTGAAGGATTGCAACCACTGTGCGTCCTGCATCGCGCAAGACCGACAGCAGATCAAGCAGGCTTAACTGGTTTGCAACGTCCAGAAATGTCGTAGGTTCGTCGAGCAGAATAACTGGTGTATCCTGAACCAAAGTCATTGCAATCCATGCACGCTGCAACTGACCACCTGAAAGGCTCTGCAATGGTCTGTCGATGAGTTGTTCAATGCCGCAAAGTGCAACGGCACGCGAGACAGCGTCTTCGTCTTCGCTTGACCAGCCACCGAGCCAGCTTCTCCACGGAAACCGTCCCTGTGCAAGTAGTTCACGCACACTCATTCCGACCGGCGTATGCACATGTTGCGGCAAGAATGCCATTTGCCGGGCCAGTTCGCGTCTCGAGTATGAAACAAGCTGCTTTGAACCAAGTTCAACATGACCGCTATATATCGCGACCGAGTTCGCCATGCTGCCCAGAAGCGTTGATTTGCCAGAGCCGTTCGGCCCGATCAAAGCGGTAAAACGCCCCGGAAGAATTTTCAGATCAATGTCATGGAGAATATGCTGGGTGCCACGATAAACGTTCACTCGCTTCATTTCGAACATAGCCAGCATCTCCGTGCACAATTGTAAGAAGCGGCTCTGATAGGCTCTTCCAATCGCGTCATATCATCCGCGCGTTAGTGAGCGCGCTGCAATAAGTGTGTTGTGACACTTTTTTAATTTATTCAAAGTGAATCACATGATAGCGAGAGCATATCTTTGTTGACTGTACTTGTCATGTTTATACGGTGGCCTGCCAGCCTCCACTAATTCATGCATCGCTATTGGGGAATTCTATGCCGGTAAACCATCTGAAATCGAATATCGGCAGCCTGCCCTACATGTCTGCATTGCCATATAGCATTCCACTCGCTTGCGCGATGATGGCGCTTGCGGTGAGCAGTGTTTCAGCACAGGAAACGAATGCTGGAATTCAGCTGCAAACGATTGTCGTGCAGGACAATGCCAGCTCAACGGAACCTGTTAAAGGATATGTAGCTAAGGTCAGCAGTAGTGGCACGAAAACGGATACACCTATCCTGCTTACGCCCCAATCAGTGTCGGTAGTCTCAGCTACCGAAATCAAAGATCGCGAAGCGCAAACTCTTGCTGACGTGCTTGCTTATACACCAAGTTTCACGGCACAGCCCGGCCCATTCTCGCGCGTCGCCGACCGGTTCAGAATTCGTGGATTCGACGTCGAATCGGGTACCGGTGGGATGCTGCGCGACGGGATGAGGCTGCAGAACAACTCTTATGATGGTACGCAGGAGCCATTTGGTCTTGAACGCGTCGATGTTGTACGCGGTGCGGCTTCGGTTCTTTATGGCCAGCTTTCGCCGGGCGGCTTTGTGAATGGCGTCAGCAAACGCCCGACATCCGAGACTCTGCGTGAAGTCTCGGTTCAGGGCGGGCTTCATAACCGTAAACAGCTTACTGCAGATTTCAGCGATGCCATAACCGACACATTGTCATATCGTTTGACTTTTCTTGGTCGCGACAGCGACACCAACGTTGATTACACGAACAATGACCGCATCTATATCGCCCCGGCTTTGGAATGGAAGCCTGATGAAGACACATCGCTGACCATGCTTGGCTTTTACCAGAAGACCAACACACGTTTCCCCGCTGCCTTACCCTACGAAATTGTGGAAGGCATCGGTAATGGCCCATTCATCCTCGGCCGCGACACTTTTATTGGCGAGCCGGACTATGATCGGATGAAAACTAATATGGGTGCGCTGGGTTACGAATTTACCCATCGTTTCGACAATGATGTGCGGTTCTCGGCAAAATCACGCTATTACGAATCCGATCTGGACTGGCGTTATATGATGGCCCAGACGAGCGCCGCTGCCGTTAATCAGGTCGCACAGACAGGCATACTGGCTCGCCAGTACAGCGACCGTCATGATGGCGCGAAGGGCTTCACACATGATATGAATGTTGCATTCGATGTGGATACAGGTCCACTCTCACATTCATTGCTCGTCGGTTATGACTTTTACGACACATCGTATGATTCAGATAATTTTCGCGCAGCTGCTCCATCAATCGACCTGAACAATCCCGTCTATGGTGCAAGCTTCACAGTAAATCGTGACCCTGCTCGTAACCGTGGTGCGAAAACAACAACCGTACAGCATGGTATTTATCTGCAAGACAAAATCACCTTTGATGAACGCTGGAACGTACTGCTTGGCGTAAGACACGACTGGGCTGATCAGGATTTCGGCTATCACGCGAACAACCAGTCGATCAGCCGCAATTCTGAAAAAACAACTTGGCGCGCTGGGGTGGTTTACGAAGCTGAGAATGGACTGGCTCCCTATGTGAGTTATGCACAATCCTTCTTCCCGATTTCTGTGGCTGAATATGTCGAAGACATGAATTTCTCTCCTATGACGGGAGAACAGATTGAGGCCGGCATTCGTTATCAGCCGCCCGGCACGAATATGTTGTTCAGCGCAGCCGTCTATCAGCTTGATCAGAACAATATCGTCACCCGTACACTCGCAGATGAGCTCACACAGATCGGTCAGCGGCGTGCGCGTGGATTTGAGCTTGAAGCCAAAGCCGAGCTGACTGATTATCTGACCATGGTGGCCTCATATTCATACACAGATGCCCGGATCACCAAGAGTGAAGAACTTTTGGAACTTGGCCAACGCAGTGAAAACACACCCTATCATCAGGCTGCTCTCTGGATGACTTATGATGTAACTCAGTTGGGCATCGACGGACTGATCGTTGGAGGTGGTGTACGATACACCGGATCGACCAGCGCATCAGGCATAGATAAGCCAATACCAGGCTACACGCTTGTCGATGCAATGGTTCGCTATGAAGTGACCAAAAACATTACCTTGTCATTGAATGCCACAAACCTCTTCAAGGAAGAATACGCTATTTGCGAATTTGCAAAGTGTCTTTACGGAGATGGCAGAGAGGTTATGGTATCTTCCAGCTTTAAATGGTGAGACCGATTTAAGGGCTGTTAGGAATTACAGAGTAACGTCTATTTCTAAGAATGATCCCCTATTTTCAACCGCGAGAGCAATGTTAGACCTGTGGTGAGGTCTTCCATACCAAGCCCGCCCAGACATAGCCGGATACCCGTCGCATTATCGTTTCGATCAGCGCGCACGGCGTCCGGCTCTGTAACAACAACGCCAAGCGTAGCCGCTGCCTTTTCGAAGGCTTCGGCTTCCGTATGAGGCATTGGCAGCCACGCATGAAAAGCACAGTCATCGGTCATGATTGTCCTGTTATCGAAGAATGACCGGGACAGTTTTGCTCTTTGCCGCGCCTCGGCACGCAAAGTGCCCCTCACCGTTTCCATAACACCACTGGTAAACCACTCTTCAAGAAGCGCATAGTCTACTGGCGAAGAAGACAGTGGCAGCGCACGTAAGGCTTCCTCGGCATATTCCTCCCAGCCTGAAGGCAACACCAGAACGCCCAGTCGCAATCCTGGACTGAGTGACTTGGAGAGGCTCGTTACATGAAAGACGCGATCCGGTGCCAGGGTGACGAGTGGAGGAAGATTGGGAGAGGCGCCCAGTGTATAGACACCATCTTCGACAATCGGGACGTTTCGCTTGTTGCAGACGTCCACAATTTCCTTTCGCCGGTTTGCTCCCATAGAAATCGTCGTAGGATTATGGAGCGTAGGGGTTAGATAAACAAGGCGACGGCGCCCGCTGTTCTCTTCTTCGCATAGCACACGATCGAGATCATCCGGCACCATACCCTGGTCATCAATATTAACGCTCCGCATTGGATGGCCGCGATAGCGCGCAAGTGCAATAGCTCCCGAATAGCTGAGACGTTCTGTGACAATCAATCCATTGCCACCGCACAGAATATCGAAAGCAAGCCACAGTGCCTGCTGCCCGCTTCCAGCTAATATGATCCTCTTTGCTTCCGCCTCAATGCTCAGGGTTTCGAGCCAGCGTGCCAACAAACGCCGATGCTCATCGTGGCCTGCAGGTGGGGGATAAAGATTGACGTGGGCTGAATTTATTTTTCTTGAAATTGCAGAAAGTGTACCAGCCAACAGTCTATCACTTAACATAACGGGCAAGCGATTGACCGAGAAATCAATTGCAGGGCCCTTTCGTGGTTCAAAGACGGCGACGAATGTACCACTGCCCTTTATACTGCGCGCCAATCCGCGCCGCTCAAGCATCGCATAGGCTTTCGTGACTGTGCCTACTCCGAGGTTCAGTTTCCAGGCCAAATCCCGATGGGCAGGAAGTCTGTCGCCGCCAAGCAAATGCCCCGAGAGAATGTCTTCTGACAAAGCTTCTACCAGCCTGTTTGCGGGGGTATTGCCATTATCTGAAAGACGAGGAGTCCATGGAGACTGAAGGCGCATGCGTATAACCCATCAGATTGCTCGATATAACACACCTAGTACAGCCACAAGACATCATTGGAAACCCGCTTTAGCCTCGGTCGAGTATGGAAAAGCCTCTAATTCTTAAAGCGATGGCTCCCATCCCGGCGAAGCGGCTCAATCCGAGCTTCGAGATTGAAGGAGACGAGCATGTGTTGGTCACACAGTTTATGTCGGCAATTCCGGTGTCGGTATTAAAGAACCCAGTCACAAACCTTTCTGCTTCACATGACGAGATCGTATCCGCGCTCGATATGGCGTTTCACGGGTTTTGAACTCTACCGTTCAATTATTCAACCGGGTGACAACATTGATAACCAGCCAAGATTCTTGCTGATTGCCCTCCTCAACGGCAATATCGCCCGTCTATCTTGGAGAGAAGCGAATTGGCGCCCCGTTGATCCCAGAAATAAAGTTTGAAGCTTAGCTCGTAGGAATCATATCTGGCCATTCCCGTGCGCCATGAAGTACGCGGAGGATACGAACGACCGATTGTGTTACAGCATAAGCCACGACGTATGGGGTACCGTTTATCACCAGTTCCCGCGTCCCGGCAATTCTGCCAACCCGACCACTCGCCGGAAATTCAATTAGGCGACGAGCAGCCGCGACTATCCGTTCGTCGACCAAGATTGCAGATGAGGGATTCTCCGCCTCAATGAAAGTGAAGATGGCGTCTCGATCTGATAACGCAAATGCGGACCAGGTGAGCTTCACGACTTGAGCGCCGCTGCTTTAAGGCGCGCTGCCGCCCGTCGTCTTTCGAAATGAGCCGTGACTTCATCATCCGGCACGTCGGGTCGCGTGTCGCGAAGCGCTTCAAGAACCTTGCTGCGAAACCAAGCATCGTGCGCTTCGCTGCCTGATATAAGTTCGAGCGGTAATGCCCCCTCATTCGCCGTCCGTGTGAGTAAGATACGAACTACGTCCGACACCGTAAGACCCATACTTTCAAGCACCGCAGAGGCACGATCTCTAACTTCGGCATCAATGCGAGTTTGAACGAGTGCGTTAGAAGCCATAAGTTTCTCCAACTTAAAGCTTAGTTGTAATGCATATGAATTACATAGTCTATAGAAAATTTCTGTATGCACCAAGTCACCGCATTTTCCGCCTTGGAGCGATACGATCCACTCGTCCCTATCATTGGCCGACGTACTGATTGCCAATCAAGAATATTTTAATGAGCGTGAATAGTGCACTTGGGGTAGCTTTGCCAAAGTAGGCGCAGAACTTAGCTCAGCAATGACTATGGACTTGCAAAAAAACCTCCGAGTACTGGCATCCGCAGCTCAACGCCCGCACAGAACTGGTTATGGCTTCTTGAAAATCCTCTTACTAAACCGCCAACAAACCCATGAAAATATCTCTGTACTGAACTACGGAAATCCCTGGTATTTTGGAACCTTGATTTCGGCTGCTTTACGACCGTTCTTGAATCCAAATTATGCGTTTTCGTTCAATAGTACGCGTTGATCTATGAGAGTGAAGCTAACGAACGTCTAAAAAGCTGTAGTTTAATTTACGAACCAGATGTTGAGACTAATCGTTCGACTTTTTGACGAAAGCTAAGAATGCACGAACCGTCAAAAGGTCCGTGCATCAGTTTTAATGTATTGTTCGGTTGGTGGAATTTACTTTTTACGGCATGGCATGTCAGTACCTTCAGCATTGATAGCAGTGCCTTCAGCGGTTTCAATGCCGTAGAGGAGTTTCGAACGCGCTTCGATTGACGCAAGCAGTGCTTCACCAAGATCTAATGCTCGTTCTGACTGACTGACGCTGTAATCGGTCAAATATTTAGAAGCCAGCTCGGGCTTTTCAGCCGTGTAAAGGATGTCAGCTGTCGCCTGAACTTCAGGAATGTCATCGATTTGCTTAGCTTCGAAGGCTTCAAGGGCTTGGGTTATTTCAAGCATGAATGTTTCTGGGTTTGCGCACGCATGGTACATAAGCCGCTTAAACAGCCGTCCAGCAAACTGTGTGGCTTCCTGCGACTGGTATTCAGCATTCAGGAATGTGGAACCAGCATCTCGGAACAGGTATCGATGAATGCCATATTCTGGAATGACCTTGTTGATACCTATATGGTAAGGCACAAAGGGCGCTGTCACCGAACCTGTTGGTGCAACCCACAGCAGATTCAAACCTGAATGCGCTGTATCACGCAGCTGAGCAACTTCACCATAACCGGAACGCTCAGTTGATACACGCGGATCACGGACCAGCTCCATAATTTTTTTCAGTGTGACCGGCGCCATATCGTGGAGTTCTTTTTCCACGGTTTCAATTGTCCAGTGCTTTTGACCGGTTCGCATAGGGCGGTCTTGTTCGCTATAGACGGCATGAACATTAAACGGTTTATCGCCATCACGTTTCCACCAACCCTGCTCGATGGCGAAATCATAAAAATTCGGGGAAGCCATGTAGTACTTGTTGTCAGTGATGTCGGCTGGAATATCGCCAATATAACCAGGATATGAAACGCGCACATCATCTGGACCTAAGCGCTCAGCGACCCATAAGCCTTTGCCGCCCGCGAACTGCAACACTACCCAACCTTCATTCTTATCGGCAATCAGGTGCGAGTTACCACCGTAAGTCGTATAACCATGCTTATTGATAAGATCGCCGATAATCTCGACGGCTTCACGCGCCGTTTTAGCACGCTCCAAAGCAATGCGTGCCAGATCGCTGTATTGTGTGTCAATCGGCGTTTAAACGGAACCCCTTATCGGCGTCCAAAAAGTACCCCTCCTTTAGGTTGCAACGTTTAGCGTGCGCGGGCCCGGAACTTTCAATTTAGTGCAGGGTTTGCGCGCGCGGATCACTAGCGTTCTTCGGCTTTAGCTTTGAGAGCGGTTTTTGAAGCGCCACGATTCATTTCCCGTTTCAACGATCTCGCAATGATGGGTAAGCCGGTCGAGCAGAGCGGCGGTCATTTTTGCGTCGCCGAAGACAGTCGGCCATTCGCCGAACGTCAGGTTTTTGGTGACGATGATTGAAGTTCGCTCGTAGAGCCTGCTGATGAGGTGGAACAGCAACTGTCCGCCCGCTTGGGCGAACGGAAGATAGCCAAGCTCGTCCATAATGACGAAATCGAGCCTGGAGATAAAGTCGGCAAGACGCCCCTGCTTACCATTACGCGCTTCCGTTTCAAGACGATTGACGAGATCGACGACGTTGTAGAAGCGCCCGCGCGCGCCGTTGCGGATCAAGGCACGGGCAAGTGCGATGGACAAATGGGATTTTCCAGTGCCAGTTCCTCCAACGAGAACGACATTGTGCTGCTCGGCAAGGAAAGCTCCGCTCGCGAGCCGGCGCACCAGTCCTTCATTGACCGGCGTGTCGGTAAAGTCGAAGTCGTCGATGTCCTTGGCCAGCGGCAGCTTTGCGACGGTGATCTGGTATTTAATCGAGCGCGCCTGTTTCTCGGCGATCTCCGACTGCAACAGGTCGCCGACAATGCGCGGTGGTTCGTGCTGGCGTTTGATGCCAGAGGCCATGATCTCGTCATAGGCGCTGCGCATGCCGTAAAGCTTCAGCGTGCTCATCATGTCGAAGATTTGAGATCGTTCCATATCAGCTTGCCCTCCTGAGGCTGTCATAACGTGCGCAGTCTGCCACAGGCTCATGGGTCAGGCGCAGCGCATCGGGGATGGAAAGAATGGCGGCGGGCTGTGGATCACGCTTGCGAGCCAGAATGTTGATAATCACAGCGGCGGAGAATACGCCTTGATCAAGCGCCTCCTGGCAGGCCGCTTCGACTGCAGGAAGGCCGTCGATACCGACACATTCTAGGATCGACACCATCTGCCGGTCCCCATCATGCATGGCCTTGAGCTTTCGCCGAACATGCTCCATGGAGGCTGGCAGGACCCAATCAAGGAATGGTGCACCGTTCCTCAGTGCTCCCGGCTTGCGCGTCAGGACCGGAACATAATGCCATGGATTATAAATCGTCTCGCCACGGCCAAAGCAGCGTTCATGCTGGCCGATCTCGACACCATTTTGCCGTATGACGATGCGGTCGGCATAAGCATGTATCTCGGCCGGGCGGCCAACGGCAGTCGATAGCACCGAATATTTGTTGTTATCAAAACGCACGAGGCAGGTTTTGCCGATCGAGGCCTGTATCGTGTGGAAGCCATCGAATTTGCCCGGATAGCCGACCAGATGGGCCTTCTCCTCTTCGAACACCTCCCAGATTGTGCGCTCCGTCTGATCGACATGCTTATGAGCGCGGGCGTAGCTAATGCATTTATCCAGCAGCCAGCCGTTCAACTCATCGTAAGATTTGAAGCGCAGCCGCGGCGTGAAGAAGCGTTCCCGGACCAGATTAACCTGGTTCTCGACCTGACCCTTCTCCCAGCCCGACGCCGGTGTACAGGCCACCGGCTCGACCAGGAAATGACTGCACATTTGCTGAAAGCGGCGATTGTATTGACGCTCTTTACCGACGAAGACTGTTTCCACTGCTGTCTTCATATTGTCGTAGATGCCGCGTGTGCAAGCCCCGCCAAAAAAGGCGAACGCCCGATCATGCGCGTCGAACACCATCTCCTGCGTCTCGCGCGGATAGGCCCGCACATACATCATCCGGCTGTGGCAGAGCCGGATATGCGCAACCTTCACCGCCGTCGTCACACCGCCCAGAACGACAATCTCGTGGCTCCAGTCGAACTGGTAGGCCTCGCCGGGTGCGTAATAAAGCGGCACATAAGCCTCCGCCGTCACGGCCCCGCGCTCTTTCAACCACGAGCGTGCATAACGCCGGACTGTATCGTAGCCACCCGCGTAACCAAGATCGCGTAGATCTTCGAATATCCGGATCAAAGTCAGGCGTTCGCGCGAGGCCTTCGCCTCATTAGCTAGCAGTATTCCATCAAGATGATCACGCCAGGGACCGAGCTTTGGCTGCGGTTGACGGGAGCGCGCGTATTTGAAATCAGTCTCTTCACTGCGCAGAACCTTCCGCACAACTTTGCGCGAAACGCCCAGTTCCCGACAGATCGCTTTGATTGTTTTGCCCTGCACATGTGCAAGACGACGTATCTTCGAAATAGTCTCCACAATAAGCATCCAATAGAAAACCTCCGATTGAAATCGAAGGTCATGTTACTGTTGGTTTTCACGCGGAACTGAGCCGGTTTTTTCACCGAGAATTGAGCCACCTTCGAGTATGTTTTTCAGATCATGGTTTGGTCAAGGGATTGGTTTTTTCTCCTCTCTTAATTTCTGTTGCAGCCGCGCTGGCCTTGAAGCGGAAACTGTCGTTTCCAGTTTCCAGGATATGGCATCGGTGGGTCAGGCGATCGAGTAGCGCCGTCGTCA
>NZ_JAYEXN010000019.1:0-60921 GCF_044435015.1 Ochrobactrum sp. S1502_03
GCTTCTTCCGAAGCGTGGGTCTACATCGCAAACATACGCTTCCTCACGCGGCGCATCGCAAGAGCCTGATATCGTTAAATTCATTATGATTCAGGCTCTGAATGATTGTCGTTTCCTCATCCGAGAGCAGTATATATTGGTCATTCTTACTGTCAAAAATGACACCGCCGTCTCTTGTGAAGCATGGATGGTAATAATCCCTGAATGTGATGCCCATTACATTTCGCTTTTCCAGCATTTGTAATAAAGTTCGAGCGACAAAAGCAGCAGCGTTGACGGCGAAATGAATTCGCCGCCCAATTGGCATCTGCGAATATCGTCAAGCACATTCGCTTTATTGATAAAGCCACATTTGGCTGCTTCGCCATTGAGTATCAACTCAACGATGTGTTCACTTTCCGCACGGATCATACGCTGGACAATACCGCTGATATCTCCTTTTCCCTTACGCATGAAACTCGTGGCGCCGAAACGACGGTGGAAGCTTTCTCTTTGCGGCAATCTATTGAGTTCATAAGAAAAGGTTGAGCTGTCCGACCTGTTTTCCGCCCAACGGATCAGCGTTTCATTAAGGTATGGATAGACAGTCTGGTATCGGATGTCTGTTAGACGGTCTGCCGCGCCATGATGGACCGCTGCCATGAGTGATCGGCGATGCCGTATCCAATCACTCGATACGGATTGATTTTGGAAAATGCTGTTAACGCGTTTTTGCTCATTAAACGCAATTCTATACAGTTCGCTATTGAATATTGCTTTTTTATCTTGAGAGGAACCAATATTGGCCGCGCCGTAGATATGGAAATACAGCCGTGCCTGGCAGTCTGATAAGCTCTCACGAGCAAGCCGCAACCATGATTTTTGGTTCAAAACGGTAAGTTTGCGCGCCGTTTCAAAAGCTTTGGTAATATTGGGGTGTTTCTTCCAAAGATGATCAATGACGGCACTTGCCACAGGATTTGCCAGAAATATGTGGTCGCCACCGTGCCCGTTTAAAATCATGCAGTCAGTCGGCAAAGACTGAGCATAATCGATCAGGTCTCGTTGCGAAGCCGAATGAAGCAGCCATAGAGATGGGCGCTTTGGTTTGTAAGCAGGTCCGGTGAACAGATCGGTGAATATGCCGTCCGAACGGATTGGTATCAGGTGAAGATTAACGCCATGCTTGCCGCAAAGCGCCTGAGCGGCAACCACATCGGAAGAATTCGATATATTGGGGTCGTAATAGGTAACCGGATATAGTTGTTCAGCCGTTCGTGGCTGTGTCGGGGCAGCGTAGAAAACACCTGAAGAATCAAGACCTCCTGACAGTTCCAGAATGAACGGTCTGTTTGGCCCGCCAGCGCTGTTGATGTGCTCAATGAGAGTTTCAGGGATTTCATTGCTATCAAGTTGAGACGTCTCACCGCAGATGAGTTTATACGTTATTTGCCCGTTTGAATGAAGAATGGCTGTGGTTCCGGGCATAACACAGCCTATTCCGGTAAAGGGCGTTTGATCTGTGGCAAACTCAGTTGATGATAGATAGTTCGCGATGAAGCCAGGATTCGATTTGAGCTTGGCCTGCATAGCTGACATCGCGGTCATATCATCCGAGATTAGCCACTGATTTTTATTATAGAAAAAGAATATATCATGCGCGCACCAGAGTGGTCTCTCGACATTAACTTCTCCTCCGGTTGGCTTGATGTGGAATTCTCCGCGGTGCCCATAAAGAACCATTTCATTTAATATGGGGGAGAAAGAATAAAGGAATAGATTTTCTTCACAAGAGGATGAAGAATCTTTATGCTTTAAATATTTAAAAAAACCAGACGATACGAATGCATCGTCGTTTGAAATAGAGAGCACCGCATCACCAGATTTATCTTGAAAATTCGACAGACATGAATTCTCACTCATGTCTGCCTAATCATTCATTCACTGACTCAATCCATCATCCCAAAGCTGAGGTGATTCAGACCTAAATCCACCGCCGCCTTTTGTTGCTTTTTTTGCATCTATATAATCAACAGAGTCTTGATGTTGTTTTGCCGATATAAATCTAAAAAATTTAGAGAAATTCATAATTATTCTCCTAATATTTATTAGCTTCAAAGATAAGTTGCATAAGTAATTTATAATATTAATCTAAATTTGTAATGCCCAATAAATTGGTCAAAATATAGTGTGTCCATTTTTTTTGGATATGAGAGGTGGCCTGTTGGCTTGCGTATGTTTCTCTTTTGTTCACTTTTGTGCTGTCAAGTGAACCTGTCTGAGGATAGGGTTCACTTATGAAAGAAACGATTCGCATCATTGGTATTGATCCGGGGCTTCGCCGTACCGGCTGGGGCGTCGTCGAATCGCTTGGCAATTCCCTGCATTTTATCGGTTCCGGCACCGTGACGTCGAATGCCGAGCTGGATCTCGCTTCACGGCTTTGTCAGCTTCATGAAGGGCTGTCCAAAGTCCTGCATGACTTTGTCCCGCATGAAGCGGCGGTTGAGCATACATTCGTCAATAAGGATGCAACTGCCACGCTTAAGCTCGGGCAGGCACGCGGTATTGCACTTCTGGCCCCTGCGCAGGCGGGACTGCCGGTGGCAGAATATGCGCCCAATGCCGTCAAGAAGGCGGTCATTGGCGTTGGCCATGGCGAAAAGCAGCAAATCCATATGATGGTGAAAGTTCTGATGCCGCGCGCAACGTTCGATACGAGTGACGCTGCCGATGCGCTTGCCATTGCCATTTGCCATGCGCATCATCGTCAGAGCATTGTCAGCGCTCGCAGAATGCAGGCGCTTTTGAGTTAACGCGCATCTTATTGCGAAGACCGTTCTACATTTTTCGCGATGCGCTTATAGCGGGGTAGGTATCCAATGATCGGCAAGCTCAAGGGTGTGATCGATGAAATTGCAGATGATCATGCGGTTATCGACGTGCATGGCGTTGGCTATGTCGCTTTTTGTTCGGCGCGCACGCTTGGTAACCTTGGCGGGGTAGGGGAAGCTGCGGTTCTCTTGATCGAGACTTATGTACGTGAGGACATGATCCGCCTTTATGGTTTCGGGTCGCAGCTTGAGCGCGAATGGTTCCGTCTGTTGCAGAATGTGCAGGGCGTGGGTGCGAAGGTGGCGCTTGCTGTGCTTGGAACACTGACCCCTTCCGAACTTGCCAATGCGATTGCTTTGAGAGACATTGCCATGGTTTCGCGTGCGCCGGGCGTTGGCAAAAAAGTAGCCGAGCGGATTGTCACCGAGCTGAAGAACAAAGCACCGGCCTTTGCAGGGGAAGCCAGCGGAACAATCGGTCTCAAACAGGAACTTGGCTCAGGTGTTGCCTCGGCGCCGGTCAGCGATGCTGTCTCGGCGCTATCCAATCTCGGTTATTCCCGTGATCAGGCGGCCAATGCTGTGGCTGCGGCGCTAAAAGAAGCCGGTCAGGATGCCGATTCGGCCAAACTTATTCGCCTCGGTCTGAAGGAGTTGTCGCGGTGAGCTACTTGTGTGCGCTGAATGTTCATGCGAGAGGGATGGCATGAGCGACCGCAATCCCCTTATCGATGCTGATCTGCGCGGCGAAGATGCCGATACAACTTTGCGCCCGCAAACGCTGGATGATTTTGTGGGGCAGGCGCAAGCGCGCGCCAATCTCAAAGTCTTTATTGAAGCCGCCAAAGTGCGCGGCGAAGCACTCGATCACGTGCTTTTCGTCGGTCCTCCGGGACTGGGAAAAACCACGCTCGCGCAGATTATGGCCAAAGAACTGGGCGTCAATTTCCGCTCGACCTCTGGTCCGGTGATTGCCAAGGCTGGTGATCTTGCAGCGCTTCTGACCAATCTCGAAGATCGTGATGTGCTGTTTATCGACGAAATTCACCGTCTCAGCCCGGCTGTTGAAGAAATTCTCTATCCGGCAATGGAAGATTTTCAGCTTGATCTCATTATTGGTGAAGGTCCGGCAGCGCGTTCGGTGAAGATCGATCTTGCGAAATTCACGCTGGTTGCAGCGACAACGCGTCTGGGGCTTTTGACGACGCCTTTGCGCGATCGCTTTGGTATTCCTGTCAGGCTGAATTTCTATACGGTTGAAGAACTCGAATATATTGTGCGGCGCGGTGCGCGCATCATGCAGATGGGTATTTCGCCCGATGGCGCGCTGGAAGTGGCACGCCGTTCGCGCGGCACACCGCGTATTGCGGGCCGTTTGTTGCGGCGTGTTCGTGATTTCGCGTTGGTTGCCGGTGCCGATGTCATTGATCGCAAGATCGCCGATGAAGCGCTTTCGCGGCTTGAGGTCGATAATCGCGGGTTTGATCAGCTGGATCGGCGCTATCTTGATATGATCGCGCGAAATTTTGGCGGCGGACCAGTCGGGATCGAAACCATTGCGGCCGGACTATCCGAACCGCGCGATGCCATTGAAGATATTATCGAACCCTATATGATTCAGCAGGGCTTTTTGCAGCGCACGCCGCGCGGGCGTGTTCTCACGGCGCTTGCCTGGCAGCATATGGGACTTGCTGCCCCTGCGGAAGTGGCACAGCAGTCGCAGTTTGGCCTTTTCATGGAAGACGAATGACGCACACAATCGATCAGGCAGCAGCACAATCAGTTTCAGGCGCATTAAAGGATGGGGTGCATCATCTCTATGCGCGTATCTATTATGCGGATACGGATTTTTCCGGCTTTGTGTATCATGGCCGCTATCTTGAATTTTATGAGCGCGGCCGCACTGATTTTCTGCGTCTTCAGGATGTGCATCACATCGAACTTGCTGAAGGCGCCTTGGGTGAAGAAATGGTCTGGGTCGTTCGTCGCATGGAGATCGATTACAAATCGCCTGCAAAGATGGATGATCTCATTCTGATTGAAACCCGTGTGCATGAAATCCGCGGCGCGCGTGTGATCATGGCGCAGAAGATTACCTGTGGCGACCGTCTGCTTTCGGAAGCAAAAGTTGAAGCAGTGATGATTACCAAGCAGGGTCATCCGCGTCGCATACCGGATGAATGGCGTGAGGCTTTCACAAAAGCGGGCTGATATTTTCAGCCGATCTGCAATAATTAACGGGCCTATATCGCCTCTTATTAAATGCTAACTGATCTTTAACCATAATGGCCGATTAATCATGATGACGGAATCGGTTGAGAGGTTGGATCGTGTGTAACGCCTTCCTTTCACCAAAATTAACCATGACAAGCGCTGTGAGGATTTTAATTTGAAGTCCGTTTATGGTGGTTGGGGCGTTCGGTAGCGGGCGTTTTAAGAAGAATTTGTGATGCCGCCCGGTTCTGACGCCGGGCGTTTGGATTCGAGGACGGTAGATCGATGGAAAATATTGCGCTTGCGGCCCCAGCCGCCGATATTACCCTCTGGGGCCTGTTTATGCATGCGGGCTGGGTGGTCAAGCTGGTTATGCTTGGTCTCATTCTCGCTTCGGTCTGGACGTGGGCGATCATCGTGGACAAGATCGTGTCCTATGGCCGCGCACGTCGCGCCATCGATCGCTTTGAACAGGCTTTCTGGTCGGGGCAATCGCTTGAGGAGCTTTATCGCACTCTTAATGAGCGCCGCACCACGGGAATGGCGTCGATCTTTATTGCTGCCATGCGCGAATGGAAGAAATCGTTCGAAAAAGGCGCGCGCTCGCCGATAGCGCTTCAAATGCGTATCGACAAGGCAATGGATGTGGCGCTTGCCCGCGAAGGTGAAAAACTTGAATCGCGTCTCGGCTTTCTGGCTACGACCGGTTCAGCCGCGCCGTTTGTGGGGCTGTTCGGTACTGTTGTCGGTATTATGACGTCGTTTCAGGCGATTGCGGCCTCGAAAAATACCAGCCTCGCGGTTGTTGCTCCCGGTATTGCGGAAGCGCTGCTTGCAACGGCCATTGGTTTGCTCGCAGCTATCCCTGCGGTTATTGCCTATAACAAGCTCTCGGGTGATGCAGGCAAAATCAACGGACGCCTTGAAGGTTTTGCAGACGAGTTCTCCGCCATACTGTCGCGCCAAATTGATGAGAAGCTGACGCCACGCAACTAAGCGTGTTCCAGCATCAAAGCTAAATCGAGCCTTCGGGAATATTGAAATGGGCATGTCAGTTGGAAATCAGGGAATGCAATCGGGTGGTCGCCGCAGGCGTGGCCGCAAGAAGGCATTAATGAGCGAGATCAACGTTACGCCATTCGTGGACGTGATGCTGGTGCTGCTTATCATTTTCATGGTTTCCGCACCGCTTCTGACGGTTGGTGTGCCGATTGATCTGCCCGATACGCAGGCCAAGGCCATGAATGCCGATACGCAGCCAATCACTGTTTCGGTCAACAACGAAGGTCGGATCTTTATTCAGGAAACTGAAATTCCGATTGATGAAGTGGTTCCCAAGCTTCAGGCGATTGCCAAAACCGGGTATGAAGAGCGCATTTTTGTGCGCGGTGACAAGGCTGCCGATTATGGCACTGTCATGAAGGTTATGGCTCGTATCTCCGCCGCCGGTTTCAAGAATATCGGCCTTGTGACACTCCAGGAGCAGGATAGCTGACGGCATCATGAAGGCTGGCCTGATATCTTCTGTTGCACTCCATGCCGTTGCGCTTGCGCTGGTTGTGGTTTCGTTTTCCTCGCCGAAGCCTTTCGACGTGCAGGATTCGGAATCATTTCCGGTCGACATCGTGCCGATCGAATCGATCACGCAAATCCAGCAGGGCGATAAAACTGCGCCCATGAAGGAAAAGTCGGCGCCCGTTCCGACCAAAAAGCCGAACACCGTACCGGATGCCCAGAATGTCGGTGACAATGAAGTCGATCTTCAGACGCCGCCGAAACCAGACAACAAGGCCAAGCCAATTGAAGCGGCTGAGGAACCAAAGGCACAGCCGGAGCCGGTGAAAAAGCCGGAGCCGAAGCCTGATCCCAAGCCCGAACCAACGCCGCAGGAAAAGCCGACACCGGTTCCTGCGACGGAAGTGCAAACCAAGCCTGAAGCAAAACAGGACGTGAAGCCTGATCCGGTCGCAGAAGCGATCGAAAAACAGGCGGAAGCTCCTGACCAGACGGCACCGAAATTGCCGGATAATGTGCCGGCGCCACAGGCAAAGCCAAAACCGCCGCAGGCGCAGACGGCAAAAACGCCGGATCGCAAGCCTGTGGAAGAAAAGAAGCCGACGCAGTCGGCCTCGCAGACGTCGCAATCGAAAAATGATGCGATTGCTGATGAAGTGGCAGCGCTTCTCAACAAGCAGAAGACATCAGGCGGCGGTGCAAAGCGTTCGACCGATCAGGCATCGCTTGGCGGCAAGAAGAATACGGGTGGCTCAAAATTGAGCCAGAATGAAATGGATGCGCTTCGTGGTGCCATTTCCAAGTGCTGGAATGTGCCTGCCGGTGTGGCAGACGCGCCAGGACTGATTGTCACGGTGAAGATGCATCTCAATCAGGATGGTTCTATTCAGGGTGTTCCTGAAGTGACATCTGGTGGTGGCACTGACGGTGTTGGTCGTGCAGCAGCGGAAAGTGCGAAACGCGCTGTGGCCCGTTGTGCACCTTATAACCTGCCAGCAGACAAATATGATTCATGGTCGGAAGTGATCGTCAACTTCGACCCGAGTGAAATGTTCTGATCAGCCTTGCTGGTCACTCCTATCGATTGCCTTAACGAGGCCAAAGGACAAAAGAGGTCCCTAAAGACATGAAAATCGGCATCATGAACAAAAAGATCCGGATCGTTTTTTCGGCTTTCGCCTGTATGATTGCTGCGAGCCTGGTGGCCACCATGCCTGCGCGTGCGGTGGTGGAAATCAACATCAACAAGGGTGTGGTTGAGCCATTGCCAATTGCGGTCACCGATTTTCTTTCGGGTGATCAGCTGGGTGCGAATATCACGTCGGTCATTGCAGCCGATCTTGAACGTTCGGGCCTTTTTGCGCCGATCAACAAGGGGGCTTTCATTGAAAAGATATCCAACCCTGATGCATCGCCGCGTTTTGAAGACTGGAAAGTGATCAATGCGCAGGCACTGGTGACAGGTCGTATTACCAAGCAGCCCGATGGACGGCTCAAGGCTGAATTCCGCCTTTGGGATACGTTTGGCGGCCAGCAGCTGATCGGTCAGCAGTTCTTCACAACGCCCGATAACTGGCGTCGTGTTGCGCATATTATTGCAGATGCGATTTATGAGCGCCTGACGGGTGAAAAGGGTTATTTTGATACACGCATTGTTTTTGTGGATGAATCGGGCCCTGCGCAGAAGCGTGTGAAGCGTCTGGCGATTATGGATCAGGACGGCGCGAATGTGCGCTATCTCTCTGACGGTCGTGACATGGCGCTGACGCCACGCTTCTCGCCGAACCGTCAGGAAGTGACATATATGTCGTTTGCCGGTGGTCAGCCGCGCGTTTATCTGTTGCAGCTGGAAACCGGTCAGCGCGAACTGGTTGGCAACTTCCCCGGCATGTCGATTGCACCACGCTTTTCGCCGGACGGACAGAAGGTTGTCATGAGCCTTTTGCAGGACGATGGCAGCGCCAATATTTATACGATGGATCTGCGTAACCGCACGACGACACGTCTGACCAGCAGTCAGGCAATTGATACGAGTGCTTCTTATTCGCCCGATGGTTCGCAGATCGTGTTTTCGTCGGACCGTGGCGGTCGTCCGCAGCTCTATGTCATGGGTGCTGACGGTTCCAATCCACGCCGCATTTCGGCAGGGGATGGCAGCTATTCGACGCCTGTCTGGTCTCCGCGCGGTGATCTGATCGCTTTCACGAAGCAGTCGCAGGGTCAGTTCTCCATTGGTGTCATGAAAACCGACGGTACGGGTGAGCGCCTTCTGACTTCCGGCTTCCATAATGAGGGCCCGACCTGGGCTCCCAATGGCCGCGTGCTGATGTTCTTCCGCAAGGCCGCTGGTGCTGGTGGTCCCAAGCTTTTCACGATTGATCTGACAGGCCGTAATGAGCGTCAGATCCAGACTCCGAACTTCGGTTCAGATCCAGCCTGGTCGCCATTGCTTGAGTAATTACCTTCATGGTGAGCCTAAGGGTGTGAAACGTTGAGCATTTCCAGTTTTGATTGAAACATTGGAAATGCTCTATCTGTTTGTTTCATGCTTTTTTCGGTAAAATGCCATAATTCAGGCCGTTGGGTCGTGTTTCTGCCGCATTTAGCCATCATGGCCTAAAAGGAGAATTGCAACTGAAAAGCCGTTCTGCATTTGGCCATAAGGAATTGTTAACCATACTTCTTGAGCCTGCCTTAACCTAAATATGATTATTGGTTGGTCACGCAGGAACATCAAATCTTAAGGAGCTCCGGCCCATGCGCCGTTTCCAGTCGATCGCACGTAGCCCTATCGCTATTGCCCTTTTCATGTCGCTCGCCGTTGTCGGTTGTGCGTCCAAGAAGAACCTTCCGAACAATGCCGGAGATCTTGGTCTTGCTGGTGGTGCAGCAGCGCCTGGCTCTTCTCAGGATTTCACTGTGAACGTCGGTGACCGCATTCTTTTTGACCTCGACTCGTCGCTGATCCGTGCAGACGCACAGCAGACTCTGTCGAAGCAGGCTCAGTGGTTGCAGCGTTATCCGCAGTATTCGGTCACGATTGAAGGCCATGCGGACGAGCGCGGCACACGCGAATACAATCTTGCACTCGGCCAGCGCCGTGCTGCTGCAACCCGTGATTTCCTTGCGGCTCGTGGCGTTCCAACCAGCCGTATGCGTACCGTTTCCTACGGCAACGAACGTCCAGTGGCTGTTTGCGACAACAACTCTTGCTGGTCGCAGAACCGCCGTGCGGTTACCGTTCTCAACGGTGCCGGTAGCTAAGTTTCAGAAAATCGCCTGAACCTAATCCAGAAAAAGCGGCCTTTGGGCTGCTTTTTTTGTTTCAGGGACCGACTTATTGGCATCTTCGACAAATTTTGGCCGAACTCACCTGTGTGATAGGGAAAGCATCTTTGCTTTTTATGGATTTTCTCTAAAAGCGAAAGAGGGCCGCGCGAAGTTGGGTGTTCAGTTGATATTCAGGCATCAAATATCACGATGAGCATGAACATGATGACCGCGGTCGAAAGGTTTTAGGGTACATGAGCAATAGGGGCGAAAGGGAATGAGGAAACCAATGAGAAAAGTGACACTGGCATTTGCCATGCTGCCGCTTTTGGCGGGTGCTCCGGTTCTGGCTGCATCTGTTTCTTCTGAGCAGGGAACCATCCAGATTGCGCAGGCGGGCGATCTCGGGGGTGGCCAGTTTTCGCAGCAGATATGCAATCTTGCGCATCAGAATGCGCAGTCATACGCCCGCATCCTGCAACTTCGCGATAAGATGCTTCAGGTTCAGCGTGATAATGAAACCCGTTTCCGGGCACTTGAAAAAGGCAAGGGCGGCGCACAGAATCATGTTGTCATTGGTTCGACAGCCATTCTCGATGACGCCATGCGTGATAGCGGTGGCACAGGCGGGCAGGGTGGCTACCAGAGCCCCGGCTTGCAGCAGGAACTCATTCGCAACCTGACCGGCAAGGTTGAGGATGTGGATGCGCAGATTCGTTTTACCGACGAATTGCTGCAAAAAACGCAGGACGACAATCTCTTCCGATTTGAAGAGTTGGAAAAGAAAAACGGTGGCACAGCTTCCACCCAGTCAAGTGCTGGTCAGAGTGCACCATTGGCAGCACCACCTCCGGGTGGGGATCTTTGTTCGCAGGGCATGGGTAATCCGGTTGATATTGCGGATAAGCTTGGTAACCGCGCGGAAGCCATGAATTTTCAGGTTCTGGAATTTCAGGACCAGATGCAGAAAATGCAGGAAGAAAATGAACGCCGGTTCCAGAAGCTCGAAGGTGGGCGCGCTGATGCAGGCAAGGAGGCAGGTGAAACGTCACTTGCCGACGCAACAGCCACCGGAACCCCTGATAACGGGGGTTCGGGAACCACAATGCAGGACGGGAATCTCGGTTCTTCTTCACAGACGGCGGCCAATAATGCATCGGGCGCCGATTCCATGGCTATTGGTTCAGGCGCTGCCTCACAAGGCGGGCCGCAACGTGGGGAGCCGCCAAAAACGCTTGGCTCCATCGAGTTTGATAACAATGGCAATGTAATCGGCGAAACGATCAATGTTCAGCCGCGTCCGGCGGAACAGGGTGCAGCCGTGCCGGGAGGCGATGCGGTGGCGTCTCTGCCGACGGATGATAATCCGAATTCGCTTTATCAGGCTGCCTATCAATATCTTATGTCGGGCGATTACAAAGCGGCTGAAGCAGGTTTTCGCGAACATATTAAACGCTATCCAGCCGATCCGGCCACTGCCGAAGCGCGTTACTGGTTGGGTGAATCGCTTTACGGTCAATCACGTTATCCTGAAGCTGCGACTGTTTTCATCGATACGCAACGCGATTATCCAGAGTCCAAACGTGCCCCGGAAAACATGTTCAAGCTTGGTATGACGCTTGAAAAGATGGACAATAACGATGTCGCCTGCGCGACATTCAAGCAAATTCCCGAGCGTTATCCGAGCGCCGCACCTGCCATTTTGAAGCGGGTTACGGATGAACGTAAACGGATTAAATGCTGATTTTGGAGATCATTCGTGGGGCTTTCCCCGGTCGATATTTTAAAACCTTTCGAATTAGAGCATGCAAAAGGAATTGTCGCTGCTGTTTCAGGTGGCAGTGATTCACTGGCATTGCTGTTTTTGCTGAAAGACTATCTCGCGACGCTCAAGTCCCCGCCGTCGATCACCGTTGTCACCATTGATCATGGTTTGCGGGCCGAATCGGCCAAAGAAGCGGCTGATGTCGGGAAGCTTTGCAAAGCGCATGGGCTTTCTCATCGCACTCTGACATGGGACGACGCCAAGCCGAAGACAGGCATTGCCGCAGCCGCACGTTCTGCCCGATATCGCCTGCTGGTTCAGGCAGCACATGAGGCTGGTGCAGATGTTATTGCCACTGGCCACACAAGCGACGATCAGATTGAAACATTTCTGATGCGCAAAGAGCGCAGCTCGCATTCAGAAGCGCGTGGACTTGCGGCCATGGCATCGCGTTCGAGGCTCGAAAATTCGGTTGAGCTTATCCGGCCATTGCTTCATCTGTCGCGTGCTGTCTTACGCGATATGCTTTGTCAGCGGGGTGTTGTGTGGATTGATGATCCAAGCAATGTCAATACGCGTTATGAACGTCCGCGGGTGCGCGCAACCACAGCAGCATTGGCTGACCCGGCCATGGTTCTCGAAAAAATCGCTGTGGCGCGCGCTGCGCGTCAGCGTGACAACGCAATTCTGATTGCTGCTCTGGCGAATGCGCATTGTCTTCAAATGGACCCGTTTGGCACGATTGGGGTCGATGCGGATGTCTATGCTGCATTGCCAGAAAATATCCGGCGGCTTTTATCGGGGCTGCTTGCTTCGCTTGCCGGAGGGCGCCGCTTTTTGCCCGGTGATGCCGAGCGCTCGCGCATTGAAAAGCTTCTGTCAGGTCATGAGAAAGTGGACCGCTTGACAATTTTTGGCGCGCTTATCGAACTTGGCAAAAACGGCCAGCCGCACTGCTTTCGACGTGAGCGGCGCAATCTTCCCGTTATGCGTCTTGATCCGGGGCAGCAGATCATCTGGGATGGTCGGTTCCGTTTCCACAATGATGGAACAGCTTCCTTGAAGGTGGCGGCACCGGATCGGCAGGAGCTTGGCGATTTCGTCAAAGGTGCGGGATTGGAAGTTGATTCTGCGCTGCGCGAAGCCTTGCTTGTTTTGCCTGCGATTTATGAAGACGGCAAACTTTCGCAGCTTCCAATACTCGACGGGCAGAAATTGCCCGCGGGAATCAGCATCGAAAAGCACTTCGCGCTCTTTGATCACGTTCTTCCTGGCTATGATTTTGCGCTGGCAAAAGCCTTTGAGCAGCGTTTTGGACGACAATGTCCTAATTTTTATAAACCAGTTTGATAAGAATCGAAGACTGTGCGGCTCTCGCGCCTTGGCAAGGCCTTCCTTCGATCCTATGTTAGAACGAAACATCATCCCGTTCTCGCGGGGTGGCCGTGGTATCGATTGGACCCGTTATGAATCCGAACTATCGCAACTTCGCCCTTTGGGCGATCATTGCTCTGCTCTTGATCGCGCTGTTCAACCTGTTCCAGAGTCCTGGCCAGCGCACGAATTCCCGTGAAGTTTCCTATTCCCAGTTTATCGATGACGTTTCCAATGGGCGCGTGAAGTCGGTTACGATCACTGGTGAGCGGATTAGCGGTACGTTTGCTGATAATGGCTCGACCTTTCAGACCTATTCACCCGGCGATACTGGGCTGGTTTCGCGCCTTGAAGATAAAGGCGTGACGATTACTGCTCGCCCTGAAAGCGATGGTTCCAGCTCGCTTTTAGGCATTCTGCTTTCCTGGTTGCCGATGATTCTTATTCTTGGCGTGTGGATTTTCTTCATGCGTCAGATGCAGGGTGGTTCGCGCGGTGCGATGGGCTTTGGCAAGTCCAAGGCCAAGCTTTTGACCGAAGCGCATGGTCGCGTGACGTTTCAGGACGTTGCGGGCGTTGAAGAAGCCAAGCAGGATCTGGAAGAAATTGTTGAGTTCCTGCGCGATCCGCAGAAATTTCAGCGTCTGGGTGGTAAGATTCCACGTGGTGTTCTGCTCGTTGGTCCTCCCGGAACCGGTAAGACTTTGCTCGCGCGCTCTGTTGCAGGCGAAGCCAATGTGCCGTTCTTCACGATTTCCGGTTCTGACTTCGTTGAAATGTTCGTCGGTGTTGGTGCAAGCCGCGTCCGTGACATGTTCGAACAGGCCAAGAAGAATGCGCCTTGCATTATCTTCATCGACGAAATCGATGCTGTCGGTCGTCATCGTGGCGCCGGTCTTGGTGGCGGTAACGACGAACGCGAACAGACACTTAACCAGCTTCTGGTTGAGATGGATGGTTTTGAAGCCAATGAATCGATCATTCTGATTGCTGCAACCAACCGTCCTGACGTTCTTGATCCTGCATTGTTGCGTCCGGGCCGTTTTGACCGTCAGGTCGTCGTTCCGAACCCTGATATTGTGGGCCGCGAGCAGATTCTCAAAGTGCATGTGCGCAATGTTCCGCTTGCACCCAATGTTGATCTCAAGGTTATCGCACGCGGTACGCCGGGCTTTTCCGGTGCTGATCTTGCCAATCTCGTCAACGAATCTGCCCTGATGGCCGCACGCCGTAACAAGCGCCTTGTGACCATGCAGGAATTCGAAGACGCCAAGGACAAGATCATGATGGGTGCGGAACGCCGCTCCGCCATGACGCAGGAAGAAAAGGCCAATACGGCCTATCATGAAGCAGGGCATGCGATCGTTGCGCTCAATGTTCCGAGTTCGGATCCTGTTCACAAGGCAACCATTATTCCGCGCGGGCGTGCGCTGGGTATGGTGATGCAGCTTCCTGAAGGTGATCGTTATTCAGCGACCTATACATGGATGATCTCGCGTCTGGCGATCATGATGGGTGGCCGTGTGGCGGAAGAGCTGAAATTCGGCAAGGAAAACATTACGTCCGGTGCTTCTTCCGATATTCAGCAGGCGACGAAACTTGCTCGTTCGATGGTCACGCAGTGGGGTTATTCCGACAAGCTTGGCCGTGTGGCTTATGGTGACAATCAGGAAGAGGTTTTCCTCGGCCATTCGGTTTCGCGCACGCAGAATATTTCGGAAGAAACCGCGCAGATCATCGACGCCGAAGTGCGCCGCCTGATTGATGAGGCCTATGCCGATGCCACCCGCATCTTGACGGAAAAGCGTGAGGACTGGATTGCACTGGCGGAAGGTCTTCTGGAATATGAAACGCTCAGCGGCGATGAAATCAGGGAACTGATCGCAGGCAACAAGCCATCGCGTGATCAGGGCAATGATACGCCGTCGCGCGGTTCAGGTGTTCCGAAAGCGGGAAGCAAGCGTAAGCGCAAGGGTGATGAACCGGGCAGTGAGCCTGGCATGGAACCGAACCCGCAGCCGCAATAAGCATCTGTAATGATTATGAATAGCCGGGCAGTCTGCCCGGCTTTTCTGCTTTCACAGCGAGTTTTGTCGGAAAGGCTCTGTTAAGCATTTCGGCGCATCATAGGACAGATTTGGAAATTGATGCTTTAAAGTGGTCTGTTTCCCCGAAAGGTGAAATTGCAATGACGGGTGGTTTTGCGCTAATAACGCAGACAATCGATTGCCGGGCTCAGGAAAGTTCGGATGCCATTGCTGCCTTAGGGATTAACAGCGACTGATATTTGTTTGCTTCGAGACAGCTCTATGGCGCAACGCAAGGCTAAGAATATGACACGCAAGTATTTTGGAACCGACGGCATTCGCGGCAAGGCCAACAGCTTTCCGATGACGCCTGATATTGCCATGAAAGTTGGTATGGCTGTCGGTCATATCTTCCGTCGCAAGGGACAAGCCTCACGCGTTGTGATCGGTAAAGATACGCGTCGTTCCGGCTATATGCTGGAAAACGCACTGGTTGCTGGTTTCACCGCTGCCGGCATGGATGTTTTCCTGCTTGGTCCAATTCCAACGCCGGCCGTTGCTATGCTTTGCCGTTCTTTGCGTGCTGATATTGGTGTGATGATTTCGGCTTCGCATAATCCTTTCTATGATAATGGCATCAAGCTTTTCGGTCCTGATGGTTTCAAGCTGTCCGATGAAATCGAGCTGAAGATCGAAAGCCTGATCGACAGTGATTTGTCTGCGCATCTTGCGACCCATGGAGATGTGGGCAAGGCCAAGCGCGTTGATGGTGATATCTATCGCTATATCGAATTTGCGAAACGCACGCTGCCACGCAATATTTCGCTCAATGGTCTGCGGGTTGTGGTCGATTGTGCCAATGGCGCGGGCTATAAGGTTGCACCTGCAGCGCTATGGGAGCTTGGCGCGGAGGTCATTACCATCAATGACGAGCCAAACGGCATCAACATCAATGAGGATTGTGGCTCGACCCATCCGATTGGGTTGATGAAGAAAGTGCATGAAGTGCGCGCCGATGTTGGTATTGCACTGGATGGCGACGCTGATCGTGTTCTGCTTGTCGATGAAAACGGCACGGTGATTGATGGCGATCAGCTTTTGGCTGTGATTGCCGAATCATGGGCTCGGTCTGACCGTTTGCAAGGCGGCGGTATCGTTGCGACAATTATGTCGAATCTCGGCCTCGAACGCTTTTTGCATGATCATAACATGACGCTCGCCCGCACCAAGGTCGGTGATCGTTACGTGGTTGAGCATATGCGTGAGCATGGCTTTAATGTGGGTGGCGAACAGTCAGGGCATATTGTTCTGTCAGATTTTGCGACCACGGGTGATGGCTTGGTTTCTGCATTGCAGATCCTTGCCGTTGCACAGGAAGAGAATAAGCCGCTGAGCGAATTGTGCCGCAAGTTTGAGCCGGTTCCACAGCTTCTCAAGAATGTGCGTACCGCTGGCGGAAAGCCACTTGAGAACAAGAAGGTCAAGAGCGCGATTAATGAGGCGCAGGACCGTCTTGGTACGCAAGGCCGTCTGGTTATTCGCCCTTCCGGAACCGAGCCGCTTATCCGTGTTATGGCGGAAGGCGATGATCGTGTTCTTGTTGAGAAGGTCGTCAACGATATTATCAGCGTCATTTCTTCGGAAAGTGCCGCTGCCTGATCAGCATGCGAGATAAGGTATCAGAAAGCGCGGACATTCCGCGCTTTTTTATTGGCGGAAGCGGGCTGGTGATGCTCGATGTAGAGTTTAGCAAACCGGTTTCCGCTTTTGCCGGAGTTGCTCTAAGATATCGCTTCGCTGCCTATTTGAACTGAATTGGCACTGTGATTGGCATCCGCGGCTTTGCAATTGCGGCGGGTGGCGCAGGCACGGGCGATGAGTTGCGCGTGGCCTGAACAGCCAGTTCATCAACAGTTGGATTGCCCGATGAGCGCGCCAGTTTCACAGAGAGAATATTACCAGACGGATCAACGACAAACGCAACCTGTGCCGTCCCTTTCACACCTCTGCCAGCTTGACGCTGCAATGAACGCGTGCGGCGCAACAAGTGCGAATAAAGTTTCGACTGCCACTTATTGGAACTGACACCAGCTGATGCGTTGTTGTCGCCACGGCGATTGGCAACGGGTTTGGCACCCGAATCCACGTCCATGCGCGGCGCACTTGCCTGGCGCGTTTCCTTGGCCTTCTCCGCCTGCTTTGGCTTCGGCTTTTCGATTTTCTTGACCGGCTTTGGCTTTTCGGCCTTTGGCTTCTCTTCCTTCGGCTTTTCAATCTTTGGCTTCGGCTTTTCGACCGGAGCCGGTACAGCCACTTCCGGCTTAGGGGCCTCAACAATATCCGGAATTACCTCTTCCGGTTCATTGATCACTTCAGGCTCCGGCTCTGGTTCCGGCTCCTTGATCTCCTCAACGACGGGCTCCGGTTGAACCTCTTCGACAGGCTCTACAGCCGTTTCCTGTTGAGGTGCTTCGGACACCACTTCTTCCATCGGAGCTTCCGGCTCAGGTGCAAACTCAACCACCATGGCAGCAACCTGCGCGCCATCCGGCTGATCCTCATCCTGATTCATGCTGATCGCATAGGCGCCGGCAGCATGTACACTTAAGACGATAATCCCCGCACCAATCCAACGCCCTGCATCATGCCAAAAGGAATAATGATGGCTATCCGTCGATGCCACATTTTTAAGGGGGGGATGTTCGGGCGGCAATCTGTCCATTTACTGTGCTCCCTGACCAACCGGCGCAGAGGCTGGTGCTGAACCATCAGAGGCAGCCCCCACAGTTTCAAGGCCGACCAGCGCAATCTTGAGATAGCCAGCTTCTCGCAGCAGGTTCATCACACGCATCAATTCACCGTAACCAACCATTTTGTCAGCCCGCAAAAAGACCCGCGCATCCTTGTTTCGCTCAGACACACCGTCAAGCTTTTGCCCCAGTCCTTCGCGAGCAACCGTGTCGTTGCCAACGCTGATGGATAAATCTTCCTTGAGCGTCACATAGATCGGCTTGTCAGGGCGAGGTGCAGGTGTTGCAGTCGACGCAGGCAGATCCACGTTGATGTCCACAGTCGCAAGAGGGGCCGCAACCATGAAGATGATCAGGAGAACCAGCATAACATCGATGAACGGTGTCACGTTGATTTCGTGGTTCAGTTCCAGATCGTCGCCATCGCCTTCTCGAACTTTGCCAGCCATGATACTACTCCGCTGCGTGCAGCGCGCCTTCACGCACGCCAGCTGTTCTGAAGTCAAGATCCCGGCTTACCAGACGCTCAACGCCCGCTGAAGCATCGGCAAGCAGCGCGCGGTAACCAGTGATTGAACGGGCGAAAACGTTATAGATAACAACGGCAGGAATGGCCGCAACAAGGCCGATGGCCGTGGCGAGCAACGCTTCTGCAATGCCCGGAGCAACAACAGCAAGATTGGTCGTCTGTGCCTGACTGATGCCGATAAACGAATTCATGATGCCCCACACAGTTCCAAAAAGACCGACAAAGGGCGCGACCGAACCGATGGTTGCCAGAATGCCCGTACCCTTGGAAAGACGGCGTCCGGCTTTTGCTTCGATGCGCGACAGGCGCGAGGTAACGCGCTCCTTAAGGCCTTCCCCTCCGGCACGCGCCAATGCCGGGCCAGAAAGACGAACTTCATCTTCGGCAGCGCGGACCAGAATGGAAGCCGGTCCCTTCGCGCCTTCAAGTGTACGAACAGCTTCGGAAAGTGTCGCCGAATGACCAATGATCTTCAATGCGTGTTTGGCGCGGCTGCGAGCACCGGCCAGTTCAAGCGATTTCGCGATCAAGATCGTCCAGGTTAAAAGTGATGCAACCGCAAGACCGATCATCACCCCTTTCACAACCCAGTCGGCGGCCATGAACATACCCCATGGCGAAAGGTCATGCGGCAGGACAAAAGCAGGGGGCGCCTCGGTTGCGGTCAGTGGCTCTGCTGCATTGGGTTCACTTGCTGGGGTTGCGGATGGTATAATGGCGGGCTGGGCTGCCGGTGCTTGAACGGGGGCTGGGCTGGTCGCAGCGGGGCTATCGTTGGCAGGCTGCTGTGCCTCCTGTGCAAGTGCAGAACCCGCAAATGCCAGCAGCCCCATGCCCATCGCCGCAGCCATGAAGCTTTTTCGCCAGAAACCAGTCATTTTCATCGCCTTTTGATTGTTCAGGTCCGAGCGTACATGACAGATCAATCATGCAGACTGCCCCGCCGCCTGTCATGCCACTTGAGGCCTTTTCTTAACTCCCATTAATATGATGATGCAAGTCATGTTTTGAAAATGCTGCTATTTTTAGGATTGAACACATAAATTTCTCAAACCTGCTGCCCCCAAGAACGCTGATCCCCTTATCGGGATAGCACTTGCATAAAAGCTTCAAATCAGGCGTGATATGCTGCAATGGACAGTTTGGGGATAGTTTGGGCATTTCCAATCATTGCCTGGGACTGAACGGAATTCGGGAGGAGAGGCTCATGATGCTTAAAGACATTCAGGCACTTGAAAACGCTGCTCGTATGGCGATGGCAGGCAACGATGATCCATTGCCTGTTCGCGCGCGATCATTAAAGCCATCCTATTACGGCGGTCTGGCTTTCATCACTGTCGCTTGCGCAGCCTATCTGTTTTTTGCGTAAGACAGGACGCGTCAGCGCAAACGATTCCAGCGATATTTACCATGACTTGCAGATCGTCATGGTTTGAGTTGCTGACTTATGCCTGAACATGCAACCATTGCGCCGTAACAACGTTATTGTGGTGAATTGATACGGTTGCTTGTCGTCTTCTTGATGCCTAAATTGGCTCGACGTCTGTTACCGTGGGATGCAATTTTAGAAATTAGACCACTCGTCGAACAACATATGTTGCAAACAGTGATTAAACAGGAGGCCTGACATGGCGCGCGGAACAACCAACACGCGTAAGATTGAGGAAAATCTCGAAGAGGCACTGACCGATTCGACAACTGAAGACCTTCAGTCTCAGGTCGAGCAGCTGAAGGAAGATATTGCTGCCATCGCCGCAACCCTGGCGAATCTTGGTTCCCAGACTGTGCGCGATGCGAAACGCACCGCCAAGCAAACGTATAAAAGCGCATATGTGCAGGGTGAAGACGTTGTCGATGACCTGAAAAGCAAAGCGCAGGATGTCGAAGCGCAGTTGACCGAAACAGTGCGGGCCAAACCGATTGCATCGCTGGCGACGGCTGTTGGTATCGGTTATCTGCTCGCCCTTCTCTTGCGCCGCTGATCCGCGCCATGCTGAAGCTTCTGGCACCAGTCGTGGCAACGCTTGCCGGTGATGAGCTAAAGCTTCTCACCGGACGTGCTAAACGTGCTGCAATTTTTGGAGCGGCAATTGCTGTCTTCGGACTGATCGCGGTTGTGTTTCTTTGCGTCGCCGCTTTTCTTGCACTGGCTCAAAATTACGGCGGGCCGATTGCTGCACTCATTCTCGCAGGGCTATCGATTATCATTGCTCTGCTTATCATTGCAGTGCTCAAAGTTCAGGCTGCGGCAGAAGAAAAGAAACGCAAAGAGCGTATCGCCGCAGACAAATCAGCACTCGTGGCAACGGCTGCAATTGCAACCGTGCCGTCAATTCTGAAACGTCCAATTCTCGCTGTCGCACTGCCATTGGCAGGCATAGCGCTGGTGAGCTTGCTTTCAAATAAGACGAAGCGCTGATTTTACGATAAGCAAAACAGATGAGACCGGCTCCCCGCGATGTTTCGTTGGGGGCCGTTTTTATGACGAAGCTTCGTGCTCCTGATCTGGCCGCGCGTGAACAAGGGAGGACAACCGGACGATCACGCGTGTTCCCGTACCATCTTCGGACGTCGAATAAACCGGCTTTTCGCCAAACTGCATGCAAAGTTGCTCGACCACCAGCGTGCCAAGGCCATTCTGTTCGCGCGCATTATCCGTATCGCCACCCTGCCAGCCGATACCGTCATCTTCGACCATCAAAGCAGGCTTTCCACTCTCAACGTCATTTTTGAAGCTAACTGAAATTCGACCGCCTTGCCGCCCCTTGAAAGCATGCTTGATCGCATTGGTGATAAGCTCGCCCAGAATGATACCGATTGTCGTAACATCCCGCGCTTTGAGATCAAGTGGCGCAAAATCCGTTGTGAAAGTGATTTGGCGATCATCCGCAATTCCCTCGCGGATATCTTCGATAACTGTTTCCAGAAACTCATCAATTCGCGTCGATTCCATATCCTCGCCCAGCCGGAGCCTGCGATGCGCGGTCGAAACCGTCTGCACCCGATCGCGCGCCGCAACGAGGGCCGCGCGGGCTTCTTCACTGCGCGTTTGTCGCAATTGCAGGCCAAGCAACGAAGAAACAGTGGCCAGTGAATTGCCGATGCGGTGGTTTGAATCCTGCAAAAGGATTTCAACCCGTTTGCGCTCATGCTCAGCAACAGCACGCTCCCGTTCGAGCTCCGCTGTTCGCTCTTTCACGCGTTCCTCAAGAAGCTCTTTCTCAGACAGCAAAGCCGACTGCCCTTCAAAGAGCAGACGTGCCGCGCGCTGAACACGTGACAAAAGCAAAAAACCCAGCACGGCTGCTGAGGTAAGCGCGACGATCGAAGTCGCCGTCAGCAAGGAGCGCATCCTGTCTATATAGGCATTGCGCTGTGCAAGTTCCTGTCCCTCCGTGGCGACAAATTGCGACACTGTTTGCGCAAGCTGATCGCGCAGATTTTTGCCCTCGTTACTGCGAAGTTGTTGAGTGGCCTCGCCAATCTTGCCTTGCCTGGCAAGAATGATCGTCTCACGAACATCTTTTTGACCCTGCTTAACCAGCGACTTGATCTCTATAACCCGCGCATGCTGCGGCGGATTATTTTCTGTCATGACGGCAAGATCATCCAGCGTCTGGTCAATATTGGCAATCGAACGCTCGTAGCGATCAAGATAATCTTCATCCAGCGTCAGAAGATATCCGCGACGGCTCATCTCAATATTATAGGCAATGCGTGTCACCCTGTTGACCTGCTCGCGCAGTTCAAAGTTCCTTGAAATATCGACAACCTGTTTGTTCACACCATAGGAAAGAAACAGGGTTATCAACGCCGATAACAAAACCAGACTAAGCGACACGATAAAGGCAATCGGGCGCATCGAAGGTTTGAACAGGCGGTTTGAAAAGGCTGATGACAACGGCAAATCCACAAGAATTCAAAGTTACAAACCAGTGCGGAGGACCGCACGGATCTTCCATAATGGTTTGACAAGCAAATATTAGTAAAGCGAACTCTTCAAGTGCCTAGGCCGTGTGGACAATTATTTTTCAGTCGTGGCATGAGAAGGTTTTGTTTCTGAACAGCAGAAAAGGCCGCCGTGGCGTGTATCTCCATACCACGAACCAGAATATAATTGTCCACACGGCCTGGTATGCCGAAACCGAAATTCGTAGCCTATTGCGTGAAAACAAACCGGCAGAGCATTTCCAATAATTCAATCAAAACAGGAAATGCTTTCCCGGTCTGTTTCCGGCATTTGCATGCATCAGCACAGGCGTCAGGCGAAGCTTCTCAGCGTGGCGCGGGATGAATTGGCATCCGGCCCGTAGTCTGCATCGCCTTCAATTTGCAGTATCTCCTGAAGGCGCGTGCGCGCACGGCTGACACGGCTTTTGATCGTGCCAACAGCACAGCCACAGATTTCAGCAGCCTCTTCATAGGCAAAGCCAGACGCTCCAATCAGAATGATGGCCTCACGCTGGTCATCAGGCAGCTGATCGAGCGCTACCTTGAAATCCTGCAAATCAAGCGTGCCATATTGCGATGGATGCACAGCCAGTTGTTCGCTGAAAACACCGTCCGTATCCTGCACCTCACGACCACGCTTACGCATCTGGCTGTAAAACTCGTTGCGCAGGATCGTAAACAGCCATGCCTTGATGTTGGTTCCCAACTCAAAGGATTCTTGCTTGGCCCAGGCTTTCATAATTGTGTCCTGAACCAGATCGTCAGCACGATCATGCTGGCCGATCAATGATACCGCAAACGCACGCAAACTTGGCAGCGAGGCCAGGAGTTCGCGCTTGAATTGCGCCAACTCTTCAGCCGACGGAACCAGTGCTTTGCCCACGCGTACTCTCCTGTTCAGCCTGATCGAGTTTTTCCAAAAGGTCGAGGAAACGATCCGGAATTGTCTCTTCCTGTATTGAGGTATAAAGCGCTTTGAGTTTGAGACCGACTTCGCAGTTAGGTCCTAAAATGTCCTTCCGGACGCGCCCGTTGAGCCGGATCCCGGCCCCGTTCGCTTGAAGGTTTTTCTTTTCTGTCATCACTTATTCATTCCAGGCATCTCGCCCTGTTCCACGATCACAAATGCATTACTCTGGAGGCTAAATGCGCCCACTCTGAAAAAGTTCCCTCACTTTTTTAAAATCTCGAGGAACTTTTCTCAAACTGCAACGTTTGTGTAGCATTATGCCGTGCTCTATAACATTGCCGAAGAGCTTTCGCGTCCTGTCGGTGAGTGTAAAAAGCAAGAAGTGCGGCAATGAGGAGTCCAAAAACCATGACGTTATCGACGCGTATTGCGCCGCATCTTGCCTATCTCCGCCGTTTTTCGCGTGCTCTGACAGGCTCGCAGGCATCAGGCGACGCCTATGTTGCTGCGACATTGGAAGCATTGATCGCAGACATCAGCATCTTCCCGCCTGCATCAGCAGACCGGATCGCGCTTTATCGGTTGTTCTGCAATCTGTATAAAACGGCCTCTGTCGAAATTCCGGAGCCTGCCTCTGAATTTGCATGGGAAAAGCAGGCAGCGCGAAATCTTTCTTATATTTCCCCTTTGCCGAGACAGGCCTTTTTGCTCGTCGCTGTTGAAGGGTTCAATGATCGGGAAGCCGCTGAAATTCTTGAAATCGATGAGCGTGAATTCGGCCGTATTTTGACATCTGCTTCGACAGAAATTTCGAAACAGGTGGCAACGCGAATTATGATTATCGAAGATGAACCGCTTATTGCGATGGACATCGAACAGATGGTCGAGAGTCTTGGCCATGAAGTCGTCGGCATTGCACGCACCAAGGATGAAGCGCTTGCGCTCTATAGCCGCGAAAAGCCGAGAATGGTGCTTGCGGATATTCAATTGGCTGATGGCAGTTCCGGCATTGATGCTGTGAATGAGATTTTGCAGGATGGCACAATCCCCGTGATCTTCATCACCGCGTTCCCTGAGCGGCTCTTGACCGGCGAGCGCCCTGAACCGACCTTCCTTGTGACCAAGCCGTTTAATCCAGACATGGTCAAGGCGCTTATCAGCCAGGCTTTGTTCTTTGAAGAAGCCGCTCAGGTTGCAGCCTGAACTGGAAATGTGACGCAAAGTGACACCCCTGCAAAGAATGACTTCTTGCGGGGGTGTCAGCGTTAAACTGACAACTATGTGCTAAAAAGCGCGATTTATTTGCAGTCTGGACCTTCAAATTGTCTATTTCGAGGAACCAAAAGCAACGATCAGACGTTTCCCTTTCAATCAATGAAAAGGAGACCCACAATGCTTTATTATGCTCTTGTCTTTCTCGTCGTCGCGCTGGTCGCAGGCGCTTTGGGCTTTGGCGGTATTGCCGGCGCATCAGCGGGTATAGCGCAGATTCTTTTCTTCGTATTCCTCGCCCTGCTGGTCATATCTTTGATCGCCTCGGCTATCCGCAAGGCTTAATCCTGTCGGCTCTTGCAAGGCGGCTCACCGCCTTGCAAGGCAGCCAGCAAAAATTGCGCCGTTGCACGACCTTCGTCAACGGCGCGGTTATTCATCACAGTGTTGATCCAAAATTATTGAAATTATTGCCTGTTGCTTCTTGTTTTTATCAACCAAGCTTTTGTTATTCACCCATTCCTTTTCACTCTACAACGCATGGTAATTGAGGCATTCATGGCCGCGTTAACCCCATCCCCCCTCAACGAAACAAAGTCTGATGCGTCACGATTGCGCGCATTGCTGGGCGCTGTGCGAAACAGCAATATCTGCGTGCTCTACCAGACGCCCGATATGCTTTATGCCTGGGGGGAGAACATTCCCAGCTATTGGCAGGAGAAATGGAAAGCGGGTGGACGGGATTGTGATTTTATTTTCTCGACGTCAATGTCGAGGCTCGAACAAGCAAAGCGCACAGCAATCGAAACCGGAACGGCACAAAATATTGAGCTGGCCATTAATGATGGCGACAAGCTTCGCTGGATCGACTTTCACATTGATTGTGATCTTGATGCAAATGGCAACGTTGTTGGCCTTGTTACAACGGCGCTGGAAATCAGTGAACTAAAACGCCGCGAACAAGTTTTAAAAACCCTGTTGCGCGAAGTGAGCCATCGCTCGAAAAATCTGCTCGCCATTGTGCAGAGCATTGCCAGCCAAACGGCGCGCTTCACTGATTCTGTCGATGACTTTCTTCTCAAGTTTCGCGGACGCATTCAGTCTCTGTCCTATTCGCAGGATCTGGTGACCGATTCCAACTGGCACGGTGCCTTATTTGTCGATCTTGTGCAGTCCCAAATCGAAAAATATATCGATATCAATGATGAACGGCTGAGCATTGAAGGCGACAACCCTTATTTGTTTCCGGGTGCAGCGCTGCATATCGGCCTTGCTCTGCACGAGCTGATCGTCAATGCAACATCCTTTGGCGGATTATCGATTCCTTATGGCCGCGTCATCATTTCTGCAAAAATTCTCCAGACCGATGCAGGCGAAGACGAACTGCTCTTTTATTGGAAAGAAACCAATCCGGCCATGCCGGACGTGTTTCAGCACGACCCGCGCTTTGGCAGTGCGGTCCTGCAGCGCATTGTGCCGCAAGCGGTGAACGGACATGCAGAATACCGCGTTGATGGCTCAGGTGCAGTCTATTCCCTGCACGTTCCGGCAGAGCAATTCGACGCCTGAAAGACCTTCCCACATTTCCCCACTCATAAAAGAAAAGCCGTCATGGTTTGAACCACAACGGCTTTCCTTAAAGATGCGGAACGTCGGCGACATAACGGGGGGCGTCTGCGCGACATTCTCACAGCCAACTTCAAACGGGGACATTGTTGTTGGCCAATGAGGACCGCTTGCGGGGCTTATCGTGGTCCTCGAAAACATGAACGGATATCCAAAAGTTTGGTTCCGTCAGGATTCGATTTTTTTACAATAAAGTTCGAGCCGGTGATGCACAATTTCATATCCGAGCGCCCGGGCGATTTCTTCCTGCAATTTTTCTATTTTTTCAGAGCTGAACTCAACCACTTCCCCCGAATCCATATCGATGATGTGGTCATGATGTGCCCCATTCGCCTGCTCAAACCGCGATGGACCGCCAGCGAAGGCATGGCGATGGATAGCCCCAAGTTCCTCCAGCAGCTTCATAGTTCTGTAAACGGTTGATAATGAAATACTATTATCAACCTCAACAGCGCGCCTGAAAATTTCCAGCGCATCCGGATGATCTTCCGTTTCAGTCAATATGTTGAGGATGATGCGGCGTGGCCGCGTAATGCGGATACCAGCCTGCCTCAGCTCCTGCTCATAATCGGGTTTTTTGTGCGATTCACTCATGGCCTGATTATGCACCCGCAAGGCGCCAGTTGCAAATTTTTGCAACTGGAAGAGAGAATATCTCCCCAAGCCATTTTGTAATCCGCATGTTTGATCAATCGACAAACTGTGTTCCCTGCCCATTTTTACAACGTTCCAGACGTTATGGTGCAGATGTGAACCCTGTTTGCCGACGCAGCATTTCACGCGGATCGGAAAGCGCCACGCAGATTGATCTTATCGCGTCTTGAGTATTTTAATCGCGATTATCCAGCCAACGATGGGCGTGATGATGGCACTGATAACCACTGCCCAGATCATAGGATAGGCCGGATTCTGTGAAAGCTCCGGCACTGTCAGGATTACGATAAAGCCGATGCCGATCAAAACGATAAACGCAATCGAACTTATGATCGATGCCAATTGAAGCCGTGTCCCCATAATCCCCTCCAGTATAGTTTCAACAAATAGATACGCACTATCGACTTTTGTCCATCCTCGTAAAAACGTCTCAAGAAAATTGCCTGTCGATGCTGCTATAATCGATTATCTGCTGAAGAAATGCATTGATTAGGGTCAATTCGAACCGGCTGGATCCAAGCAAATAAACTGGCGTGTTATTGTCTCGCCCAATCGGGATTAATACCGTTTTTACCCATAATTCCGTACTCCCCTCCGGTGTTGATGAACCAGATGGTGAACAGTGCGCACAGAACCAGAAACACGCTCCAGGAGATGATAAGCCGCGTCTTTCGCGCCTTGCGTTTCAACAAAAGATACACACCGGCACTCACCGCAGCAGATCCGATATAGGCTGCAATCATACCAAACTCCGTTATGGGGATTATACAAATAGGCAGGCACATCCACGCCTACCTTGTTTTCACGCATGTCGTTCTCGGATCGTAGCGGGAATAGAAATCAGCCCGGCGGACTGATTTTCCCGCAAAGGCGGTTCTCATTTTTCCGCGACATGCTCTAGGAAAGACAGATGTGGCAAGCAGTCTCTGTCAACTACTTCTTCTGCTTTTCAGCTTCCTTGATCTGGGTTGCGAAGCGCCCGATTGCGGGGCCAGATGCCTTTTCAGCAGAAGCTGATTTGTCTTTCTTCGGTTTGCGCACTTCACGATTGCTGCGTACTTGGCCTTTTGCCATGATGGAAACTTTCTTGCTTAAGAGCGGAATGTTCCAGACCTGCACAGTTATCCGTTCAGGTCATTGTGCTCTTTTTTAAGCATACCACCAATGAAGCTGGGCGTGTAACAATTCGACGGATCAGGTCAACGCTCTGCATGGCAGCTTGCAACCTAAAGCAAAATTTTCAGGACTGGCAAGCGATTGGAGCGCGTCGCGCATAACCGCACGCAATACGCTCGCTCTATCTTCTTGTTTAGATGCACGGCGTTCTCAAATCCTAGCGGGAATAGAAATCAGTCCGGTGGACTGATTTTCACGCGAAGGTGGTTCCCACTTTTCCGCAACATGCTTTAGCCTCGCAAGACGACGCCCAGAATGCCGAAACTTATTCCTGTTTCGACCGCATAAGCCTGCGCAAAGCTTCCTGCGGTACGTTCGTTTCGCTTTGTGGCGGCGCCGGTCTCGCAACAGGGCGTTCACCCGGTTTATCATCTGGACGCTGCGGCGGTCTGTTATAATTGTCGCCGCGACGATAATGGCGCCCTTTATAGTACCGGTCATCCCGATAATATCTTGAATTGTATCTCGGTCCAGACCGATAAACCACTGTAGACCCACCATAATAACCGCCATAAGACGGCTCGTAATTCCGGTAGCCATCATTGTACGGGCTGCCCATGCAACCCGCCAGCAATGCCGCCATGAAGACAAACGAAACTGCTGAGATAATCCTTTTCGGTCCGTTCATGGCTCTGCTCCAGCTATCCTCATTTTTCGATGATAAAGTTTGATCTCACATCGAACCAAGAGCAAATCACTTTGCATCTGCGCTTGGACATATAATCCCGCTATCCCAACCCCAATATTTTGTTCATGAAAAATTGCCGTTGAAATAATATATTTATAATAAGAAAATGGATGCACAATAATAATAAATGGGAGGAAATTATAATGCGTAAATTTGTTATACTTTCAGCATTAATTGGGTGCATCTGTATTACATCAGCCGAATATGCGGAAGCTGAATCATTATCTCAATTAAAACCTGAAAATAGTGCGCTATGCATAGCGAATGGCCGCGATGCCTTGAATTGTGCCGTATATTGCACTGCAGTTTTCGCCATATGGAATATATGCTTTTAATAAGTTTACTTAGTTTAATATTTATTAAAATAAATAAATTCCATAATATAGTTTATATAAAAATTAATTTATAAATGGGTCTGTCATGGGAAATTATGCTTCATTCTTACTGGCCTTCTCCATTCTAATAATTGCAGGTAACATCAGCTTGGCAGAGACCGGAGTTGACTTACCATCTGATGAACAATGTAAATATTATTATTGGGATGGGCAGCAGATTAAATGCTGCCCAGACCCCACGGGTGGCTGGCATTGCAGCGACCGTTAAAGGGCAGCGAGATTGTATTAGCCCGGTTATCTGGCATTTTCTGCTTTTGGCATATCGTATGCCCGTTGTTGAACGCCTGCGTGCTTATATTCCAAACAGCTTTGGTGTCTGCCAATTACTTGGGATGACTGGTACGCCCAAGGGGAATCGAACCCCTGTTTGCGCCGTGAGAGGGCGCCGTCCTAACCGCTAGACGATGGGCGCGGAGTTTGGATCGTCGTTGCTGATATAGCCTCGACCGCGAAAAAGCGCAATGCCAGTATCTAGACCAGCATCTAGAAATGATATGGGCGGCAAAACCGCCGCCCGGAAATCCCGTTCACTCTACATTACCAAGCTTAACGCGCCCCACAATTCGTGATTCGCGATAGTCATAAATAATGAGTTCAGTACCGCCATCCGGCAGAAGCGTTTCCAGGGAAAGCATCTCGCCGGAAAGGCTTTGCGACAGCAAGCGTGTGCCCGGCGCAAGCTCAATCTGCGATTCAATCAGCTTTGGAGGCTCCGGCTTAAGAGGTTCCGCAACCTGTCCAGGGATGTCAGAACGCGCCTCGGCCGCAGGCGGAGTTTCCGGTGCGCGATTGATCTTGTAGACAACTGCGACAAGCACAGCCATAAGACCAATCAACATAACACCTATGGAAACCGCAAGCAGACGGATCATCTTGCGACGGACCTTCTCCATCGCCGGATCAAGCGGGGGTTCCGGTTGCTGTTGGTCCGGATAATAGCCCTGCTGATAGTCCTGATATCCTGAATCCTGCTGATTCTGATATCTGGGATAGTGTGGATCCTGCATTAAATGACTCCGGTTCATGCACCCGCGTGGCGCGTGATAACGAAGGGAAGAGACAATTGAAAGAACTAATTGCCGACACGGATGCTACGGGCAAGAGATTAGACCAGTGGTTGGCCGCAGCATTGGGGCCGGAACTCTCCCGCAGTCGCGTCCAGTCCCTGATTGCTGAGGGCCATGTGACCCTCGATGGTGTTCCTGCCAGCAGCGCAAAGCAGAAGCTGCGCGAAGGTATGAAGATTACCGTCGTGCTGCCCGAGCCTGAACCGGCCGATCCGCAAGGCGAGAACATCCCACTTGATATTCTCTTTGAGGACGATGATCTTATTGTCATCAATAAGCCCGCGGGGCTTGTCGTGCACCCAGGCAATGGCAACTGGACGGGAACAATGGTCAATGCCTTGATATACCATTGTGGCGATAGCTTGTCCGGCATCGGCGGTGTTCGCCGCCCGGGCATTGTGCATCGTCTGGATAAGGACACCAGCGGCGTGATGGTCGTTGCCAAGAACGATCACGCCCACCGGCATTTAAGTGAGCAATTTGCCGACCATGGCCGCAATGGCGATCTGGAACGCGCGTATCTCGCGCTTGTCTGGGGCATGACCGAGCGCCCCCAGGGCTATATCGACGCCTATCTTGGACGCTCGCATCGCGATCGCACCAAGCAGGCTGTCGTCAATGAAGAGCGTGAAGATGCCCGTCATGCCGTCACCCATTATGCGACAATTGAAAAATTTGCGCCGCAAGAGGATGCAACCTCACTTGCCTCGCTGGTGGAATGCCGTCTTGAAACAGGCCGAACACACCAGATCCGCGTGCACATGGCCCATATTGGTCATCCACTGGTTGGCGATATGGATTATGGCGGCGCCTACAAAACCAAGGCCAACAAGCTGCCAGAGCCGCTTAAAAATGCCGTAAATGGCTTCCAACGCCAGGCATTGCACGCAAGGCTTCTTGCCTTCACCCACCCCACAACAGAAGAACTGATGCGTTTTGAAGCGGACATGCCCGAAGATATGCAGCAGCTTCTGGAAAATTTCCGCCAGCACTCTATATAGGGCCCTGTCAATCATTCCGGCTCGGAAACAGCCGGCCGTCATGCGAATTTCGGCTGGCGTTCACATTCTAGTGACACATTGTTTCATGGGTTTAAAGATCGTGTTTTCGCCAAAATCATACCTATATATGTAAGTTCACGCAGGAAGTGCAGGAGGCAGCCAGCGTGACAGGTTCGCCAGACGGGAACCTGAAATTATAAAGGAGGGTGCTTTATGGCCCAGGTTAGTCTTCCAAGTATTACATCCGGTGACGGCGGGCTTACCCGTTATCTGGAAGAAATTCGCCGCTTTCCCATGCTTCAGCCACAGGAAGAATACATGCTGGCGAAGCGTTATCATGAACATGCTGACCCCAAGGCTGCGCATAAGCTTGTGACAAGCCATCTGCGTCTTGTGGCAAAAATCGCCATGGGCTATCGCGGCTATGGCCTGCCAATCGGCGAAGTTATTTCCGAAGGCAATGTCGGCCTGATGCAGGCAGTCAAGCGTTTTGAACCCGAACGGGGTTTCCGTCTTGCCACGTATGCAATGTGGTGGATCAAGGCTTCGATCCAGGAATATATCCTGCGCTCGTGGAGTCTTGTGAAGATGGGCACGACGGCCAATCAGAAGCGCCTGTTTTTCAATCTGCGCAAGATGAAGAGTAAGATTCAGGCGCTCGATGATGGTGATCTCAACCCGGATCAGGTCAAACAGATCGCAACCAAACTGCAGGTCAGTGAAGACGAAGTGGTCTCGATGAACCGCCGTCTGTCGGGCGATGCTTCGCTCAACGCTCCTTTGCGCGCAGCCGAAGGTGAATCGGGTGAATGGCAGGACTGGCTTGTCGATGATAGCAGCAGCCAGGAGCAGGTTCTGATCGAACAGGACGAGCTGGACAGCCGCCGCTCGCTGCTTGAACAGGCAATGGATACACTGAACGAACGCGAACGGCTTATTTTTAAGGCACGCCGCCTTTCGGAAGATCCAATGACGCTGGAAGATCTTTCCGGCCAGTTCGGAATCAGCCGCGAACGCGTGCGTCAGATCGAAGTGCGCGCTTTTGAAAAAGTCCAGGCTGCAGTCAAGGCTGCAGCTTTCAAACAGCAAAAGGCACTCAATCATGTTGAGGATGCACACGCCTGAACCTGACAAATTCGGATTGTTACTGCCGCAAATGGATCTTTCCATTTTGCGGCAGTTTCGTTTCTGTCATCCAATCAATAAGAATCTGTCAAATAACTGTAATGGAATGTCTTTAGGCAACGGTACATATTTCACCGAAGCCTGAAGGTCTCCCAATGAAAAAGCTCCTGCTTGCTGCAACGTTTGCTCTGAGCGCTGCCACCGCTGTATCTGCTTCTGAATATGTCTCTTATCTTGATTATCCTCAGAAAGAGCAGGACGGAAAAGAATTCTACACTGCCATTGAAATCCCTCAGGGTAGCTTCACCAAATACGAGATCGATGACAAGACCGGCCACATCGTGGTTGATCGCTATCAGTCGATGCCAGTCGTCTACCCAGCCAATTACGGTTCGATCACCAGCACGCTGGCAGGCGACGGCGATCCACTCGACGCCCTTATCTATACCCGTGAGCCGATCGTTCCGGGCGCCATCATCAAGGTTCGCCCAATTGGCGTTCTCAAGATGATTGATGGCGGCGAAAAGGACGACAAGATTGTGGCCGTCCCGACCTCAAAAATCGACCCGACCTATGACACCATCAAAGAAATTTCAGACCTTCCTAAGATTGAGCAGCAGCGCCTTGAAGCCTTCTTCCGCGTTTATAAGCAGCTGCCAGAAGGCCGAAAGCTCGTTGAGTTGAACGGTTTTGACAATGCTGAAACCGCTGCAAACGAAGTCGCTCAGGCGATTAAGGCTTTTTCTGAAAAGAAGTAACCGGACGAAATATCGGGTAAAAGAAAAGGCCGCTTCAAGCGGCCTTTTCTGATTCCGGTTTAAGTCTTAGCCGGCACCCAGAACGTCATTGAAGACCTTCTCGCCCGGAACGCCTTTTTCCAGGCTGATCAAGGCGCGGCGACCATTGCGATAAGAAATCGGAATGTCGATCCATTGCAGACGGCGCATCAGCGAAAGGTTGGTATCCTGCGCGGTCTTTGCATCGTTGAGCCAGATAATGAAGAAGTTATCGGCAATCTTCGACGGTACGGCGATCAGGGGATTGCCGGCGGCCTGCTCGGTATCCTTAAAAGTAATGCGTTGAACATTATCAATCGCTCCGCCAACAAAATTCTCGGGCACTGTGAACACCATCTCAATCAGATGACTGGCTGGAATGGATTGATCGGTGTTCTTGCGAATCGTCATTTTCAGCTCGACGTTGCTTTCAGGCATCGTCACCGTTGCGCGAATGGCAGGCGCTGCCGGTTCGCCTTCGCTTGGGCTTTCTTCAATCTCAGACCAGACCACATTTCCGCGTTCGACCGAGCCGGTTTCTGTTCCGCCGCGCTCTTCGTAAAGAAGCGCCTGCTGGCCAACAGCGACGGCTTGCTGAGACTGCGGCTGATTCTGCGTGTTTGTCTGCTCATTACCAGGCGTTGAAGCGGCGGTGGACTTGCCCTCACCAATGCCAGCATCACCACCCGAAGGGCCATTATCCACTTCACTGCCATCGGGCATCAGACGCTGCGTCATCTTCTGGTTTTCAGACGATGGTTGTTGTGCATTCTGCTGCGGCTCGGTGGCTGCCGGAGATGTGTTCGCATCTGACGGCGCTGTCGTCGTATCGCTGCTTGCAGGCGCATCGCTGCGGCCAAGGCTGGAGGCCATTTCCTGCAACGTGTCCTTGTTGCTCCAGAGCGCATAACCGCCTGCACCAACCACCACAAGGGCGACAAGCCCAATCATTAAACCAGTGTAGGAACGCTTTGTCCCGGAACCATCAGAATCGGCATATTCTCTGCGGCGCGAAGAGGCTGGCTCATCCTCACCATCCCGATCACGTTCCACAATCCATTCATCCGGACGGCGCGCATATACGGGCGCTGCATCACCGTCATCATCGCCATTACTATCGGAGGCACGGCGATCTGCCGAAAACGGAACCTCATCATCATAGGAAGAGGTTGCGGCTGAAAGGGTTGATTCGTGCAGAAACTCTTCGAGTGCATCACTCTGCGGCTCTTCGGGCGCAGGCACCGAAGCAGGCGGCGCGTAGAAAGCTTCGACTTCTTCAATCGCATCTTCAAGAATTTTGCGTTGGCGAACAGCCACGGACTGCGAGGCATTAGCCGTCACAAGCTTCTGTTCAATCGTTGCACGTGCCTTTGCATAGACGCGCTGGCGCAGCTCCGGCGATTTGTCCGCCTGCGCATCGATTGTCTTTTTCAGAACCGCTACAAAATCAGCCATGCCGTCTTACCCAGTTTCCGCGAGTACGAAATGCAATAAATATCTCAATAATCACAATAATCGATAGAAAGCAAAGGTCTACGGCACGATTAAGCAAGGCCTTGCAAAATGATCGCAAAAAAACCTTAAAAAATTCCCCGGTCAGCCATGATGACAAACCGGGGATTTTTTCAGAATAATGTTGCTACGAAAATAAGTTAGTCCTGAAACGGGTCCGTGACAAGAATAGTATCTTCGCGTTCTGGGCTTGTCGAAAGCATTGCAACCGGAGCACCGATCAGTTCTTCAATGTGACGAACATATTTGACTGCCTGCGCCGGAAGATCGTTCCACGAACGTGCGCCTGCCGTCGTTTCCGACCAGCCCGGCAGCGTTTCATAGATCGGCTTGACGCGCGCCTGCGCACCCATCGAGGATGGCAGATAGTCGATGCGCTTGCCATCAAGCTCGTAAGCCACGCAAATCTTGATTTCTTCAAGACCGTCGAGAACGTCGAGCTTGGTCAGTGCAATGCCGGTAATGCCCGAAGTGCGAACCGTCTGACGAACGATCACCGCATCGAACCAGCCGCAACGACGCTTACGACCCGTCACCACGCCGAATTCATGGCCCTTGGTGCCAAGGAATTCGCCGATTTCATCGTTGAGTTCGGTCGGAAACGGGCCTTCACCAACGCGGGTCGTGTAAGCTTTGGTGATGCCAAGTACATAACCGATTGCTGTTGGACCAAGGCCCGAACCAGCAGCGGCCTGACCGGCAACGGTGTTCGAAGAGGTCACGAACGGATAGGTGCCGTGGTCGTTATCAAGCAGCGCGCCCTGCGCACCTTCAAAAAGGATGCGGTCGCCAGCCTTGCGGCGTTCGTCGAGAACACGCCAGACCTGATCAATATAGGGAAGGATCTTGTCCGCAACCGAGGTCAGCTCTTCAAGAATGGTCGCAACAGGAATTTCTTCAAGGCCCATGCCGCGGCGCAGCAGATTGTGATGCGCAAGCAGGCGCTCAACCTTTGGCTCTAACGTGTCCGGCTCGGTCAGATCGATTACGCGGATCGCGCGACGGCCAACCTTGTCTTCATATGCAGGGCCGATGCCACGCTTGGTGGTGCCGATCTTAAGGCCTTCGGTTGCCCCTTCGCGCATCGCGTCGAGTTCGCGGTGAACCGACAGAATCAGCGGTGCATTTTCTGCAATACGCAGAACGTCAGGGGTGATTTCGATCCCCTGCGCACGCAGCTTTTCAACTTCCATGACGAAATGATGCGGGTCAACCACAACACCATTACCGATCACGCTCAGTTTGCCACGCACAAGGCCGGATGGAAGAAGCGAAAGCTTGTAGCTGACGCCATCGATAACAAGTGTATGACCCGCGTTATGACCGCCCTGATAGCGCACGATGACATCGGCGCGTTCGGACAACCAGTCCACGATCTTTCCCTTGCCCTCGTCGCCCCATTGCGACCCGACGACAACTACATTCGCCATTGAGAAAACTCCTCGGTCCGGCATACAGCCGTTTAAAAAAACCCAAGGATCGCAAGCAGCCTCACATATGCAACGCGAGGTGCTGATCCCTCGTCTCTATACAGACTGAATACCGCTTGCGCGACTCTTTCATGCAAGAAACTAAGGAAAAATTGAAAATATTGGTGCGAAAGGCGTCCTCAACCCAGCCGAGCGGGTATATTTGTGATCTCTAACCTGCACGGACCATATACAGCGCTTCATCCGAATAGCCTTTCAGCTTTTCTTCGAGTGCTGGCACGTCGCGGGTAACAAAGCCTTTTTTCTCCCAGAACCCCTGCGAACCATTCACTGCAACTAAGGCCATGGTGACAAAACCATCGCGCTCTGCCTGAGCGGCCATCAGGTCGACCACACGCGATGCCTGCCCACCAGAGCGAACCTCCGGCAAAAGGGCGATGTCGTGAATATAATAGGTGCTGGTTTCCTTGGGCAGTTCGCCCAGAACAGAATTCAGCGCAGGCACCGAATCGAGTTGCCATGGATGGCTGATGCCATAACCGAGGATTTCAGCGCCACGCACCAGCACAAAGCAACCCGCCGGATAGATTTTGAAGCGGTCCCGGAAGACCGCCTCGTCCTCGAAAAAATCGGGATGAACAATGTTGGCGACAGACGTAACACCCGCAATATCCAGCGCCTGCATCCGTCGCCATTCTGCCTGTTCAATCCCGTCTGCCATATCGCTCAAGCTTCCTCGATGTTGAATTCCAAAGGTCTTGCCGCCTTGATTGCCTCTTGAGCGATCAGTTCGTCAAGTGCTGCCTGTGGAATCTTGTCATCGACATAGAGCATCGCAATGGCATCGCCGCCTGGATGATCACGTCCGAGCGCGAAGTTTGCGATGTTGATTTTATGCTTGCCGCAGATCGTTCCAAGCAGACCGATCATGCCTGGAATGTCGACATTGGTGACATAAAGCATGTGCGGACCGACTTCCGCATCAAGGTTGATTCCCTTGATCTGGATGAAACGGGCCTTGCCATCCGAAAAGCAGGTGCCGGCAATCGAGCGTTCACGTTCCGTGGTTTTCACGGTCAGCTTGATATAGCCGTCAAAAATACCGGACTTGTCGCGCTTGATCTCGGAAACGATGATTCCGCGTTCCTTCACCATGATCGGTGCCGAAACCATATTCACATCGGCCACTTGCGGACGGATCAGACCAGCAAGAGCAGCACTGACCAGAGCACGGGTGTTCATGGCGGCTGTCGCGCCATCAAAAAGCACTTCCACTTCCTGAATAGGCTCGTCCGTCACCTGACCGACAAAAGCCCCCAGAACTTCTGCAAGCTTGATGAATGGTCTAAGACGCGGCGCTTCTTCTGCGGTGATCGAAGGCATGTTGATCGCGTTGGAAACTGCCCCTTTAACCAGATAGTCCGACATCTGCTCGGCCACCTGGATCGCCACATTTTCCTGCGCTTCGGACGTGGAAGCACCAAGATGCGGTGTGCAGACCACATTGGGCAGATTGAACAATTCGTTCTCTGTGGCGGGTTCGGTTTCGAAGACATCAATCCCGGCACCGGCAACATGACCGGATTTCAGCGCTGCGACTAAGTCTTTTTCAACGATCAGACCGCCGCGTGCACAATTGACAATGCGCACGCCCGGCTTTGTCTTCGCAAGTGCCTCAGCATTGATGATGCCGCGCGTTTTATCGGTCAGTGGTGTGTGCAGCGTGATGAAATCAGCGCGTGCCAAAAGTTCATCCAGCTCAAGCTTTTCGACGCCAAGCTCCTGCGCCCGTGCTTCCGACAGAAACGGATCGAACGCAACGACATGCATCTTGAGACCAATAGCGCGCGCAGCAACAACCGCGCCAATATTGCCGCAACCCACAACACCAAGCGTTTTGCCGGTAATTTCCACGCCCATGAAGCGGTTCTTTTCCCACTTGCCAGCGCGGGTGGAAACGTCTGCCTCTGGCAACTGCCGCGCAACTGCAAACATCAATGCAATGGCATGTTCGGCGGTGGTGATGGAATTGCCAAAAGGCGTGTTCATCACAATAATACCGCGGCGCGAGGCCGCTGGAATATCAACATTGTCCACGCCAATACCGGCGCGACCAATGACCTTGAGCTTGCTTGCTGCTGCAATCAGCTTTTCGGTTGCCTTGGTGGCAGAGCGAATGGCAAGGCCGTCATACTGACCAATAACTTCAAGCAGCTTTTCTTTGTCTTTGCCAAGCTCTGGCAGGTAATCAACTTCAACGCCGCGATCCTTGAAAATCTGAACGGCAGTCGGCGACAATTTATCGGATACGAGTACGCGAGGTGCCATAAGGGCCTCCTTCGGATTTCGGATGTGCACGATAATAAGATGCGGGCTATGGCCGTCCCAACTCCGGCCACAGCTCTCTGCATCGCTTGCGATTATGCAGCGGCTTTCAATGCAGCTTTCTGCGTGGCAAAAGCCCAATCAAGCCAGGCCGTCAGCGCTTCCAGATCAGAAGCCTCGACCGTCGCACCCGTCCAGATGCGAAGGCCAGAAGGCGCATCGCGATAAGAACCGATATCGAAAGCAACGCCTTCCTTTTCGAGAGACGAGACGATGCCCTTGGCAAAAGCTGCCTGTGCATCCGCCGAAAGTGCGCTTACTTCCGGATCAACAATTGTCAGACATATCGATGTGTTGGAGCGCGTTTCTGGCTTTTTGGCCAGATTGGCAATCCACGGCGTTCTCTCAACGAAGGCATTGAGCACGGCAAAATTTGCATCCGCACGTTCGACAACACCATCAAGGCCACCGATGGACCGCGCCCAGCTCAGTGCATCAAGATAATCTTCAACGCAGAGCATCGAAGGGGTGTTGATGGTTTCGCCAACGAAAATGCCTTCGATCAGCTTACCGCCGGACGTCATGCGGAAGATCTTTGGCAACGGCCATGCTGGCTTATAGCTCTCCAGACGCTCAACAGCGCGTGGGGAAAGAATGAGCATACCATGCGCGCCTTCACCGCCCAGCACTTTCTGCCAGGAGAATGTCACCACATCAAGCTTTGCAAAATCAAGGCGCTGCGCAAAAGCAGCCGAGGTCGCATCGCAAATGCTCAGACCCTTGCGGTTGGCCGGAATGAAATCGGCATTCGGCACACGCACACCCGAAGTGGTGCCATTCCATGTGAAAACCACGTCGCGGTCGAAATCAACTTCAGCAAAATCGACAATCTCACCATAGGGTGCAACAAAGGTGCGGGTGTCTTCAAGCTTGAGCTGCTTGATCACGTCTGTAACCCAGCCGGCGCCGAAGCTTTCCCATGCGACCATATCAACGCCTCGCTCACCAAGCATCGACCACAGCACCATTTCCATCGCACCTGTATCCGATGCAGGAACAATGCCTATGCGGTAATCAGCTGGAACGCCAAGAATTTCACGGGTAAGGTCGATGGCTTCTTTGAGCTTGTTCTTGCCGATTTTCGCGCGGTGCGAGCGGCCAAGCGGCGCATCGGCAAGCGCTTGAAGCGACCAGCCGGGACGTTTTGCACAGGGACCTGAAGAAAAATTAGGGTTAGCCGGGCGAACTGCCGGCTTCGCAATCGTCGTCATTTTGTTTCCTATCCTCTCAGATAGCACGCGCCTCGTTGGGGAGGCGTGGCCCGCTGATGAAAATACCGGAAAGCAAGATTTTCACAATATGCTGTGGCAGATATTTTTACAAAACCCGCCACGGCAGCCGCGGCGGGTTCAACTGTTCAAAAGTTATTTGCTGGATGGCTTATCTTGCATGCGCCTATAAATACTTGCAACGAGCGCACCGGAAACATTGTGCCACACACTGAAAACAGCACTCGGAACGGTCGCCAAAGGCGAGAAATGCGCATTCGCAAGCGCCGCACCCAGACCGCTGTTCTGCATACCAACCTCAATACTGATGGCCTTGCGTTTGGCAAGCGAAAGACCGGCTGCGCGGGCCGCGAAATATCCCAGCAGCAAACCGAAACCATTATGCAGCACGACAACTGCGAAAATCATTGCACCTGACTGGGCGATCGCGGCTTTGTTGACGGCAACCACAGCTGCAACAATCAAAACGATACCGATAACCGACACCAGTGGCAGCATCGGCACCGCAGCCTTCACAAGACCAGGCATCAGCTTTTGCAGAATGAAGCCCAGCGCGAGCGGTACGAGAATAACCTTGAGGATGCTGATAAACATACTCATCGCATCGACCGGAAGATACTGACTGGCAAAGAACCACACGAGAAACGGTGTAACGAGGGGAGCAAGCAAAGTCGTAACACTGGTGCAGGCAACACTGAGCGCAACATCTCCTTTGCTGAGATAGGTCATAACATTGCTGGCTGTGCCACCCGGACAGCAGCCGACAAGAATGACACCGGCAGCAACCTCAGGTCCCATCGGAATAATCCGGGTCAACAAAACCGCAAGGAGCGGCATAATCAGGAATTGAGCCCCAACACCAATGAGCACTTCAAACGGCCGCTTTGCAACTTCCGCAAAATCCTTGGTCGAAATTGTAAGACCCATGCCAAACATGATGATGCCAAGCAACACAACGATCCATGGCGCAAACACGCTGAACGTCGATGGCAGCAGGAAGCCAAGCACGGCAAAGACGAGTATCCAGACAGCAAAGGAGCGTCCGACGAAATCTGACAAAGCGACGAGGGCTTTCATTTCTCTCCCTTCAGACTGCGCACAGTCTAATTTTTATTTTTGAGACAACATGAATTTCATGCGGCCTTTTATGCGCAATTTGAAATTTTAAAAACGAAAAATAGCTAAGTTGCTAACTTATGTATGGTTTGGATGGGAATTTAGGACATAAAAAGAAAAAGACCCGGCTTGCCGAGTCTTTGGTTCAATCAATGCGCTCTGTATGATCAGCCGCCAAACATATAGCGAAGGCCAACGCGTATATCGTGCACATTCATGCCCTTGTCGTAGCCGTTGCCGATAGTCGGGTTGCCCTCAAACATCTTTCCGCCGTTGATATGACGATATCGATATCCGGCATCAAGCTTGAGATTGTGTGTGAGATCAACCGAAGCGCCGGCCATCAGCGCATAGGTGAAACGCCAGTTCGCATCACCAGAATAGACATCATTGTTCTGCGTATCGACCACATCCGCCCATTTCACGCGCGTGCCGCCGATGCCAGCGCCCAGATAAGGGGTCACGCCTGCAAAATTTCCCAGATCAACATAGGCATTTGCCAGAAGCGACAAGCCGGACATGTGGCTTTCGTCACGCTCGCCAGCAAACTTAGAGCGTGCCATATAGTCGAGGGTTAGATCCGTGCGGAAATAATCCGTCACCTGATAGCCAACACCGCCACCAATAAGGAACGAGCCTTTGAGGTCGCCCGAAATGGTGTTGTTCTCAAATACGGAACTGCCACAATTGCTGGTGCAAGGGGACGTGGCGTAATCGGCGTGCTTAAAGCGGTTCCACGAATACCCGATATCGCCGCGCAGATACCAGCCACCAACCGCAGGCGGGGTAACGATTACTTCTGGAACCTCTTCAGTAAAATCTGCCGCAACAGCTGCCGGAGCGAAGGCCATTATGGACAACGACACAGCAAGGCTTGCGCAGAAAATTTTAATAAAGCCGTTCATCTATGCGTCCCATCAAGCTGTTACGCCGCAAACGCGTCGCAACTGAATTTCAAGAGCGAGACTAAAGATGAAAAGTTAAATACAACTTAACCTTATTTCTTAACCATTTTTCTTGCGTATTATCCCGCGCAAAAAGCTCACGCACTTTTGCTGGAAATGTTTTATTCAGATGAAAGCGCAACGGCAGGCAACAATCGTGAAGCTTTGCGGGCGGGCAGAAAGCCAAACACGAGGCCGGTGGCAAAGGCACAGGCAAAAGCCAGCAGAACCGGACCTGCGCTATAGCCGATCGTCAGCCCGGCCAGACCTGCAAGCGTTGCGGCGCCCAGGCCCACAAGGACGCCGATAGCGCCTCCGATAGCCGAGACGGTCAGAGCTTCGGTGATGAATTGCAAAAGAATATCGCGGCGGCGCGCGCCCGTTGCCATGCGCACACCAATTTCGCGCGTTCGTTCGGTCACGCTGACCAGCATGATGTTCATCACGCCAATGCCGCCAACCAGCAGTGAGATTGCTGCAACAGATCCGAGAAATATGGTCAGCGTCGACCCCATCGCCGCTGCATCATCACGAATAGAGGACATATTGGTGATCATGGTATCGCGCTGTTTGTGGCGCTGGTCCAGCAATTCCTGAATCTGGTCCTGTGTGGTGTTGATGAGGTCAGAATCTTTCACCTGAACCGTGATGGTGCGCACATATTTCTGGCCGAAAAGCCGTAGATTGCCCGTTGTCAGCGGTACGACCACGACGTCGTCCTGATCTGATCCCCCAAAGCCTGCGCCTTTTGATTCCAGCGTGCCAATGACCTGAAACGGTATTTTCTGGATCAGAATATACTGGCCAATCGGGTTTGAACCATCTGGGAACAGCGTTTTCTCGACAGTCTTTCCAATCACAGCAACCGGCGCATAACTCTCCATGTCATGTTCAGTGATGAAGTCGCCGCTTTCGATTTTCCATGACTTTGCGGTCGAGAAAGCCGGAACAGTGCCGTTGGCCTGTGACTGATAATCAATATTTCCACGTCTCAATGTCACACTGCCGGTCACTTCCGGTACGGCCGTTTTCACATTGGGCAATTGCAGGATGGCGTCAGCGTCTTCGGGAACAAGCGTTGCGACCGAGCCGGAGCCGCGAAACCCCGGCATGGATGGCCGGATAAGCACCAGATCGGTCCCCATCGCATTGATGCGATCCAGGATAGAATTTTGTGCGCCTGTGCCGATTGCAAGCATTGTGACAACCGAACTCACCCCAATGATGATGCCAAGCAATGTGAGCACCGTGCGGAAGATGTTGGCGCGCAAGGCCCGCATCGCCATTTTGACCGCTTCTGAAATATCGGCCATGCCTGCGGCACTGTTTGCCGCTATTTGCTGCAGGTTCTGCGGTGCATCACTGTCAGGCATTTCACGCATGAGCGTATCGGACAGGATTTGTCCATCACGAATCTCGATCAGCCGGTCTGCGCGCTCCGCCACTTCGCGGGCATGGGTGATCACGATGATCGTATGACCCTGTTCATGCATTGCGCGCAGCAGCGCCATCACATCTTCGCCGCTCTGGCTGTCGAGCGCACCTGTCGGTTCATCGGCAAGAATGATGCGTCCGCCATTCATCAGTGCGCGCGCAATCGAAACACGCTGCTGCTGACCGCCAGAGAGCTGATTGGGGCGATGGTCCAGTCGGTCGCCAAGCTTGAGCGAATTCAAAAGTTCGGCTGCACGCGCATGACGCTCTGCTGCCGGCATACCGGCATAAATGGCCGGAACCTCGACATTTTCCTGAGCCGTTGATGTGGCAATGAGATTATAGCTTTGGAACACGAAGCCGAATGTGCGGCGGCGCAGCGCGGCCAACTCATCCGCATCAAGCGTCGAGACATCCTCACCTTCAAGCCAATATTCACCACCGCTCGGGCTGTCGAGACAGCCCAGAATGTTCATCAGCGTCGACTTGCCTGAACCGGAAGCGCCCTTGATGGCCACGAATTCACCGGCACGAATATCAAGCGTGATGCCATGCAGCACTTCAACGGCAAGGTCGCCATTGTGATAAGTTTTGCGAATATCCTGCAATCTGATGAGGGGCATGTCATTCATCGCTGATTCCATTAGAGCCGCTCCTGTTTTAACGGTCTCGTAGGATCCGCTCTATCTCTTTGTTTTTAAGCATTGTCTCACGCAAAACCGCTTCGCACTTTTGCTGGAAATGCTCTAGAAGAACATACCGCCGGACCTGCGGCCACGTGCATTGGAGCCTGCGGTTGCAGATGCTGAGGTGACGATGACCTTGTCGCCTTCTTCAAGACCGTTCTTAATTTCAGCCTGCACGCGGTTGCGAACGCCGACTTCAACGGTGCGTTCGGCCACCGAACCATTTTGATCGACGACCTGAACACTCGTCTGCGGTTTGCCTGCACCATCAGGCTTGGCGTGAAGCGCTGCGGTGGGAACAATGAGCACGTTGTCTGCGTGATTGAGCACGAAATAGACCTGTGCACTCATATTGATCATGAGTTCGCCGGTTGGATTGGGAACGTCAAACAGCGCATAATAAAGAACGACATTATTGTCAGTCTGAGGCGTTGGTTTGATCTGGCGTAACGTGCCGGTAAAACGCTTGTCCGGCTGGCCGAGAAGTGTGAAATAGACTGGCATTCCGGGCTTCAGCCTGCTGATGTCAGCTTCGGAAACCTGGGCTTCCACGGTCATGACTTTGAGGTCTGCGACCGTTACCACGGTCGGTGCACTCTGCACGGCATTCAGCGTTTCGCCCTCTTTGGTGGTCTGATCAACGACGGTGCCGGTCATAGGGCTGTAAATTTTTGTATAGCCAAGATCGACCTTGTCGCTTGCAAGCTGTGCCTCCTGCTGGCGGATTTGCGCACTCAGGGCTTTGACATCGGCTTCGGCCATGGACAGGTCGGCATCAGCCTGATCAATCGTCGACTGTGATGCGTTGCGGGTGGCGAGCAGCGAGCGCTGGCGGGCAGCATTGGCTTTCTTGAGCGTAAGCTGTGCCTGTTTGCTTAACAGCTGCGCTTTCAGATTATCGAGCTGGGCGCTGGAAATCTCTACTTTTTTCTCAAAAGGGGAGGGGTCGATTTCGGCAATCAAGTCACCTTGTTTGACTTCATCGCCAACTTCAACCTTCACGCTTTTTAACTGCCCCGAAACCTGCGCGCCGACATTGATGCTGCGCAAAGCGTTGAGTTTGCCAACTGCTGTTATCGAATCTTCGATATTTCCACGTTGCACGGTTTCAGCCAGATAAGCGCTTTGCTGGCTGCCGGATTCCCGCCCACTCAGCACATACCAGCCACCACCCAGTACGATCAAAGCAATCGGCAGCAGAAGCCAGAAGCGGCTTCGATTGCGCTTTACGCGCTTTTGCTTTGAACCTGTGGAAAGTGAATCGTTGGATTTGAGCACCCGGTAACCTCTGAAAATCAATATCAAACCAGTCTTTGCTGGTTATCTATGTCTACATATTCAGGAATTCATCTTAATTATTTGTCATGCGCCTAATAGCCCCAAAAATGGGTGGCTTGAATCATCATTTAACCCAAGGGTGAACAATAAAAGAAAAGCCGGGGATCCCCGGCTTATTCTCACTTTATATGCCCGATTTATCAGGCTGTGCCGGTTGAACCGAAACCGCCAGCACCGCGAGCTGTTTCGCTGACCTGTGAGCGCTCTTCAATTTTTGGCTGAACGACCGGCGCGAACACAGCCTGTGCAATGCGCATACCGCGTTCGATGCGGAAGTCTTCGTCACCGAGATTAACAAGAAGCACCTTCACTTCGCCGCGATAGTCGGAATCAATGGTCCCCGGCGTGTTGAGGCAGGTGATGCCATGCTTGAAGGCGAGGCCAGAGCGAGGGCGGATCTGCACTTCATAGCCTTCCGGGATTTCAAAGATGAGGCCGGTTGGTACCAGGGTGCGGCGTCCCGGCAGAAGCACGATCTGGCGATCTTCTGCTACAGCGGCGCGGAGATCCATGCCAGCCGAGCCGGAGGTCTCATAAGCGGGGAGATCAAGGCTTTCCGCATGTTCAAGGCGAATGATGCCGAGCGTTGGTGCTGTCATGAGGGGGCCTTTCCTACGTGAAGTTAAATTGGCGACGCTCATACGTGAAAACACATCAAAGGTGTACCGCCTATTTTTAGTTTTGCAATGATAGTGCGGCACAGGATCATGCTTTTACACCATGAGCTGCCTTTCACGGGAGAATTAATCCCGTTCAAGCGGCACAGCCGTGGTTTCCTTGATCTCTTCCATGACGAAAGAAGCCGACACATCCGACAAAGGAACGCTTGCGATCAGCCGCTGATAGAGCCGGTCATAAGCCTTGACGTCTGAAACGCGCGCTTTGAGCACATAGTCGAGATCGCCGGTCATGCGATAGACGCCAACGATTTCCGGAAAACGGGCCGTGGCGCTGCGAAATTTCCCCAGCCACTCGGGGTCGTGGCTTGATGTGCGAACCAGAATGAAGACGGAAAGGCCGCAACCTGCCATTTCGGCATCGACCAAAGCGACACGCGCCTTGATGACGCCTTCATCTTCCATGCGTTTGACCCGCCGCCAGCAGGCATTGCGGGAAAGATGCACGCGCTCTGAGAGAGAATCAACGGATAGGGTTCCGTCAATTTGCAACTCATTCAAGATTTTTCGATCAATTTCATCCAGTGTGAGCTTCATATTGGGATGATTGTCTCATAAAATGTAAATTATCAAGGATAAATTGAGATTTCATCTCGTTTGCTTTTGCTAAAATGATTTTCCGGAAAGGCGCTTCTGCGCCGCATAAATGGGAACAAATTGCTCGTTGACGGGAGTATTTTCAATGACAACACGTATTACACGGCTTTTTACGGAGCATCCTGAATCCGTAGATGAAACCTATTTTGAGCATATGGCCTTTGCTGGTCGTTTTTCGTTCAAGCTTTTTTGTGCAGCTTTTGCTGCCCTCATTCATGCAATTTTGCCATTTTTGTTCGAGAAGACTGCGAGCACAATTGTTCGCCAGTTGTATGAGCGAACTCATAACCGGGGCCGGTAATCGCCGGATCGAAAATGTGTCGTTGGGCCGCTTATCTTGGACCTGAAACCTATCTGGAAGACATTATATCGTCTCCCTGTCATTCGCTCGTGGCGCAGAGCCACGACGCGCATGAAGCAAAAACACGAACCAATGGCGACGGTTTTGGTGTTGCCTGGTATGGCGAGCGCAGTGAGCCGGGGCTTTATCGGGATATTCTGCCCGCTTGGTCCGATCAGAACTTACACAGTCTTGCGCGGCAGATCCGGTCGCGCCTTTTTCTTGCCCATGTCCGCGCATCAACCGGTGGATTGACAAGCCGCTCCAACTGTCACCCCTTCGTTTCAGATCGCTGGAGCTTTATGCATAATGGACAGATCGGCAATTTCGACCGTTTGCGGCGCAGGCTGGAAGGCCATCTGAGCGACGAGGTCTATGCGCAAAAACACGGCGCGACTGATTCGGAGCTGATCTTTCTTCTGATGCTGGAGTTTGGCCTTGATCGAGATCCTGTTCTGGCCATGAAGCGCATGGTTTCAACAATTGTTGAAGACGCCGTGCGCGCGGGTGTGCCGCCATTCCTGCGGCTGACGGCGGCTTTCTCCGATGGCAATCAGCTTTATGCAATCCGTTATGCCACCGATGCCTTTGCGCCGACGCTTTATACGGCCACGCTGGGCAGCGCGTCTGGTATATGCGTTGTATCGGAGCCACTTGATGGGGATGCTGCAAACTGGATGGCCGTGCCGGCAAACAGTTTTGTTACTGTTTCCCGGCAGGGGCGTATTGCGATTGATGCGTTTTTGGAACCCGCTTCGCGTTCTTGTGAGAAGGCCGAGGTCTAGGCACTGCCAATCAATATGCCGGCAGCCAGCACAAGCGCGCCACCGAACACCACCTGAAGGGCTGCGCGGAAGAATGGCGTTTCCATATAGCGGTTCTGGATGAAAGCGATGGCCCAGAGTTCGAAGAACACAAGAATTGCTGCGATGCTTGTCGCGGTCCAGAAGTCTTTGATGAGATAGGGCAGGGTGTGGCCAAGGCCGCCGAGTGTCGTCATCACGCCGCAGGAAATGCCGCGCTTGATCGGTGACCCACGGCCTGACAGCTTGCCATCATCATGCACGGCTTCCGTAAAGCCCATCGAAATACCCGCACCCACCGAGGCCGAAAGGCCGACGAGAAATGTCTGCCATGTATCCTGCGTGGCGAAAGCTGCCGCAAAAATCGGCGCGAGAGTGGAGACCGAGCCATCCATCAACCCAGCCAGACCCGGCTGCACATAGGTCAGGATGAACTGTTTCCGCTCAAGTGCGCGTTCTTCGTCCTGCACGGTGTGCGGTGTGAGTTCATTCTCAAGCGATTCAGCTTTTGCTTCGTGCTTTTTTTCCTGCAGTGCAAGGTCGCCCAGCAGTTGGCGTGTCTGCGCGTCGGTGACACGTTTGGCAGCTTCAATATAAAAGCGGTAGGCTTGCTCTTCCATTTGCGCTGCGGCGTCACGCACCTTGTCGATCCCCAGGGGGCGGACAAGCCAGTCGGGTTTGCGCTCATAATATCCGCTGACATGTTCACGGCGAATGAGCGGAATATTGTCCCCAAAACGGGCGCGGTGTCGCGCAATGAGCGCATCACGATGCTGATGCTCTTCATCAGCCATTTGTTCAAAGATTTTCGCCGACTGCGGAAATTCATCACGCAGGCCGTCAGCGTAGGCCAGATAGATGCGTGCGTCATCTTCCTCCGATGAAATGGCGAGGGCGAGGATCTCCTGTTCGGAGAGTGATTCAAAAGGGCGGCGGCCATTGCTGAAAAATCGACTAATCATTTCTCAAATCCATAGTTTAGAATAGTTCTAAGTAAGGGATTTTTGGGCTGAAAGTCAAGCCTTGCAGCGAAGGCACAATTGGCGCATTAAACCCCGGCCCAATAAAGAGGGCTTCACATCAGCAAACCCGTCAGAAGAGAACGAATTGATGGCATCGACAAACTCCCATACAAGCCCCAATCCCCGCCCGCTAAACCGGCAGGATTTCCGCACCCTTGGCCTTTCTGCATTGGGCGGTGCGCTGGAGTTTTATGATTTTATCATCTTCGTGTTTTTTGCGAGCGTCATTGGTCATTTGTTTTTCCCGCCCGATATGCCTGACTGGCTGGTGCTGATCCAGACTTTTGGCATCTTCGCTGCTGGTTATCTGGTGCGTCCGATTGGTGGCATCGTGCTGGCGCATTTCGGTGATAAATTTGGCCGCAAGCGCGTGTTTGCATTCTCGGTATTTCTGATGTCGATCTCGACCTTGGCGATGGCCTGCCTGCCAACCTATGCAACGCTTGGCGTTGGCGCGCCCATTCTGCTGATCATCTTCCGCATGTTGCAGGGCGCTGCCATCGGTGGCGAAGTGCCCGGCGCATGGACCTTTGTGGCGGAGCATGTCCCCGCCAATCGTGTTGGCATGGCGTGCGGCTTCCTCTGCTCGGGCCTGACACTCGGTATCATGATCGGCTCGCTGATCGCCACCGCCATCAACTGGATTTTCACGCCGGAAGAACTTGCTGCTTACGCCTGGCGCATACCATTCTTCATCGGTGGTATTTTTGGCCTATTCGCCGTTTATCTGCGCCGCTGGTTGGCTGAAACCCCGATTTTCACCGAGATGAAGAACAGTCATCTCCTCAAGGACAAGCTGCCGCTTGGCACCGTTCTGCGCAACCACATGCATGGGGTTATCATTTCTGTGCTGCTGACCTGGATTCTGTCGGCTGGCATTGTCGTCACCACGCTGATGACGGCAACTTTCTTGCAAAAACTTTATGGCTACACGCCTTTGCAGTCGCTTGCCGCCACGAGCTTCGGCACGTTGTTTCTGATGTTTGGAACAGTGAGTGCCGGCGCGATCGTTGATCGCATTGGCAGCGGCCGATTCTTTGCGGTCGCTGGTATTTTCTTCGGTATTGCGACTTTCGTGTTCTACACCTATGCGGCAGTTTCTCTGCCTGTTCTGTTTGCGCTTTATGCAGTGATGGGCCTTTCGGTGGGCATGGTTGGCGCGGCCCCTTATGTGATGGTGCGGGCATTTCCGGCGCCGGTGCGCTTCTCGGGCCTGTCGTTTTCCTACAATGTTTCCTATGCGGTTTTCGGTGGTCTGACGCCGGTGATCGTAACCTCGCTTCTGGCGGTCAATCCGATGGCGCATGCCTGGTATCTGGTGTTCATCGCCGCTCTGACCTCTGTGCTTGGCCTCTACCTGATTGCCCGCAGCGATCAGGTTGAAGGGGCTATCGGGCTTGATGATCTGCCTGCCGTTCCACAGGTGAACTGATAAAAAGGGCCGCGAAAGCGGCCCTTTTCTTTGTTTAGTGTACCGCCAGTTTCGCGGTGCCAATTTCCTTATCGTGGACGGCGAAGCGGTCGATCATGTCACTACTTGCTTCATTAAAGCCGATCACCGAAACATCCGTACCGCTGGCACGGTATTTCAAAACAACTTTATCAAGAGCGTCGACTGATGTGATATCCCACAGATGGGCATGACTGACATCAATCGTCACTTTCTTTGCAGGCGTGGAAAAATCGAAAGCCGCAATGAAGCTTTGCGCGGAGGCAAAGAAGATTTGGCCCTGAACGGTGTAGGTGCGCTCGTTTTCATCCTCATTGATGGTTTCGCTTACACGGAACATCTTTGCGACCTTGCCTGCGAAAAATACACCGGAAAGCAGCACGCCAACCAGAACGCCCTTGGCAAGATCATGGGTGGAAACCACCGTTATGACGGTTGCAAGCATGACAATGGAGGAGGATGGCGGGTTGCGGCGTAGATCAAGGATCGAACGCCATGAGAAGGTGCCAATTGACACCATGATCATCACCGCCACGAGGGCTGCCATCGGAATGATCCGCACCAGATCGTCGAGAACGAGAATAAGAAACAGCAGGAAAGAACCAGCAACAAAGGTTGAAAGCCTGCCGCGACCGCCGGATGTGACATTGATCACCGACTGTCCGATCATGGCGCAACCACCCATGCCACCAATCATCGCGGATGCGATATTGCTGGTGCCCTGACCAATGCATTCCTGGCTTTTGTTGCTGGTTGTATCCGTCATGTCATCGACAATCTGGGCGGTCAACAGCGATTCGAGCAGGCCAACGGCTGCAAGCGTGATCGAATAAGGCAGGATGATTTGCAGTGTTTCGAGGGTCAGCGGCACTTGTGGAAGCGCGAAGATCGGCAAAGCCGATGGCAATTCGCCAAGATCACCCACGGTGCGCAGATCCATGCCGGTTGTCCACGCAAGCGTGGTCAAAACCGCGATTGCCACCAGTGGCGATGGGATCACTCTGGTTATGCGCGGAAACAGATAGATGATGGCGAGGCCACCTGCGATCATCCAATATGTCTCGACGGGGACATGGATGAGTTCGGGCAATTGTGCCATGAAAATGAGGATTGCCAAGGCATTGACGAAGCCGGTGATGACGGATCGCGAAACGAAACGCATCAGCCGCCCGACTTTGAGAAAGCCTGCGATGATTTGAAAAAAGCCCATCAGGATCGTGGCTGCAAAAAGATATTGCAACCCATGTTCTTTGACGAGTGAGACCATCACCACAGCCGTTGCAGCGGTCGCAGCAGAGATCATGCCGGGGCGTCCGCCGGTGAATGCGGAAACACAGGCAATGGCGAAAGAAGCGAAAAGGCCGACTTTGGGATCGACGCCGGCGATAACAGAAAAGCCGATAGCTTCCGGGATAAGAGCGAGTGCTACGACGATACCGGAAAGAATATCGCCGCGAATATTGGAGAACCACTCGCGGCGGTAGGCAGCAAGACGTGTCATTGAATTTTCCGCAAATAGAAAACGGACAGGGATGCCCGAATCAACATGGCCGATTGTAAAAATGGGGATGTTGTTGCGTTGTCTGGCGGATAGGCGGCCAGAAGAGCCACCCGGGCTTTCACCGGGTCCTTGCGAATACGCTTGTATAAACAAAAAAAGCGCAGCAGGGCAATGGCCCGCTGCGCTTTCTGTTGAGCGGTGCTGATTAGAGTATCTTTTGCATGAAGGTCAGGTCTAGCCAGCGTCCGAATTTCTGGCCCACCTGTTTCAGCGTACCACTATCTTCAAAGCCTTGCGATTTGTGCAGCGCGATTGATGCTGCATTGCCAGATTCGATGCCTGCTACAAGGACATGGACTTTGCGTTCGCGTGCTTCTTCTACAAGCTCTGCCAGAAGTGTGCGTCCAATACCGCCACCGCGTGCATCGCTTGCCACATAAACAGAGAGTTCGGATGAGTGGCGGAAACCTTCAAACGGACGGAATGGGCCATAACTTGCATAGCCAACGACCTGTCCCTCCCGTTCAGCCACCAGAACCGGAAAGCCGTCCCGGTTGCGATTTTCAAGCCATTCGCGGCGGTTTTCCAGATCGACGAGCGTTTCGTTCCAGATGGCAAGCGTGTTCTCGACCGCATCATTATAGATTGCAAGCAGAGCAGGGAGGTCAGCTTCGTTGGCAAAGCGGATGGTGAGGGTCATTTCAGAGGCCTTAATGAATAAGAAAACGGCGGGATTTTTCCCGCCATTTTCGATCACTTTCAAGTGGATAAAAATCAGCCTTGCGCTTTTAACTCCAAACGGCGGCGATGCAGGACTGGCTCGGTGTAGCCATTCGGCTGTTCGCGGCCCTTGAAAACGAGATCACAAGCTGCCTGGAAAGCAATCGACTTATCGAAGTCTACGGCCATCGGACGATAAAGCGGATCGCCTTCATTCTGCTTGTCCACGACAGCTGCCATGCGTTTTAGGGTTTCCATGACTTGCGCTTCTGAAACCACGCCATGATAGAGCCAGTTGGCGATATGCTGTGCCGAAATACGCAGCGTGGCACGGTCTTCCATCAGGCCAACATTGTTAATGTCCGGCACTTTCGAGCAGCCTACGCCCTGATCAACCCAGCGCACGACATAACCGAGAATGCCTTGCGCATTGTTGTCGATCTCGTGCTGGATGTCTTCCGGTGTCCAGTTTGGACGGCTTGCGACCGGCACGGACAGAATGTCGTCGAGCTTGGCACGTGGGCGACTTTTCAGTTTCTCCTGAACTGCTGCCACATCAACCTGATGATAATGGGTTGCGTGCAGGGTTGCTGCGGTCGGCGATGGCACCCATGCGGTGTTCGCTCCAGCCTTCGGATGGGCGATTTTCTGTTCGAGCATGGCGGCCATCAAGTCCGGCATGGCCCACATGCCCTTGCCGATCTGCGCATGGCCGGAAAGGCCGCATTCAAGACCGATATCGACATTCCACTGTTCATAAGCGCCGATCCAGGCGGCCTGCTTCATGTCGCCTTTGCGGATCATCGGGCCAGCTTCCATCGAGGTGTGGATTTCGTCGCCGGTGCGATCAAGGAAGCCGGTATTGATGAAGACGACGCGTTCTTTCGCGGCGCGGATTGCTTCCTTGAGGTTAACCGTGGTGCGGCGCTCTTCATCCATGATGCCGATTTTCAGTGTGTTCGGCTTCATGCCAAGCAGCTCTTCGGTGCGGGTGAAGATTTCATTGGCAAATGCCACTTCCTCCGGTCCGTGCATCTTTGGCTTGACGATATAGACCGAGCCTTCGCGCGAATTCAGGTGGCGACCGTTCGGGCCAATATCATGCAGTGCAATCAGGCTCGTGAAAGCGGCATCCATAATGCCTTCCGGCACTTCATGGCCGTCGGCATCAATGATCGCCGGATTGGTCATCAGGTGGCCGACATTGCGCACCAGCATCAGCGAACGGCCCTTGAGGGTAAGGTCGGAACCATCAGGCGTTTTATAGCTGCGGTCTCCATTGAGGCGGCGCGTCATCTGCTTGCCGTTCTTCTCGAACGTGTCTTCAAGCTTGCCATTCATCAGGCCGAGCCAGTTGCGATAAACCGCAACCTTGTCTTCCGCATCGACGGCCGCAATCGAATCTTCGCAATCCTGAATCGTGCTGATAGCCGACTCCAGAACCATGTCTGCGATATGCGCCGGGTCGGTCTTGCCGATCGGGCTGTCCGCATTGATGACGATATCGACATGCATGTTGTTCTTGGCCAAGAGCACATTGGTGGGTGCGCTTTCATCGCCATTATAGCCTTTGAACTGACTGCCGTCCTTCAAGGCGGTGGCTGAGCCATCGGCAAGCGTTACAGCGAGTTTGCCGTCCTTGACGGAAAGGCCGGTGACGTCGGCCCATTTGCCCGCATTGAGCGGTGCGCTTTCATCGAGAAAATTCTTGGCCCATGCAATGACTTTTTCGCCGCGCTTCGGGTTGTAGCCTTTGCCTTTTTCCGCGCCGTCCTCTTCGGAGATCGCATCGGTGCCGTAAAGCGCGTCATAGAGCGAACCCCAGCGTGCATTGGCGGCGTTGAGCGCATAGCGTGCATTCATGACCGGAACGACAAGCTGCGGCCCTGCAATATGCATGATTTCCGGGTCGACATTGGCAGTCGAAACCTTGAATTCTCCGCCTTCCGGCAGGAGGTAGCCGATATCTTTCAGGAATTGCTGATAATCCGCCTGCGAATAGCCTTTGTCGCGATTGTCCTTGTACCAGGCATCAATCTTGGCCTGCATGTCGTCGCGCTTTTTGAGGAGGGCGCGATTCTTCGGTGCGAGATCGCGGATGATGGCGGCGAAGCCCTTCCAGAAGGCGTCTGGTTCAACGCCCGCGCCGGGTGCGGCTTCGCTTTCCAGAAACTCCACCAGTTCAGGGGCAACGCGCAAGCCTTCTATCTCAACGTAATGACCGGCTTTCTGAGAAACCATGGCTCTGCCTCCTTCAAATAAAAAAACACTGCCAGTATCTTTCAACACCAGCCATTAAGATGTCTTTGAACCGCTTTAGCGCGCTTTCGTCAATCAGCGTGCGGGCACATCATCTGTGACGCTGCGGCGAAAATGAATTACAAGTTCAGGGTGCGTTTAATCTGATCAGGAGTCCAGCCCTGTTCGCGCAGGCTGCTGAGTGCCGTATCCTTGCGGCTTTTGGATAGTTTCAGACCATCATCGCCCAGCACAAGATCGTGATGATGATAAAGCGGTTCCGGCAAGCCCAGAAGCTTCTGCAGAAGCCTGTGCACAGATGTTGCATGAAACAGGTCGCGCCCGCGGACAATATGCGTGATGCCTTGCAACGCATCATCCACCACGACGGAAAGATGATAGCTCGTAGGTGTGTCTTTACGGGCAATCACCACGTCGCCCCATTGTGCAGGATCGGCGATAAGGTGGCCGGTCTCACCGTCCGGGCCTTGGCCGCTTTCATTCCAGAACAGCGCTTCGCCAGCCATGTCGAGCGCTTTCTCCATATTGAGCCGCCACGCATAGGGCGCACCGGAAACGATACGCTGCATCTGTTCCTTGTCGCTCATCTCCCGTTCGCCTTGCGGATAAAGCGGTGTGCCGTCCGGATCGGACGGCCAGTCCTGGCCCTTGGCATGCGCTTCGCCGATAATCGCGCGCACCTCGGTGCGACTCAGAAAGGCGGGGTAGACGAGGCCCTTATCTGCAAGCTTGGTCAGCGCATTGCGATATTCGCTAAAATGCTCCGACTGGCGGCGTACCGGCTGTTCCCATTCAAGTCCAAGCCAGTGGAGATCATCATAGATGCCCTGTTCGAGCACTGGCGTGCAGCGGGCGGTGTCGATGTCTTCCATGCGAAGCAGAAAGCGTCCTTCGCTTGTCCGTGCCATTTGTGCATTGAGAAGTGCAGAATAGGCGTGGCCAAGGTGCAACTGACCATTGGGGCTGGGAGCGAAGCGAAAAACAGGTTTTGTCATGTTGATGTCAGTTGATTGTCATTTGACGGTATTGGTACTTTGCGCGCGTGTGAAAAGAAAGGCCTGACAATGCGGCGGATCGATACATTGGACGATATTGAAGCCGGGCTTGAAGCGCTGGTGTTAGCCGACGCACGGCTAATCGATATCCGAGGCCGTTCTCATGCCGTGCCGCTGCGCAGGTCTCAGCCGGGCTTTGAAAGCCTCGCCTCGATCATCGTTGCACAACAGGTTTCAACAGCCAGTGCGAGTGCCATATGGGCGCGATTCAAGCAGGTGATCGATCCGATGACACCGGAAGCTTATATCGCAGGCGGGGAAGAGGCATGGCGTTTTGCTGGGCTCTCTAGACCAAAACAGAGAACGCTTTTTGCCTTGAGTGAAGCCTTGGCAGAAGGGGCAATCGACCTGTATGGGCTGTGTGATCTGCCTGCCGAAGAAGCGATCAAGGCGTTGACCGCTATTAAGGGCATCGGCCCCTGGACGGCTGAAGTCTATCTGCTGTTTGCTGCTGGTCATCCTGATGTGTTTCCGGCGGGCGATGTGGCGCTGCAAACGGCTGTCGGTCACGCTTTCGCGCATGAAACGAGGCCTGATGCGGCGGCTCTTCGTGTATTGGCTGAAGACTGGGCGCCATGGCGCGGCGTGGCAGCGCGTTTGTTCTGGGCATATTACGCCGCAATCAAGGGACGCGAAGCTGCCCCTCTTCTGTAAATCTTGCGTGTTTCCGGGGTGATAAACGCGTTTCCGCTTCACAATCCTGTCACGTCGGGATTACATTATTCGCATCAGGTGAATGACGGTATTTCGATTCGCAGAAACTTGATCTCCTGCCTATCGCGCTGCCGCTTTCACAAAGCTGGAGCGTTGTAGGTTGCGCCCATAACGGGTGCGGGGCGCTTCGGTGAAGAGCGCAGTTCCGCATGGAAAGCCATTCGCACTTTTCCTTTCGGAGTTGCTCTGAAGGAGGTGTGCCCTTGAATGTAGCCGTCTCTCCCCGAACCGTTTCGAGCAGTGGTTTGCCTGCTCTGGTTCTCAATGCGGACTATCGGCCGCTCAGCTATTACCCTTTGTCGCTCTGGTCCTGGCAGGATGCGATCAAGGCAGTCTTTCTTGAACGCGTGCATATCGTGGCGGAATATGATCAGGTCGTATCTTCGCCATCGTTTTCCATGCGTTTGCCGAGCGTGATTTGCCTGAAAGAATATGTAAAGCCGCCGCGTCATCCGGCGTTTACGCGCTTCAATCTGTTTCTGCGTGATCGTTTTGAATGTCAGTATTGCGGCTCTCCGCATGATCTGACCTTTGATCACGTTACCCCGCGTTGCCATGGCGGCGAGACGACGTGGGAAAATGTGGTCGCCGCGTGCTCCCCTTGCAATCTGCGCAAAGGCGGGTTGATGCCAGCTCAAGCACATATGTGGCCGCGTCAGAAGCCGGTCATGCCGAGCGTGCAGGATCTGCACAAAAATGGCCGTCTTTTCCCACCCAACCATCTTCATGAAAGCTGGCTCGATTTTCTGTATTGGGATGTCGAACTGGAGCCTTAGTGTCTGCTCCAAAAGTCGCCATGCCGGTCTGCAAATGGCAATTTGTCTACGTTCCGATGCTCATGCACCCAAAATTATATTTCGCTTCGGCATTCGAGAACCACCATTTTCGCCATGGCCTGCCGCTTTTTGATTCGGATCCCAGAAAGAACAACTTCCTCAGAATTCCCTCTTACTTTCCACCTTTTGCAAAAGCGCCGTAGTAGCCAATCGCTGCAAAAAGCAGGCTTGCGACCACGTTCCATCCTGCAAATGACAGGCCGAGAAAGAAGCCCGGTGCGCTGTCACATGCAGGCGGGCGGGTCGCGTTGAGATCGCCGAGCAGATTGCCGGCATCCAGCGTGAGCTTCATGGTGGCTGCGCTGCAATCAGCCGGACCCGGCCAGTATTTGAGTTCGACACCGGTGTGATAGATGGCAAGCGCAAGGCCAAAGGTCATCAGCAGTGCACCAATCAGGATCAGACCGCGCGTGAGAACCGGAGGCCATTTCAATCTATAAGAAACCCAGGCTGCGGCCAGAACCGGAACGCCGATATAATAAGGCGTGCGTTCTTCAAGGCAGAGTTTGCAGGGCATGAAACCAGCCAGATGCTCGAAGCCCAAAGCCGTTCCGACTGTTGCAGCCATTCCGACTGCCATGATGCCTGCGGTCCAAGACTGAATTTTGCCAACCGGTTTGTTAAGTGCAAATGCCATATGAAATTTCCTGCGCCATGCTGGCCTTATTTCTTTAGCCTAAAATACTGCTTTGTCTCCAAGCAATTAAATTTGACCGGCTTGAGGCAAAATCAGGCGTTCAGATATTTAATCCCGACGAAGAGCACGATCAGCAAAACAGCAACGAGACCAGCCAGCAGGCCGAGACGCTTTTCGATAAATTCGCGGATCGGTTCACCATAACGCTTCAACAGCCATGCGAGGAAGAAGAATCGTGCGCCGCGCGCAATGATCGCGGATGCAATGAACAACCAGATATTGATGCCTGCCGCGCCGGAGAGGATGGTGACAACCTTGATCGGCGGCAGATGCGCGAGGCCTGATGTGATGAGCATCAGCAGAATCATGTCGGCGCTGGTCGTTCCGCGCATTTGCTCGAAGGTGTCGAGCTTGCCATACATTTCAAGCACAGGCTTTGCGACCTGCTCATAGGCATGATAGCCCAAATACCAGCCTGCTATGCCGCCAAGAACGGAAAAGATGGTTGCGACGAGCGCGTAACGATAGGCCCGTTCCGGGCGCGCAAGCGCCATCGGAAGAAAGAGCACATCGGCGGGCACCAGAAATACCGAGCTTTCTATAAAGGCGATGAAGGCGAGCCAGTATTCGGCCGACTTTCGGGCAGCAAGCGAGATCGTCCAGTCATAGAGTCGGCGCAGCATGAAAATTTCCGGATTTTTTAAGGGGGCAAACACCCAGGGATTATTTGCACCGTCTATAATAAAAAAAGGCGGCGCGAACAATGCGCGCCACCCTTTTAAAGTCGTGTTTGCTGATTTTTATCGTTTGTAAGCGCTGCAAATATATTTGGTTTCGAGATATTCCTCGATGCCATATTTCGAGCCTTCGCGACCGAGCCCCGACTGTTTTACACCACCAAATGGTGCGACTTCGTTGGAGATAAGGCCGGTGTTGTGTCCAACCATGCCATACTCCAGGCCTTCGCTGACGCGGATCGCGCGGCTGAAGTTCTCCGTATAGAAGTAAGCGGCCAGACCGAAGATCGTATCGTTGGCAGCCGCGATCACTTCTTCTTCCGTGTCGAAGGCAAACAGCGGTGCAAGCGGGCCAAAGGTTTCTTCCTTGGCAACAAGCATATCCGAGGTCACGCCGGTCAGAATGCCCGGTTCAAAGAACAGGCCACCCAGTTCCTTGCCGCCTGCAATAAGCTTTGCACCTTTTGAAACCGCATCTTCAATATGCGCCTTCACTTTGGTGATGGCCTTTTCTTCGATCATCGGGCCGATGACGACGCCCGGCTCGGTGCCATTGCCGACTTTTAATTCTTTCACTTTAAGCGCCAGCTTTTCAGCAAACGTGTCGTAAACGCCGCGCTGCACATAGATGCGGTTGGCGCAAACACAGGTCTGCCCGGCATTGCGGTATTTGGAAAGCATCGCGCCGTCCACAGCCGCATCGATGTCGGCATCGTCGAACACGATGAAAGGTGCGTTGCCGCCAAGCTCAAGTGAGATGCGCTTGATGGTCGGTGCGCATTGCGCCATCAGCAGGCGACCAACTTCGGTCGAGCCGGTGAAGGAAAGCTTGCGGACAATGTCATTGCTGGTGAGTTCGGCGCCGATGTCGCGGGCCTTGCCGGTCACGATCTGCAGAACGCCTGCCGGGATGCCAGCCTTTTCCGCCAGAACACCAAGCGCAAGCGCGGTCAGCGGGGTGAGATCGGCAGGCCGGACGATCATCGTGCAGCCAGCTGCCAGTGCGGGCGCTGCCTTTCGCGTAATCATGGCCGCCGGGAAGTTCCATGGCGTGATTGCCGCCGTCACACCGACCGGCTGACGGATCACGGTCAGGCGCTGGCCGGGCTGTGTGGCCGGAATGGTGTCGCCATAGACGCGCTTGGCTTCTTCTGCGAACCATTCAATGAAAGAGGCCGCATAAAGAACTTCACCACGCGCCTCAGCGAGCGGTTTGCCCTGTTCCGATGTCATGATAAGGGCAATGTCATCTGCATTGGCAATGATCAGGTCAAACCATTTGCGTAAGATTCCAGCGCGCTCTTTGGCGGTCTTTGCAGCCCAACCCGGCAGCGCCTTGTTCGAAGCGTTGATTGTCTCTTTAATAGTGTCGACAGAGAGGGAGGGAACGGTGCCAATGACGGAGCCATCGACCGGATTGGTGACGTCAATAGTTTTGCCGTCTGCTGCGTCTATCCAGTTTCCATCCACAAGACATTGCGATTTAAGCAGTGAGGGGTCTTTTAAAGCGAGCATATCTGATATTCCATCCCAGTCTTGAAGAACTAAGCTGTTCAGTATATTGAACGGCTTACGATATATTGAATTAAACAGACCGTGACGGATAAAGTCAATCGGTCAGTCAGGTTAGCGGCTAAGCATATGGATAAAACGGTGAGCGACGACGAGAGTTCCCTGAAGCTGGTTCCGGCTGTGGTTCGGGCTTCGCAAATTCTGGATCAGATTGCGCAGGCAAATCAATCCGGCAGAGAAGGGCTGAAGCTCTCGGATATTGCGCGCCAGACCGGATTGCCCAAAAGCAGTGTGCATGGCCTGTGCCAGACAATGGTTCATCTTAAATTGCTGAAGCTTAATCGTGATGGCAGTTTTACCACGGGGCCGCATTCCGTTCGCTGGGCGAATAGCTTCCTTGCCGGAAGTGATATTGTGGATGCGTTTCATGAGGCCGTGGCAGAAGCAGAAGGGCTTGATCCTTATACATTGACGCTTTCGCACCTTGAAGGTCCGGAAGTCATTTATCTCTCTTGCCGTGACTCGTCTGCGCCGCTTGGCATTACGTTCCGCATTGGGATGCGTGTGCCAGCTGTGTTTACCGCGACCGGAAAGGCGATGCTGTCTTCGATGTCCCCACAGGAGTTGACGCGTCATCTTCCTTCTGAATGGCCCAAGCCCATTACACCTTCAAGCGTTCAATCCTTGAGGGCGTTCGAAGCAGAAATGGCTGTGGTGAAGAAGAAGGGCTATTCGCTCGATGACGGTCAGTTGCGTGAAGGTATGTTTTGTATCGGTGCCGCGATCTGTGATCGTCCAAATCATCCTGTGGCCGGGATTGCTCTTTCTATGATGGCCGCAGAGGCGCGGCCGGAGATTCTTGAGACGATGGGTGGGCGGGTGCGCGCATTGGCGGACTGCGTTGCTGAGCGTATGGGTTGGCTGCTCGCACCGTCGCGTTAAGTGCAATATTGATTTGGTATAGAGTTGGGATGTTTTAAATTGTTTGTGTTTGGTAAAAATGGGTTGTTTTGCCTGTGGAAAGAAAAGTTATCCTTTTTGCGGATTATGCGTTGACAGTTTTGTTGAGTGGGGTCTATATGGCGCCACAACGAGGGCGGCGACGCTGCTAGCGGCAGACTGGTTCGTCCCTTGAGTTGGCAGATTGAG
>NZ_JAYEXN010000020.1:0-60380 GCF_044435015.1 Ochrobactrum sp. S1502_03
GTTGCTCCCATCGCTCATAGCGGGGGAGTAGGTTCACATGGCTCAATTCTCGATGGAAATTAGTCGCCCAACCGGCTCAGTTCCGCGTGAAAACCAACACGTAAAGCATTAAAAGAAGGGAAAGCGAGGGCGGTTTAGCGCCCTTCGCGATACCACATGCTGCCGAAGATAAAGAGCAGAGCGGCCAGCGCAAATAATCCTGAGAACAACGGCAGACGATTGACGCTTTTAAGTTGCGTATCGGTGGTTTCGCGCAGACCGATCCAGTTACTGCCGCTGGCAGTGCGACCAGTGCTGACAGCTGTGATGGCAGGCACCTGAACGGAACTATCAGCACTTTCATGAGCGCGGTGAACGGAGCCGCCTGTTGCATCAGTCAGTGGCTTGAGGCGGTCGGTCGTGGAAATGCTGTCTGCAAATTCCGGCGCATCGACAGGGCCGACATGGGCAAGTGTTTCCAGATCGCCATTCTTCACGCGGAAGATGCCGACTTCATCTGTTTGCAACGAGCCTGTGAAGAGACCGGGTTTTCCCTGTGCAAGGTCGACCTGCAATTGTTTGCCGGATGGCGTGGTGACAGCAGCATTTCCTGGATTGTCCCCCATCGTCTGGCGCTGGATTGAAAGCGTGCGGCCGTTGCCATTGGCGGTCAGTGCTTCTTCTTCCAGTTCCGGCTCCTGCATCAGCCAGTGCGCGATACGGCGGTAAAGCGCGGCATAAGGGCCGCCGCCTTCAAAACCACGCGCCCAAAGCCAGCCTTGATCAGACAGGAACATGCCGACACGGCCCTTTCCGACCCGGTCGAGGACCAGAAGCGGCTTGCCATCTGCGCCACTCATAACGGTCTCGCCCCGCGTTGGGCCAATATCGATGGTGCGGAACCATCGGCTCCAGTGCGGAGGCTCCTGATCGCTGCCATCGAGGCCACGGGTAACGGGATGCCGTTTGCCAAGGTCAGTCAGGCGCGGATAGAAAGCTTTTTCGGTGACTGTGCCTGTGGGCATGGCTGGCAGTGCGCTGTAAAGTGGCGTTTGTGCAATTGACATGTCGCCCGCATATTCGGGGCCAGCCGCCACCAGCAAAGCGCCACCATTTTCCACATATTGTGCAATATAATCATAATAAAGCAGCGGCAGCACATCGCGATGCTGATAGCGATCCAGAATGATGAGGTCGAATTCATTGACCTTATCAACAAAAAGCTCGCGTGTTGGAAAAGCGATCAGGGATAACTCATTGATCGGTGTGCCGTCCTGCTTTTCTGGCGGACGCAGAATGGTGAAGTGGACGAGATCAACCGCCGCATCGGATTTAAGCAGATTTCGCCATGTGCGTTCGCCGTTATGCGGTTCTCCTGAAACCAGAAGCACGCGCAGATTCTCACGAATGCCGTCAATTGTCGCAACCGCATGGTTGTTGGAATCGGTTACTTCGCCCGGAAGGGTCGGTGTTGAAATCTCGACAATATTGACGCCTGCGCGCGGCAGCTCGATGGTGACAGGTGTTTCCTGTCCGACCTGCGCCTGTTCTTTGCTCACGGCCTCGCCATTCACACGGATCTCTACAGGTGCGGAACTTCCAAGGCTTTTGCCTTCATCGATCACGGTAAAGGACATTTCCAGCGGTTTGCCGCTGATGCCATAGCGCGGGGCCTTGTTGAATTTGATGCGGCGGTCGAATTCGTCAGGTTTACCTGTGACGAGCGCATGAACCGGCGCATCAAACCCAAGCGCGTTTTTATTGGCGGGAATATCATGCACCTGACCGTCGGTGATCATGATTGCACCAGCCACACGCGACGGCGGCACATCAAGCAGCAGGCGAGCCAGCGGTCCAAACAGGCGCGTTGCATAACCGTCTTCGTTTTCGCCGGGCTGTGCCGCTTCCACCACGCGGGTTTCAAATTGCGGCATGGTTGCAAGCTGGTCTTGCACCGCTTTGAGCGCCTGATCCGTATCGGCTTGGCGCGCTCCCAGTTGCTGGCTCTGGCTGCGATCAACGACAAGGGCCACAACACTTTTAAGCGGTTCGCGTTCTTCATTGATGATGACGGGATTAAACAGCGCCAATGCGAGGGCAAGGGCTGCAAGCATACGAAGCAATCCGCCACGCATGCGCAGCAAAATTGTTGCAAGGACAAACAATGCCAGCGGTGCCAGAATGCCAATCAGCCAAGGCAGGGTGAGAAATGGTTCGAATTCGATATTCATGTTAATTACCAAGCCGCTGAAGCAGGTCCGGCACATGGACCTGATCGGATTTGTAATTCCCGGTCAGCATATACATCACGATGTTCACGCCGCCGCGCAGTGCATAAATGCGCTGCATCGGATCATTGGGAACGGTTGGCAAAAGTGGATTGCCCTGTTCATCAACGGCCCAGGCACCTGCAAAATCATTGGCGGTTATCATGATCGGTGAAACGCCATCGCCGGTGCGGACCGGGCGGTCGCGCTCGGCATTGGAAGCGGCAGTGGCTGCGACCCATAACGGACTTCCTTCATAGCGGCCTGGAAAATCCGGCATGATGAAAAAGGACTTGGTCAGCACATGATCGCTGGGTACAGGCTCAAGCGGTGGCACATTCATGCCATCAAGAATTAAGCGAAGGCGCTGGTTGGCAGGGGATGCGGAAGCGTCAAGACTCGCGCCTGCCTGAAGCTGATCGCGTGTGTCAAACAGCACCGTGCCGCCCTGCTGCATATAGGCATCGACTTTGGCGATGGCCTCGGGGCTTGGCATTGGAGCGTCTGGATCAATGGGCCAATAGATCAGCGGATAGAAATTGAGTTCATCCTTGGCGGGGTCAACGCCGATCGGGTCGCCCGGCTCAAGCGCTGTCTTATCCGTCAAGGCAAAGGTTAAGCCGCGCAGGCCCGCCTTGCTGATATCGTCGGTCGCGCTGTTGCCGGTGATGATATAGGCGAGATGGGTTTTCGAGACAGAATTGATAATGGCTTCGTCACCCGGCTTGCTGTCATCATGGGTTTGTTGCGCTTGCGCGGTTTTCACACCGAACGGTATCAGACTGATTGCCGATGCTGCTGCAAAAAGAAGGGCAATGCCTGCGATTTTGGAGCGAATTTTCATGCGACGACGAAAAGCGCCACGCAGCCAGAGCATCAGCAATGTGTCGAGCGCGAGCAGCATGGCTGCAGCTGCGAAAAACGGACCACGCAATGAAATCGATTGATCGGCGTTGTAAGACGCAGGTGTTATGCCAACGGAAAGTGCTGGTTGGCTGATTGCTTGAAGCCTGATGTCGCTGCCTTCAAAAATGTTGAGCGCTTTCAAGCCATCCTCATTGCCGTAGAAACCGGGCGGCGTGTTGATGCTGACATCAGGCAATTTGTCTTTATCCATGATCAGGGGCTTTGCTTCTGATGATGGCGGCGTCAGTTCGCCGTGGGCTGAAAGAAGCTGGAATGGCGGCAGCGAAATTGAGCGTTGATCGCTTTGTGCGCCAGCGCGTTGCGACAACGATACAATGCGGCGCAGCATATCGACAAAAGCCCCGGATATCGGCAAGCTCGACCATGATGCATCGGGTGAAATATGGAAAAGAATTACGTTGCCACGCCCACGGCTTTCGCCGGTTACAAGAGGTGTTCCGTCAGCCAGTGTTGCATAGGCTTTGTCATTGAGATCAAAGGACGGTTCAGCCAGAACCTGCCGCGAGACGGTCACATCATCGGGCACACTCAGTCCGGCAAAAGGGCCTTTATCAGAAAAAGAACGAAGCTTTTGTGGCTCTGACCACGACAAAGTGCCACCGAGTGCTCGCTCGCCCTTGCGCAGGCGAACGGGCAGCAGTGGATCATTCTCATTGGCACCTGCAAGGCGCGGCCCGGCAAACCGCACCAGTGTGCCGCCATCCTCGACCCATCTTGTGAGTTGGTCTTCCACTGGCTTTGGCAAGGTGCCGATGTCTGCCATGATGAGGACCGATGGCTTGGCGTCGAGCACTTCCGGCACGGTGGTCATCAAATCTGCCGAGCGCGGTTCGATGAGATTGGCATAGGGGGAAAGCGCGCGCGAAATATAATGCAGCGGTGATAAAAGCGGCTGGGCCAGATCGCCATCGCCACTGGCCAGAAGGCCGATTGTGCGGCGCTCGGAACCGGCATCGATCAGACGTGCGGCGGCTGCCTGATTGGTCCCGTCAATGCGGATCACGTGGAAATCATTGCGCAATTCCACCGGCAGATTGAAACGAGCAACGGCTTCATTGCTCCCTACTGCGAAGGACAAAGGCGTTTCGGCGATGCGGCGGCCCTTATCATCATAAGCGGAAGCTGTGAGCGTGCGCGGCATGGTTATGCCTTCGGGGCGGGTTGCTTTTGCTTCAAGCGTATCGGCCTGATTTTCAATGGAAGTCAGCGCTACAACATGATTGAGATTTGCTGCGTACCAGAGAACGGAAGCGAGCTGATTATTTTGATTGAGCTTTGCGAAAGCTTCACTGTCCGTTGCCTGCGCCAAGCCGTCATTCATGAAAGCCAGACGGATTTTCTCACCTTGCGGGATGCTTGATGCAAGACGATCCAATGCAGCTTTTCGGTCAACGGGGATCGGGCGAGGCTGCAAGGCTTGCAGACGCTCGGTCGCGTGGCTGCCATCATAAGGGCCAATGTCTGTATTGGCAGGTTCGGCCGTGCCAAGCACATAAATTTGCGCATTTGCGGCTTGCGCATCTGCAATCAGCTTTTCTGCGGCATTGACGCGCTGTGGCCATTCTTCTGCGGAAGCCCAGCCGTTATCCATGACAATGGCCAGTGGTTGGCTGCCGGAAAGCGTGACAGCGCGTGGGTTCCACACGGGCGAGGCAAGAGCGAAGATAACGAGTGCTGCAATCAGCAGGCGCAGCAGCGTCATCCACCAGGGGCTTTTGGACGGCACTTCCTCGCGTTTGAAAACCTGTGCCAGAATTCTGAGCGGCGGAAAGCTCTCTTCCTGCGGGCGCGGTGGCGTCATGCGCAGCAGCCACCAGATAACCGGCAGGGCAAGAAGGCCGGCAAGGATCAGCGGTGATCCAAAGGCGAGAGGCAGAAAATTCATGCGCGTGCTCCACCAGGAGAGGATGCACTTAACACATCATGCAATCGTGACAGCGCTTCGGTCGCTGGCCGATCTGTGCGATGCACAGTATAGCTCCAGCCAAGCCGTTTGCAGAAATCAGACAAGGTTTCCCGCCGCGCGATGTATAAGCGCCGGTAGTCGTCGGCATAGGTTTCTGCGCGACCGGCAACAAGGGTGCTGCCTGTTTCAGGATCGCGGAACTCTGTGCGTCCCGCATAGGGAAATGTTTCTTCCGCAGGATCGGCCACTTCAACAAGATGCGCACGCACACCGCGCCGCGCGAGCTGATCGAGCAAGTCGGTCAGTTCATCAAGCGGATGCAGAAAATCTGAAACAAGTACCACTTCGGAAAAGCGGCGGATCTGGTTGATGTCCGGCAAAGCGCTTTCGGGTGCTTCATGCATTAATGCGCCTGCAAGCCGTTCGGCACCATTGCGGGTGGAAAAAGGGGGCAGCAGGGTCGGAAAGGCGATGCGTTCGCCTGACCGCGAGAGCAGCTCGGCTAATGCCAGTGTCAGCACCAGCGCACGCGCTTCTTTGGAGACAGGCGTCAGATTGGAGCGGTAGAGCATGGAGGAGGAGAAATCGCACCACAACCAGACCGTATGGGCTGATTCCCATTCCCGGTCGCGAACATAGGTATGGTCGTCGCGGGCTGAACGCCGCCAGTCGATGCGCGCCAGTGCGTCGCCTTCAACATAGGGGCGGAACTGCCAGAAGTTTTCTCCGGGGCCGCGTTTGCGCCGTCCATGCCAGCCATTCATGACGGTGTTGACGACGCGCCGGGCTTCGACCAGCAGATCGGGAATGCTTGCAGCGCGCACGCGCGCACGCGCCAGCGTATCCTTTCGGTCTGAAGCTGAAACCTGTGCGCCAACCGTCATCAGGCTGCTGCCTTCACCAGATTGGCAATGACATCGCGCACATGCATACCATCAGCGCGTGCTGCGAAATTGAGCGCCATACGGTGTTGCAGGACTGGCTCGGCCAGTGCTTTGACATCATCAACCGATGGGGCAAGACGGCCTTCATAGAGTGCGCGCGCACGCGCGCAGAGCATCAATGCCTGACTAGCACGCGGGCCCGGACCCCAGGCAATGTGCTTTTTTGCATGTTCATTATCGGCATCAGGACGCGCTGAACGAACCAGCTTGAGAATTGCATCCACCACACTTTCAGAAACAGGCATACGGCGCACCAGCGCCTGCATCTGGCGCAGACGCTCGGCATCAAGAATTGCGTAGGCTTTTGCTTCTGCAACGCCAGTGGTTTCCAGAAGGATACGGCGTTCGGCATCCAGTTCGGGATAGAGAATATCGATCTGCATGAGGAAGCGATCAAGCTGGGCTTCCGGCAGTGGATAGGTGCCTTCCTGTTCCAGCGGGTTCTGTGTTGCAAGCACATGAAATGGAGCTGGAAGGTCATAGCGCTGCCCAGCGACCGTGACGTGATATTCCTGCATGGCCTGCAAGAGTGCAGACTGGGTGCGTGGCGAGGCGCGGTTGATTTCGTCGGCCATCAGAAGCTGTGCAAAGATCGGGCCTTTGAGGTAGCGGAAAGACCGGCGACCATCGGCATCCTGCTCCATCACTTCCGAGCCGATGATGTCGGATGGCATCAGGTCGGGTGTGAACTGGATACGCTGACCTGAAAGGCCAAGCACGGTTCCCAGCGTTTCGACGAGCTTGGTTTTTGCAAGGCCGGGAAGACCAACGAGCAGAGCGTGACCGCCTGCGAGTACTGCTACGAGGGTACGCTCAATGACGCTTTCCTGGCCGAAGATAACGGTGCCGATGCTTTCCCTGATCCGCGCAATATCTGCAAGTGCGCGTTCAGCTTCGGCGACGATCTGATCGGGATTGGCGGCTTCGGGCGTAACAACAACACTCATAAGGACCTCGCAAAAATATCCGCACCTGCATATGATTGATTAAATCACTATATATGCTGACAAGCCGTGAAACGGTGACTATTTCATGACTTCCGGTATTTAAATTACATTCGAGCAGGAATAACCGAGTCGGATGACAAAAAGCACCCCTGAAGGGAACGAAAGGCTGCAAAGCGCAAAGCCCGCTACTGAAGGAATGGGCGGACTGGAGGCCCTTATTGCGCGTGCCCATGCGGATGCGCAAAGCGGACCGGCGACGAAAGAACGCGGAATTCCGCCAGTAGAGCGCTGGAACCCGGAATTTTGCGGTGTGCTTGATATGGAGATCAAGGCCGATGGGACATGGTTTTACATGGGCACACCCATCGGGCGTAAACAGCTTGTACGCTTGTTTTCAACGGTGTTGCGCAAGGATGAAGACGGAAAAACCTATCTCGTAACGCCAGTGGAGAAAATTGAAATCAGCGTCGAAGACGCGCATTTCATAGCCGTTGAAATGCAGGCTTCGGGAGAGGGAGATGATCGGAAACTGACCTTCCGCACCAATGTCGGCGATGTGGTTGAGGTGGATGCCGAGCATCCATTGCGCTTTGTCGTGGAGGATGAAAGCGGCGGCTTGAAGCCCTATATCAATGTTCGTGGACGGCTTGAGGCGCTGGTTGCGCGTTCCGTGATGTATGATCTTGTGGCATTGGGTGAAGAAATCGAAGTGAATGGCGTTATGATGTTTGCAATACGCTCTGGCGGTACAGTTTTCCCGATCATGCCTGCGGAAGCGCTTCAATGACGGATCGTTTGGTACATCCATACTCCACGTTTTCGGCCAATGATTTTGCCGAGCGTGTTCGCCACTGGCAGCCCGATCACAATGACCTGACGGGTGATCATTTGCTTAATCCCGATTTTACGCAGTCTATGGTCACAGCAAAAATGCGCGATGCTGCCGTGCTTGTGCCGGTCGTCGATCGCGGTTCGGAAGCAACGCTTTTGCTGACAAGGCGTACGGACACTTTGCGCAAACATTCAGGCCAGATCGCCTTTCCGGGCGGGGCCATCGACCCGGAGGATGGGACAGCGGAGAACGCCGCCTTGCGTGAAGCCAATGAAGAAATAGGCCTTGTGTCTGAACGCGCTGAAATTCTTGGGGCAATGCCGCGCTATCTGACGGGTAGCGGCTTTTCGATTACGCCGGTTCTGGCGGTCGTCAACACACCTTTCGATGTCCATCCGAACCCGGACGAGGTTGCAGATATTTTTGAAGTGCCGCTGTCATTCCTGATGAACCCGGACAATCACCGGCGCGAAAGCAGGCTGTTCAACGGCGCCGAACGCTTTTATTACGCGATGCCTTATCATGAGCGACTCATCTGGGGCGTGACCGCAGGCATTATTCGCGGACTTTATGAAAGGCTCTACCGTTGAGCGATACAGTGAATATTTCAGATCGGGCAAGCTGGCTTTGTTCCAAGCCGTTGCAGGCGCTTTTTGCTGCGCTCAACCGTGATGGTGGTGAAGTGCGTGTTGTTGGTGGTGCGGTTCGCAATGCATTGCTTGGCACGAAGGTCAGTGATGTTGATCTGGCGACCACGCATTTGCCGGAAGGAACAGTAAGGCTTGCCAAAGAGGCAGGTTTTAAGCCTGTGCCTACGGGCATTGAGCACGGCACGATTACCGTTGTGGTGCAGGGGCAGCCTTTTGAAGTCACGACCCTGCGCAAGGATATTGAGACCAACGGTCGTCATGCGAAAGTGGCTTTCGGGACTGACTGGAAGGCTGATGCCGAGCGGCGTGATTTCACGATCAATGCGCTTTATGCGACGGCCGATGGCGATGTGATCGACTATGTCGGCGGTCTTGCTGATATTGAAACCAAGACGCTGCGCTTTATCGGCGATGCTGAACAGCGTATCCGTGAGGATTATTTGCGCATTCTGCGCTTCTTCCGCTTTTTTGCATGGTATGGTTCGGGGCGTCCTGAAGCCGATGGATTGCGGGCGAGTGCACGATTGAAAGACGGGCTGAGCCAGCTTTCAGCCGAGCGTATCTGGTCGGAACTCAAGAAGCTGCTGTCCGCGCCCGATCCTTCGCGTGCGATGTTGTGGATGCGCCAATCCGGCGTTTTGACCGCCATTCTGCCGGAGAGTGAAAAGTGGGGTATTGATGCCATTCACGGACTCGTTCGCGCGGAAGCTGATCTTGGCTGGGACGTGGATGCTTTGCTGCGTCTTGAAAGCATTGTGCCACCCGATGCGGCTCGCATGACAGAGCTTGGCAAGCGGCTCAAAATGTCAAATGCCGAGCGTGCCCGACTTGAAGCGTGGGCACGCGCCGATGCTATCAAGTCGGAAACATCTGAACAGGCACTGAAGAAACTCATCTATCGCGGCAGTTCGCAGGCGGTCGCGGACCGTATTCGTCTGGCCTATGCGTCTGCACGACAGGAAGCCGCTGCCAGTGATGAAGCAATGATCCGCGCTGGCGGTTATTCAAGACTTCTTGATGCGCTTGAGAAATATGAACCGTTGGTCTTTCCTGTGACCGGCGGCGACCTTCTGGCGCTCGGTGTCGAGAAGGGGCCGGGGCTTGGCGAAGTGCTGCGTGATCTCGAAACTCTATGGATTGACTCCGGTTTTAGTCTTGACCGCGACGCGCTTCTGGACAAACTTGATCGCAATAAAATGAACGGCTGATGACTTGTAAAATTCAGCCATAGTTTCATTGAGTTATGGCTGAAATTTTTTAGGTTTGTTTTGAAAGAGCAGCGGAATGTCCAACACTGAACCATCGACTTCGCGGAATGCATCTTCTGATCCCAAGCAGAATTTTGGCACTGAGGGTATTGCGCCTATGGAGCGTCCGGGTGCCATCACGCGCTTCTTCATGGGTATCGTTGCCTGGGCCGAACGGCTCAATCTGAAATATGCGAAGCTCGGCAATCCGCCTGTCTATGACAATGCCACGTTCCCATGGGCGGCAGAGGTTGAGAAAGCTTATCCAGCTATTCGCAAAGAGCTTGAAAAGGTTCTGCTGCGTCAGAGCGAGCTGCCTTCGTTTCAGGACATTTCGTCAGACGTAAAAACGATTTCGACTGATAATCACTGGAAGACATTCTTCCTTTTGGGCTTTGGTGTGAAGTCGGAACAGAATATTAAGGCCTGTCCCAACACATGGAACGCGGTACAGCATATTCCGGGTCTGACGACAGCCATGTTCTCGATCTTCGAGCCGGGCAAGCACCTGCCGCCGCATCGTGGTCCTTATAATGGCGTGCTGCGTCTGCATATGGGCATGATCGTGCCGGAGCCCGCCGATAAGCTTGCAATCCGTGTGGATAAGCAGGTCTGCCACTGGCAGGAAGGCAAGGTTCTGATTTTCGACGATGCCTATGAGCATGAGGCGTGGAACCACACCGAGCATACGCGCGTGGTGCTGTTCGTTGATTTCGTGAAACCGCTGAAATTCCCCGCCCGTTTTGTGAACTGGGCGCTGATGAACCTCGCGATCTTCACCCCCTTCATCAAGGAAGGGCTGGATAACCACAATGAGTGGGAAAAGAAGTTTTATGCGCAAGCTGAACAGCTTCGCAATCAGCCAAAAGCCTGAGCGATTTGACTTTGAGCTACGGCGTTCTTAGATAATCTTCTGGAGTGCTTTTTCCTCCAGTTGCTTGTGCTCCACGAATGGGGATGCGCTTTAGAAGGAATTGTTGATGCTAGAGATTGTCGGAAGCCTCTGATCGTTCCGAATAATTGCTGCGCCTTTAGGAAAGCGCAGATGTTCAGGGACGGAAATGGCATTGGCTGTGAGGGAGCTTGGTTTACCCGCATGCGCTGATGCTTGTCATGGTTTCCATCCAGGCATAACAACAATGAATATCTCACGTATTGAACAGCGCGTGCTTCACGTGCTGGCGCAGGGCGGTTACATTCGCCATCTGCGCGAAGACGGACGTATCTGCGAAATCGAATGCTATACGCGTGAAGGCTATGTGCTTTCTGATTGCACGATGGCAATTTTCCAGCAATTGCGGCGAAAACGGCTGATCGAATCGCGTGGGGGAAGTGCTTATCGTATCTCCCTCAAAGGTCGCATCAACGTTCGCGCACAAGCCAATAATCGATGAAGAGGTGCTGAATGTATATCCGCACAGAACAACCGCAGGATATTGCTTCAATCCGTCATCTGACTGCTGAGGCGTTTCGCACGATGCCGTATAGCACTCAGAAAGAAGCGGCAATCATTGATGCTCTTCGTGCCGCGTCGGCTCTGACCTTATCGCTGGTCGCAGAAGAGAAAAACGACATCATTGGACATGTGGCGTTCTCGCCGGTCAGTATCGATGGTGTTGACAGCGACTGGTATGGATTAGGACCAGTGTCCGTACAGCCGGACAAACAAGGCAAGGGGATTGGTCGTGCGCTCATTCGTGAAGGTCTGAAGCGTTTGAAGAACGATGGAGCTTGCGGTTGTGTTCTGGTTGGAGATCCGGCCTATTATCAGCACTTTGACTTCAAAGCTGACGAGCGGTTGAAGCTTAAAGGTGTTCCAGCCAAGTACTTCCAATGTCTTTTGATGAAAGGTGATATGCCATCCGGTGAAGTGACCTTTCACGCGGCATTCGATGTATGAAGAAAGGGCGGGAAAATTCCCGCCCTTTGTCTAACTTATTACGGCCACTTTACCACGGGTGGCATGGACGAGAGAATGGAATTCACATTGCCACCGGTCTTGAGACCAAAGATCGTGCCGCGATCATAAAGCAGGTTGAATTCGACATAGCGTCCGCGGCGGATCAACTGTTCCTCGCGATCTTCCGGTGTCCAGTCCTTGTTAAAATTCTGGCGCACCAGATGCGGATAAACAACCGAGAACCCACGGCCCACATCACGGGTGAAGGCAAAATCCTTATCCCAGCCGCCCTGTTCTTCAGATGAATGCAGCCAGTCGTAGAAGATACCGCCAATACCGCGGGCCTCATTGCGATGCGGCAGATAGAAATATTCGTCGCACCATTCTTTCAAACGCTCGTAGTCGGCGATGTCCTTGTGTTTGTCGCAGATGAAGCGGAACGCCTTGTGGAAGGCAAGCGTATCCGGGTCTTCCTGCGTGCGGCGACGGTCAAGCACAGGCGTCAGATCAGCACCACCACCAAACCATTGCCGGGTTGTGACAACCATGCGCGTATTCATATGGACGGCCGGCACATTCGGGTTCTGCGGATGCGCGATCAATGAAATACCGCTGGCCCAATAGCGCGGGTCTTCTTCGGCACCGGGTATCTGCTTGCGGAACTCAGGAGAAAACTCGCCATGAACCGTTGAGACATGCACGCCGACTTTTTCAAAAACGCGGCCATGCATGATGGACATGACACCGCCGCCGCCTTTGCCTTCGTCCTTTTGCCATGGTGTGCGAACAAAGCGCCCTGGCTCCTGATCGGAAAGCTGGCCCTGCAAGTCGTCTTCAAGCTGTTCAAAGCTTGCGCAGATACGGTCGCGCAGTTCTTCAAACCAGTTTTGAGCGGCCAGTTTTTTCTCTTCGATATCATGCGGGATGATCGCCGGAATTTCGTCACGTTGCATTTCAGGTAACCTCTCGCGCAATCTCTTGAGTAATTTAATTCAGATGACTTAGCAAAGTCCTGCCTTTTGGCAAAGTGCGAAGACAGTATGGTGGGCGAAGGCGAATTTCTCTCCCCAAGAAAAGACTCGTCATGAAGTCGTCGCTTCCCTATCTTATGGGGTAGGGGATTTTAACCCTTTGTACGGGAGGCAACTGCATGAGCGCATCACCGCCCAAACCGCCGCTGGAAGGCTTGCGCAAGCAGCTTGAAAAAGGTCGCGCGAATAAAAGCAGGCTCCCACGGGATGGCTTTGTCCGTGAGACATTTGCTTTGCCGCGGCAAGCCGCACGCGATAAAGCGCGCGAATGGTTCGAGAGTTTTCCCAAGGCTGCATATTGGACAGAAATCGAGAGCTGGTGTGAACGGCCCGATGATGTCATCGAATTTACCATGCGCCGCCTGCCAACGTCAGATTAGAGATCTGATTCAACAAAGCTGCTCAAGCCATTGAAACCAGATTCAAAGGCGGCATTTGCGAAAACGCCCTTCGGTCTTTGCCGAAGGGCGTTTTGTTTTTGAGTCGTTATACCGTTACCGGACTACTTGGCCTCTGTCTGCGGTGCCTGTTCCCACGACTTCCAGTCTTTGATGATGCTGTCGGCATAGGCTTTGCCAACGCGATAGGCATTGGTTGTGGCCAGCGGGAAACCACCCGACTTTGCAGCGAGCGACTCTGATGCTGTCTGGTCTTTGCCCTGACGGTCGAAGTTGGAAGACGTGCGCAGAAGCGCGATACGGTTGAAGTCGAGCTTGTCCGCATCGGCTGCACGCTTAAGCGCTGTCAGCGTTGCGTTGTCTTCCATCTGTGACGTGCAGTAGTCGGCTTTGCCGTCGGTCAGGAGTTTTGCCCACTGTTCCATGGCTTCGCCGAGCTTCGTGCCGTGCCAGTACGTGTCGCCAGATGCGGTGTCGCAGATTGTAACCATCGGGGCGCTGGTTGCGGCTTCTTCCGTGTAGTGCTTGCGATATTCCTTGGCATCGTCGCTGTCGAGAAGTTCAACGCTTTGCGTGGTTTTAAGCGCATAATCTGCAAGCTTGCCATTGAGTTCGAACACTTCGGTGCCTGCTGCCCATTTTGGCTTTTCGCCCGGCTTGGATGCGCCGAGACCGAAGAAATCGGTGGTCCAGCCTTCAGGGGCTTCGCGAATATCAATGCGGTGGTTGAGGTTGGCATCAACTGCATATTTCGCCCAATGCGCAGAGCCGAGCGTGCCATGCTTGGGGTCAACGCCTGCAATGCCCGCGATGAGGAAATAGGTGTTCTTCAGATCAAGCTTGTCGCTCAGCGCCATGGCCGAGACTGCACTGGCTGCATTGGCAAAACCCATGGCGGTCGTCATGTGGCAGAGGCCCTCGGCCGTACAGTCAATATCGGGATATTCAGGGCTCAAGCCCGGCAGCTTCAGCTTCTGCGTGAAGTTTTCACCTTCCAGCCAAGGCTTGGCTTCTTCGCCGAACATAGTGATGACCATAACCTTCGGCGCAATGGTTTCAGCAGTTTGTGCAAATGCAGGAGCGGCAATTGCAGTGCTGAGCAGTGAGGCCGTAAGAACAGAGCTGCGGAACAATGGCTTCATTGGGGAGGACCTTTTTCTGGATGTATTAACGTGTTCGGGAACTGATTCCGCTTATTCGCCTATGCGGTTGAAACGGAATCTGTTTCCTGATTTCGCTGACGCATAGCTTCGCCTGCTGTGATTGCGACAGAAACCGCAAGATTGAGGGAGCGCGCACCCGGTATCATCGGGATGATCAGGCGCGCATCGGCGCTATCCTGAATGCTGTCAGGCACGCCGGCAGACTCTCTTCCGAACAGCAGGATATCGTTCGTCTGAAACTGATATTGCGTATAGGGGATCGCGGCTTTGGTCGAAAGCAACACGAGGCGCTTGCCTGCATGAAGGCGCCAGTCGTTGAAATGCTGCCAGTCGGCATGGCGGGTCAGGGCGGCTTGCTCAAGATAGTCCATGCCTGCACGCTTCAATGAGCGATCGGAAACATCGAAACCCGCAGGCTCGATTAGGTCCACCGCAAAGCCAAGGCAGGCGGCCATGCGCAGAATGGTTCCGGTATTGCCGGGAATGTCGGGCTGATAAAGGGCGATGCGCAAATCCATATAGAGCGGGTAGCTCACAAATCCGATGGCTGCAAGTGCCGTAACCCGCTCTTGCTCTGACATCAACACATCTGTGCTGTGATAAGTTGAAGGAAAACGATGCTTTGGTTGATCACAAAAATATTCCCTTTTTGTTCTCGTTCTCTCTTGGCAATTTCATAAGGTGCCCGTACAAGGATCGCCATGTTTACATGGTTTGAAAATCGACTCGAAGCTTATCCCGAAGAACCGCCGCGCGAGCCTCCGCGCGGGCTGGTCGCTTTTTGCCTTTATTATACCCGTGGCGCATGGCCATGGATTATCGGCATGGCAATTTTTACGACACTGATTGCCATTATAGAAGTGTCGCTTTTTGCCTTTATGGGCAATATTGTTGACTGGCTTTCGCACCAGTCACGCGAGACCTTTTTAAGCAATGAGGGCTGGCGGCTTTCATTGATTTCAGGTGTCGTGCTGGTGGGACTGCCGGGCGTAGTGCTCATTCACTCGCTGCTTATCCACCAGACCTTGCTCGGAAACTATCCGATGCGTGTGCGCTGGTTGATGCATCGCTATTTGATCCGCCAGTCGATGTCGTTCTTTCAGGACGAGTTTGCCGGACGTATCTCAACCAAGCTGATGCAGACCGCTCTTGCCGTGCGCGAAACGGTGATGAAGCTGCTTGATGTGCTCAATTATGTCATCGTCTATTTTGCCGGTACGCTGTTTATTGCGGCTTCGGCGGATATTGTTCTGATGATCCCGTTTGCGGTCTGGCTCGGCGTTTACATCATCCTGCTGCGCTTTTTCATTCCGCGTTTGCGGGTGATTTCGGAAAAGCAGGCTGATGCGCGCTCGCTTATGACCGGGCGCATTGTTGACAGCTATACGAATATTGCGACTGTCAAACTGTTCTCGCATTCAAGCCGTGAGGAGGCTTACGTCAAAGAAAGCCTCGATGGTTTTCTAACCACTGTGCATGGCCAGATGCGCATGATCACCCTGTTCCATTTCACGCTCTATCTTGCGAACTGCATATTGCTGTTTGCAGTGGGGGCGATTGGTATCAGTCTGTGGATGAACGAAGCGATTTCCGTAGGGGCGGTTGCAGTGGGCATCGGCCTGGTGCTGCGTTTGAATGGTATGTCGCAATGGATCATGTGGGAAATGTCGGCGCTGTTTGAAAACATAGGCACTGTGGAAGATGGTATTACGACGATCTCGCGCGCCCATGCTGTGGTGGATGTTCCTGACGCGCCTGCGCTGAGAGTGCGTGACGGTGTAATTGATTTTGATAAAATCGGCTTCCATTATGGCAAAGGCAAGGGTGTCATTGAAGGTCTGTCGCTTGACATCAAAGCAGGACAGAAGATCGGTCTTGTCGGACGCTCGGGGGCAGGTAAATCCACGCTCGTTAATCTGCTGCTGCGATTCTACGATCTTGAAAAAGGCCGCATCCTGATCGACGGGCAGGATATTTCAAAGGTAACGCAAGATTCGCTTCGCGCCAGCATCGGCATGGTGACACAGGATACATCTTTGCTGCATCGTTCGGTCCGTGAAAACATCATGTATGGCCGTCCTGACGCAACGGACGACATGGTCGCGCGGGCAATCCGCCTTGCGGAGGCTGATCAATTCATTCCGCTGTTGACCGATGCAAAAGGTCGACGTGGCTTGGATGCTCATGTCGGCGAGCGTGGTGTGAAACTTTCCGGTGGTCAGCGTCAGCGCATCGCGATTGCGCGTGTGATGCTCAAAGATGCGCCGATCCTTATTCTGGATGAAGCAACCTCTGCGCTTGATTCAGAAGTGGAAGCGGCCATTCAGGACAGCCTCAACACGCTTATGGAAGGCAAGACGGTTATCGCGATTGCGCATCGTCTTTCGACCATCGCTGCCCTTGATCGTCTGGTTGTGATGGATGAGGGAAAAATCGTCGAAGACGGGACGCATGAGGAGCTTGTTGCGCTTGGCGGTATTTATGCCGGACTATGGGCACGTCAGTCGGGTGGGTTCCTTGGCTTTGATGAGCAGGCCGAAGCGGAAATGTCAAAGTAAGGAATACGCAATTGATGAAAGCGGTTTATAGCCTGTTCGAGCGTTGGGTTGATCCCTTCCGCGAACCGGACAAGCTCAGGCCGCCTTCAACAACACTTGCTTTTTTGTGGCACTACGCGCGGCAGGCCAAATGGCCGCTTGCAGCCTCGCTGGTTGTTGGCGGTCTGCTGCCTCTTGTTGAGGCAGGGCTTTTTTACTTCACCGGCAGGCTTGTCGATATTCTTGATCAGTCAAGTCGCACAGGCGTTGAAAGAAGCTGGTCGGCGCTGCTTCAGGCCGCAGGTCCAGAACTTTTGTTCATGGGTATCACAGTTCTTGTCATCCGCTTTGTCGTCACGGGCATAAATACCCTGCTTGAAGGTCAGACACTTTCGCCGGGTTTCTATAATATGATCCGCTGGCAGGCGAATTCCTATGTTCAGCGGCAGTCCTATGCATTCTTTCAGAATGATTTTGCCGGGCGCATTGCGACCAAGGTCTGGCAAGCAGGGCAAGCGGCCGGTGATCTGATTGACAGTCTCATTCAGGTCGTCTGGTTCATGGCGATCTACAGCATCACCACGCTGGTTCTGGTTGGCCAGCTTGACTGGCGGCTTGCGGCCGCGGTCATCGTCTGGATCGTGGCTTTTGGTCTGATCGCAAGGCACTACCTGCCACGCATCCGCGAGAATGCGGAAGCATCTGCCGAAGCAGGCTCTATGATCAATGGCCGTATCGTTGACAGCTATTCCAATATTCAGACAATCAAGCTTAACACCGTCGATGATGACGAGCGCTATATGCGTGATGGCTTTAAGCGTTATCTGGCGGCTATCTTCCCCTTTCTCCGTTCACTTTCCGGTGTGCGTCTCGCCATGACCGGGTTGTCGGGTGTGATGATTGTGACGGTTGCCGTCATCACCATCGACTTGTGGACGAAAGACGCAATTACGGTCGGGCAGGTGTCGTTCACGCTCGGTCTGGTGCTGCGTCTTAACATGCTGCTCGGACGCCTCATGATGCAGCTGAATGGTATGCTGCGCCAGCTTGGTCTCATTGAGAATTCGATGAAGCTTTTGTCTGCACCGCTTGGTCTGGAAGACAAGCGCGATGCAAAGCAATTGCACATCACCGATGCGCGCATCGATATTCGGCATGTGACTTTCCATTATGGCAAAGCCGGAGGTGTTTTGGATGATATCAACTTCACCGTTAAGGGGGGGGAGCGGATCGGATTGGTTGGCCACTCTGGCGCTGGAAAAACCACGCTGGTGAATTTGATCCTTCGACTCTATGACGTCGAGAAGGGGGCTATCCTTGTTGATGGGCAGGATGTGCGTGACGTCACGCAAGCTTCGCTCCGGCGTGCTTTTGCGGTTGTCAGTCAGGAAACTGCACTTCTGCACCGCTCGTTGCGCGATAATATCATGTTGGCGCGTGATGATGCGACAGATGACGATCTTGCGGAAGCCGCGCGTCAGGCGGAAGCGGATGAGTTCATCGCAAGACTTGAGGACTTTAACGGACGCAAATCCTTCGATGCTTTTGTTGGCGAACGTGGCGTCAAACTTTCAGGGGGGCAGCGGCAGCGTATCGCGATTGCGCGCGCAATCCTGAAGGATGCACCGATCCTTATTCTGGATGAGGCGACATCGGCGCTCGACTCAGAGGTAGAAGCCGCTATTCAGGAAAATCTGCGTCAGCTCATGGAGGGCAAGACGGTTCTTGCAATCGCCCATCGTCTTTCGACCATCGCGGCGCTGGATCGTCTCATCGTTATGGATAAGGGGCGCATTGCCGAAGAAGGTACGCATGATGAGCTTATTGCGCGTGGCGGGATTTATGCGCGCCTCTGGGAGCGGCAATCAGGCGGTTTTCTGGGCGTAGACCATTAGTTTCGACATTTTCAGTGCCACAAAAACATTCGTACAAAGGGAAAATTGAGCGGCTGTTTTTGTTTGGCAGGATTTCAATGCACACCAATTCCGTACCCTGCGACATGGTGCCGTCCCTTAGGCTTGGCGTCTGGACAAGACTTTTCAACCTGCCTAAACCTGAACGCTGAGATGGAGGGAGTTTCGTTCTGCAAGTACTTGCGGGACTACCGTTTGCGTGCGAGCGCAAAAGGTAGGATCGCTTTCGCGCAGGTGCAAGGTGGACGAGGGGAGTTTTCAATTGGATATCCAGGTTAAAAAGGAATTGGCACGTGAGCGAACACGACACGGCTGAGCCGACACGGCGTGATTTTTTGTATATTGCGACGGGAATGGCTGGTGTCGTCGGTGTCGGCGGACTGGCATGGCCGTTTATCGACCAGATGCGCCCCGATGCTTCGACACTCGCAGCAGCGTCCATTGAAGTGGATGTTTCTTCTCTTGAAGAAGGTGCGTCCATGACCGTCAAGTGGCGCGGCAAGCCGATTTTCATTCGCAATCGTACTGCTAAGGAAGTTGAAGACGCCAAGGTAACTGCCTTGAGCGATCTGAAAGACATTGCTGCGCGTAATGCCAATCTTCCCTTGGATGCAGAAGCGACGGATGTCGCCCGTTCGGCGGGTGAAGGCAAGGAAAACTGGATCGTTATGGTCGGTGTTTGCACCCATCTTGGCTGCGTGCCGCTCGGTGAATCCGGGTCGTTCGGTGGCTGGTTCTGCCCATGTCATGGCTCGACCTATGACACTGCGGGACGTATCCGCAGCGGTCCGGCGCCGGAAAACATGCACATTCCAGAATACGCATTCACTTCCGATACGGTCATCAGGATCGGCTAAAACAGATCTTGGGGAGATAAAACATGAGTGGTCATCACTCCACATATACGCCCTCGACCGGCATCGAGAAATGGGTCGACGAGCGGCTGCCTTTGCCGCGTCTTGTCTATGATTCCTTTGTTGCCTATCCGACGCCGCGTAACTTGAATTATATGTATACGTTCGGTGGCATCCTAAGCTTTATGCTTATTGCGCAGATCATTACCGGCATTGTGCTGGCCATGCATTATGCAGCTGAAACGTCGATTGCGTTTGTTTCCGTCGAAAAGATTATGCGTGATGTCAATTCCGGTTGGCTGCTACGCTATATGCACGCCAATGGTGCATCCTTCTTCTTCATTGCCGTGTATCTGCACATTGCGCGTGGGCTGTATTACGGTTCTTACAAGGCGCCACGCGAGCTTCTGTGGATTCTCGGCGTGGTCATCTTCCTGCTGATGATGGCAACCGCGTTCATGGGCTATGTGCTGCCATGGGGACAGATGTCGTTTTGGGGTGCGACGGTTATCACGGGCTTCTTCACGGCCTTTCCGGTGATCGGTGAGCCGATCCAGCAATTGCTGCTCGGTGGCTTTGCGGTTGATAATCCAACACTTAACCGCTTCTTCTCGCTGCATTATCTGCTGCCGTTCATGATTGTGGGTGTTGTTATTCTGCACGTCTGGGCGCTGCATGTGACGGGTCAGACAAACCCGACCGGCATTGAAGTGAAGTCGAAGACGGACACGCTGCCGTTCACGCCTTATGCAACCATCAAGGATGCTTTTGGTGCGCTCGTCTTCTTCATCTTCTTCGCCTATTTTGTCTTCTACATGCCGAACTTCCTCGGCCACCCGGATAACTATATTCAGGCTGACTCGCTGAAGACACCGGCGCATATCGTGCCTGAATGGTATTTCTTGCCATTCTACGCGATGCTGCGTGCAATCACCTTCAACATCGGTCCGATCGATTCGAAGCTTGGCGGCGTTCTGGTGATGTTTGGTTCGATTGCGATCCTCTTCGTTGTCCCATGGCTTGATACGTCGAAAGTGCGTTCGGCCGTTTACCGTCCATGGTTCAAACTGTTCTTCTGGCTGTTTGTCATCAATGCGATCTTCCTTGGCTGGCTGGGCTCGCGTCCTGCTGAAGGCACGTACACATTGCTGGCGCAGTTTGGCACGCTTTACTACTTCGCATTCTTCATTGTGATCATGCCGGTTCTTGGCTTGATTGAGACGCCGAAGCGTCTGCCGAACTCGATTACCGAGGCGGTTCTTGAAAAGAGCGAAGGCAAGGCCGAGATTGCCCCAGTGGAAATCAAGGGCTGAAGCGCGAGATGAAGGACGTAAAAATGAAAAACATCCTCAAGAATTTCGCTGTCTTCGGTATTGCTCCGATCGTGGCTCTTGGTGTGACGCTGGGTGGCGCTTTTGCTGCTGGCGGTGGCGAGGGTGAGCCCGAGCACTATCCGATCCATCATCCGAAGCAGGAAAGCTGGAGCTTTTCGGGGCCATTTGGCACCTATGACAAGGGACAGCTACAGCGTGGCCTCAAGGTTTACAAGGAAGTCTGTTCGGCCTGCCATTCGATGAATCTGGTAGCTTTCCGCAATTTGGAAGCTCTCGGTTATTCGCCGGATCAGGTGAAGGCTTTCGCTGCCGAATATGAAGTCACCGATGGTCCGAATGCGGACGGTGAAATGTTCACCCGAAAGGCAATTGCGACGGATCATTTTCCATCGCCGTTTCCCAATGCGAATGCAGCAGCTGCGGCTAATAATGGCGCAGTTCCGCCTGACTTCTCGCTGATTGCCAAGGCCCGTGCCGTTGAACGAGGTTTTCCAACCTTTATCTTCGACGTATTCACGCAATATGCTGAAGGAGGCCCGGATTATATTCATACGCTGCTGACCGGCTATGATGAACAGCCGCCAGCTGGCATGCATATTCCGGAAGGCACGCATTACAACCCGTACTTCATTGCGGGGAAGTCGCTTGCCATGGCAAAGCCACTCAGCGATGATCAGGTGACGTATGATGATGGTTCTCCGCAGACGGTGGATCAGTATGCGCGTGACGTTTCTGCGTTTCTGATGTGGGCCGCAGAGCCGCATCTTGAACAGCGCAAGAAGACAGGCTTTCGGGTCATTATCTTCCTCGTGCTGTTTGCTGGTCTTGTTTATATTGCCAAGCGTTCGATCTGGTCGAATGTGAAGCACTGATCGCTTGTCATAACAGTTGAAGGGGCGCCAAAAGGCGCCCTTTTTGTTTTGATCGTGAAAGATCGTTCGAATATAGGGATTACGCTTGGCGCAGCCGCTATATCGTGGTTGAAGGTAATCTGAAAAAGCCTTTAAATTTGTCGTATTGAAAGGACTGAACATGGAATCCGGCCTTAAAGCCACGTTGAAAGACGCGATCAGAACGATTCCTGATTATCCAAAACCCGGTGTTCAGTTCCGTGATGTCACGACATTGATGGGGGATGCACAGGCTTTCCGCCGCGCTGTCGATGAACTTGTCTATCCTTATGCCGGAAACAAGGTTGATAAGGTGGCGGGTGTCGAAGCGCGTGGCTTCATTCTTGGCGGCGCGATTGCGCATCAGCTTTCGGCTGGCTTTGTTCCGATCCGTAAGAAGGGTAAGCTGCCGCGTGATACCGTGCGTATCGCCTACAGCCTCGAATATGGCATTGATGAAATGGAAATGCACCGCGATGCCATCGTGCCGGGCGAGCGCATCATGCTGGTGGACGATCTGATCGCAACGGGTGGCACGGCGGAAGCTGCGGCCAAGCTGCTTCTCCAGATGGGTGCCGAGATCGTTGCCGCTTGCTTCATCATTGATCTGCCAGACCTTGGTGGACGCAAAAAGCTTGAAGCGCTTGGTGTACCAGTGCGAACGCTTGTCGAATTTGAAGGCGATTGAGTTTAGCAAAAGCAACGGTTTTATGCGTCAATCACCGTTGCTTTTGTTTTAAGCAGGTAGCTTCACCATGGCGGCATTGTCGAAGGATAAAACTTTGTCGCCGTTTTGGTTATAGGCGCTGCTGCTCATGCTCAGCATTGACCAGCCGGGACGTGAGCCGAGAGGCCGTATCGCATGGACGGTACGCTTATAGGTGATCGTGTCACCTGCATAGACCGGGCGTATCCATTTGAGATTCTCAAAGCCGGGTGAGGGGCCAAATGTTGGCGGAACTTCGCCGCCCTTGATAGCGTCTTTGGTTGCCTCAACAATAGATGCCACGTTCAGCTTCATAAAAACTGCGGTGGTGTGCCAGCCAGACGCACAAAGACCACCCAGAACGCTGTTCTTGGCGGCTCGCGCGTCAAGATGAAACGGTTGCGGGTCGAACTTTGATGCGAAGTGGATGATTTCCTCGGCGCTGAAGGTATAGCTGCCGATGGTCAGCTCTTCGCCGAGATGCTCTTCAATAAAGCTCATGCCGCATCCCCTTCTTGCTCAGGATTGCGAAGGCCGATCATGGCCGTGTGCTGTAGCTCGCAAACAACTTCGCCACGCTGATTGACGATCTCGTTATGCACAGTGAGAAAGCCCACATGCGGCATGGATTTGGAGCGGCGGCGGTCAAGCACCGTCGATAGTCCGCTCAGGGTATCACCCGCAAGAACAGGCCGCTTCCAGCGGTTGAATTCAATACCGGGGCTGCCCTGTGAGGTCGAATCTTTCAGGTAGGCATCCCAGATCATGCGCATGAAAAGCGACACGGTGTGCCAGCCCGAAGCAGCGAGACCGCCGAGCACGCTTGCCTTGCCTGCTTCCTCATCAAGATGGAAGGGCTGCGGGTCGAACTCGCGCGCGAATTCAATAATCTCTTCTTTGGTGATGGTGCGAGGGCCAAAGGGCAATTTCAGCCCTCGGGTAAAGTCCTCATAGGCATATTTGGGTGTTTTATCAGTCAATCCGGTCTCCTCCCGACCAGAGTGGCGTTGCCACTCTGTTTCTCTGCCTGCGCATGTCTTAAATTCCCAAACCGGTTCCCATTTTTGGGAGACATGCGTAGAAAAAAGGCCACCGTTTTCACGGTGGCCTGATCGTATCAGGTATTGAAGCGGAACAGCATCACATCGCCGTCATGGACGATGTATTCTTTGCCTTCGTCCCGCGCTTTGCCTGCTTCCTTGGCACCGACTTCACCATTGTATTTGATGTAATCTTCATAGGCGATGGTCTGCGCACGAATGAAGCCGCGCTCGAAATCCGTATGGATAACGCCAGCAGCACCCGGAGCCTTGGTGCCGCGCTTGATGGTCCATGCGCGTGTTTCCTTGGGGCCAGCCGTGAAATAGGTGATCAGGTCGAGTAGCTTATAGCCAGCGCGGATCAGACGATCGAGGCCCGGCTCTTCAAGGCCCATGGCGTCGAGATATTCCTTGGCTTCTTCGTCGGCAAGCTGGGCAACTTCCGCCTCAATAGCAGCAGAAATGATAACGCTTTCAGCACCTTGTTCAGCAGCCATTTTGGCGACGGCAGCGCTGTGCTCATTGCCATTGGCGGCATCGCTTTCAGCCACATTGCAGACATAAAGCACTGGTTTCGAGGTGAGCAGGTTCAGGCCCTTGAGGATCAGCAGATCATCTGGTGCAATGTCTTTGAGCATCAGGCGAACAGGCTTGCCGTTCTGCAACAGTTCAAGTGCCTGTTCCATGACGGGCAGCACGGTGGTTGCTTCCTTGTCCTTGGATGCTGCGCGCTTGCGGATCTGAACGATGCGGCGCTCGATGCTTTCGAGGTCCGAGAGCATCAGTTCCGTTTCAACGGTTTCAGCATCCGACACAGGATCAATGCGGCCTTCGACATGGGTGATGTCGTCATCTTCAAAGCAACGCAGAACATGCACGATTGCATCGACTTCGCGGATATTGGCGAGGAACTGGTTGCCCAGACCTTCACCCTTGGATGCACCGCGCACCAGGCCTGCAATATCAACGAAGTTGATGCGGGTCGGGATGATTTCCTTTGAGCCTGCTACTTTCGCAATACCATTCTGGCGGGGATCGGGGACGGCCACTTCGCCGGTGTTCGGCTCGATGGTGCAGAATGGATAGTTTGCAGCCTGTGCCGCAGCGGTCTTGGTCAGCGCGTTAAAAAGCGTGGACTTGCCGACATTAGGCAGGCCGACGATGCCGCATTTGAAACCCATGATCTTACCTGTCAGACTAGAATAGAATTGGTGTCGCTATGCGACTTGGATAAATCTTTTGTCGCTATGCGACATGTAACTATGAAGCGTCAAGAGCACCGCGTAAAAGTCGCAGTTTAATCCTTGTTTCCCAAGAGCTTCTTGAGCATTTCAGCCATTGGTCCGCCTGCTGGAATCTGCGGCTTCGCTGCACTCTGGCGTGCCTGCCGAATGTGGCTTTGGGCTTTCGGCGGCGCTTTTGCTGCCTGCGCAGGGTCAGCCTTGAAGCCGTTGGGACGCTGATTGCCGTCGCCCATGGCAACAGCCACGCGGTTCATGAAGCTGTTGTCTTCTTTTTTGGCGAGCAGGCCAACATTGTCCGCGATTGCACCAAACAGCTTATCAAGCCATTCATTATCGACTTTGGCGAAGTCGCCCAGAACATGATTGTGGACAAGTTCTTTTGCACCGGGATGTCCGATACCAAGGCGCACACGACGATAGTCTTTGCCGCCGGGGAACGCCTGCACATGGGCGTCGATAGATTTGATGCCGTTGTGACCGCCGGAGCCGCCGCCTGTCTTGATGCGCAGCTTTGCAGGCGCAAGGTCAAGCTCATCATAGATCACGACGAGATCGGCAGATGTCAGTTTGTAGAAGCGCATGGCTTCGCCAATCGACTGGCCGGAATTGTTCATGAAAGTCATTGGCTTGATGAGAAGGACTTTCTCGCCGTCAATCACGCCGTCGGCGATCTCGGCCTTGAACTTCTTCTGCCAGTTGGAAAAGCGATGGCGGCGGAATATTTCATCCACCGCCATAAAACCGATATTATGTCGGTTATGCGCATATTGAGGGCCGGGATTGCCAAGTCCTGCGATGAGCAGCATGGTTGTCTGACCCCTCTATGCGGACAGCGATTACTCGCCGTCCTTCGCTTCTTCTGCGCCTTCAGCGTTTTCTTCCGACTTGAGGCCGGCAGGTGTCGCAATGGTAGCGATCGTGAAATCGCGATCCTGAATAGCAGGGGTTGCGCCCTTAGGAAGCTTAACAGCCGAAATGTGAACCGAGTCACCGAGCTCAAGGCCGGTCAGGTCGATTTCGAGTGCGTCAGGGATAGCATTTGCCGGAACGATCAGTTCAACGTCGTGACGAACAACGTTCAGAACGCCGCCCTTCTTGATGCCCGGTGCTGCTTCTTCGTTCTTGAAGTGAACAGGAACGTTAACATGGACAACCGACTTCGCGGAAACGCGGAGGAAGTCAACATGCTGAGGGAAGTCGCGGACTGGATCGAGCTGGTAATCCTTAGGGAGAACCTGAATCTTCTTGCCGTCTACTTCGATCGTAGCAACCGTGGTTTTGAAGCCGCCGCCATGGATCTTGTAGAAGATTTCCTTGTACGAGACAGCAATTGCGAGTGGCTCCTGCTTGTCACCATAGATGACTGCTGGAATCTGGCCGTTGCGACGCAGTTCGCGGGAGGACCCCTTACCAACCCGTGTACGCAGATCGGCCTTGAGCACGTAAGTATCGCTCATGGCATTTCCTTTCAAAGTTACTGGAGTGTCGCTTGCCGTTTTATCTGTGCATGATCTTGACCGAAAACCGGTTTCCACTTTTCGGGATCATGCAACGACGAACAACATGAAACAGCCCGATATGCCTTTCACAGGGTGAAAGGCCGGGCGGCTTCATTCCGCGTTGCCTCCAAGGGTGTCTACGCGGATGGCGGTGCTATAGAACAAAGGGGCTTTTCATGCAAGGCGTTCCACAGCTTCTGTGGGCTTTTGTCTTAACGGGTGGCATTGGCCGCGTCAAAAATGTTAAGCGCATGGCAGACTGATCGCGGGTTCTGCCTGCCGAGTCGTCACAACATCCACGGAACAAAGGAAACGAGATGCAGGTCGGTATCGACATGGGTGCTGTTGCTGGAAGTGGTTCTGCCTCGGCAGTGGCGCTTGGCGGTGGTAAGCAGGCCATGCTTGATCTTGAAGAGCTTCTCGCAACGCGTCTTCTGGTGCAGGGCAATTCCGGGTCCGGCAAGTCGCATCTGCTGCGCCGCCTGCTTGAGCAGAGCGCACAGTGCGTGCAGCAATGCATCATAGACCCGGAAGGCGATTTCGTAACGCTTGCCGATCTTTACGGCCACGTGGTTGTCGATGCTGCCCGTTCGGAATCTGAACTCACCCGCATTGCAAGCCGCATTCGCCAGCATCGTGTTTCGGTGGTGCTTAATCTCGAAGGTCTGGACGTCGAGCAGCAGATGCGTGCGGCGGCGGCTTTCCTTGGTGGTCTGTTTGATGCGGAGCGCGATTATTGGTATCCGATGCTCGTCGTGGTTGATGAAGCGCAGCTCTTTGCGCCCGCTGCCGCTGGCGAAGTGTCGGATGAAGCGCGCAAGCTTTCGCTTGGTGCGATGACGAACCTCATGTGTCGTGGCCGTAAGCGCGGTCTGGCCGGTGTGATTGCCACGCAGCGCCTTGCAAAGCTTGCCAAGAATGTGGCTGCGGAAGCATCGAATTTTTTGATGGGGCGGACCTTCCTCGATATTGATATGGCGCGCGCCGCCGATCTTCTCGGTATGGAACGCAAGCAGGCGGAACAGTTCCGCGATTTGCAGCGCGGCCATTTCATTGCGCTTGGACCGGCCTTGTCGCGCCGCCCGCTGCCGATCAAAATTGGCAAGGTTGAAACTTCTGCGCGTTCGTCGTCGCCAAAGCTGATGCCTTTGCCCGATGCGCCGGAAGATGCGCGTGATCTGATTTTTACGCCAGCGCCGGAAGAAATCCGCACCGTTGTGCGCCGCACACCACCACCGCCGCCGCCACCATCGACGGCAGAAATTCTGGCACAGGTGGCCAAGCCAAAGCCGGAAGCAGAGCCTGTTGAGGCACCGTTGTTCCCCGGCATTGTGGAAGCCGAGCGTGATAGCTTGCTTGAGAAGGTCATGCGCGAGATCGTTGACGATCCCGATGCTTCTTTCCGCTCTGTTGCTGTGCTTTATCAGGATTTTCTGGTGCGCTGCCGGATTCATCGAGTTCCTGGCGAGCCGCTCGCTTTGCCTGCTTTCCGCCGCCGTCTTGCGGTTGCGCAAGCGAGCATTGAGAGCGATGTTGCGACTGGTGAGACATGGCAGAAGGCATTGGCGCTTTCTGAAAGCCTTACCGATGATGTGCAGGGTGTGTTTCTGATTGTCGCACAGGCAGCAGTGACGGGGGCGATATGCCCGTCTGATGCGGCACTGGCGCGAGCTTATGGCACTCACTCGCTAAGTCGCGCCCGACGCCTGTTGACCTACTTCGAAGAGCGCGGATTACTGGTTGTGCGCAATGATTTCAAAGGTTTGCGCATCGTGAACTTCCCTGATCTTGAGTGCGAGACGGCACCCGGCGATCCGAATGCGCCTGATGATCAGGCGGATGAGGCGCTTGCGGCGGAATAAAGTGGTTCTGTGCAAACCGTCATGAACCTGTAATGATCCTCAGCAACTGCTTGCAGGATCATGCAGAGAGACAAGATGACGACAAAGCCGCAGCCTGACTTCCGAGAACTGTTTATGACATTTGGCAAGATAGGGCTTTTGTCGTTTGGCGGACCTGCCGCGCAGATTGCCATGTTGCAGCGGGTTCTGGTTGATGAAAAGCGCTGGCTGGATCAGGAGCGACTGATCCATGCGCTGAATTTCTGCATGTTATTGCCGGGGCCGGAAGCCATGCAGCTCGCGACTTATACAGGCTGGGCGATCAAAGGCTGGCGCGGTGGCTTGCTGGCGGGGCTTTTGTTTGTTCTGCCCGGTGCAACCGTCATGCTGGCCTTGTCGGCGCTTTATGTTGCCTTTGGACATGTGGATATTGTTGCGGGGCTTCTGTTTGGCCTCAAGGCAGCAGTGCTGGCCGTGGTGTTCGAAGCGCTGTACCGGATGGCGAAGCGCACGCTTGCTTCCGGTTTTTCCTATCTGATCGCGATTGCTGCCTTTGTTGCGATTGCGCTTCTGAAGCTGCCGTTTCCAATTGTCGTTCTATTGGCAGCACTTGCCGGTGGTTTACGACACTGGTTGCGGGGCGGTGCTGCGAGCAATAACGTCGCGCAAGCCGCCCCCAATGCATTGCGTGAATTTTCGCTGCAAACCCTCATCTGGGGTGGGTTATGGCTGGTGCCATTGGTCGGGCTTTATCTGGCCTTTGGCGGCATGCATGTCTTCACTGCGGAAGCTGCATTTTTTTCCAAACTGGCAGTCGTTACATTTGGCGGTGCTTATGCAGCACTGTCCTACACAGCACAGCAGGCCGTTGAACATTTTGGCTGGATGAAACCCGGTGAAATGCTGACCGGTCTGGGACTGGCAGAAACCACGCCGGGGCCGCTGATCCTTGTACTGGTTTTCGTCGGCTTTGTAGGAGCGGCCAATCTGTCAGGATTGCCGCCACTGGCCGGTGGGCTTGTGGGCGGGCTGATTGCGCTCTGGTTTACCTTCGTGCCGTGCTTTCTCTGGATATTGGCTGGTGCGCCATTTGTGGAGCGCCTGCGTCAGCTGCGCTGGCTGTCAGCCATGCTGAGTGGAATCACGGCTGCGGTTGTTGGTGTGATTGCCAATCTCGCGCTCTGGTTTTCGCTGCACGTCCTGTTTTCACAGGTTCAAGAAGTGCCGCTCGGTCCTTTCACGCTGCCGCTGCCAGATGTCAGCACAATAGACAATGCCGCCGTCCTGATTGCAGGCGCGGCGGCATTCTTGCTTCTCGTTTTAAGGCTCAACATGCCGCTTGTGCTGTTGCTTGCGGCATGTCTCGGCATCGCAATTAAATTAATCGAACAGGCTTGAAACCGATTCTTCAGCCGCGGTGCGCGCAATCGCTTCACCAATCAGGCTGGAGATCGACAGGACGCGAATATTCGGTGCGTCGTTGATCGCGGTCGTTGGCTGGATCGAATCGGTGATAACCAGTTCTTTCAGCTTCGATGAAGCGATACGCGCAACAGCACCACCCGACAGAACGCCGTGGGTGATGTAGGCTGTAACGCTGTTTGCACCCTTGGCGAGCAGAGCTTCTGCTGCGTTACACAGCGTGCCGCCGGAATCAACGATATCGTCGAACAGCAGGCAATCTTTGCCGGTCACATCGCCGATGACGTTCATGACTTCCGATTCCCCCGGACGCTCACGGCGCTTATCAACGATTGCAAGCTGCGCATCGATGCGCTTTGCCAGCGAGCGGGCGCGAACCACACCACCAACGTCAGGCGAAACGACCATGCAATTGCCGGTCGGATAGTTTGCTTTCACATCGCGGGCGATGACCGGAACCGCATAGAGGTTGTCGGTCGGAATATCGAAGAAGCCCTGAATCTGACCTGCATGAAGATCCAGTGTCAAAACGCGGTTTGCACCGGCTTCGGTGATGAGGTTGGCAACCAGCTTTGCCGAGATTGGCGTGCGTGGGCCGGGTTTACGATCCTGGCGCGCATAGCCGAAATAAGGAAGCACAGCAGTGATGCGGCGTGCTGATGAACGACGGAAGGCGTCGATCATGATCAGCAGTTCCATCAGATTGTCGTTTGCCGGATAGGAGGTCGATTGCAGAACGAATACGTCTTCGCCGCGCACGTTTTCCTGAATCTCGACGAAGATTTCCTGATCGGCGAAACGGCGAACAGTCGCCTTGCCCAATGGAATGTCGAGATATTGAGCAACGGATTCGGCAAGAACCCGGTTGGAGTTGCCTGCGAAAAGTTTCATTCTTTTTGCCTCTGAAGCCGGAGCAGTTTCGTTCTGTCGCAAAAAGTCCGTGAAACGGACGTGATCTGTTGTGTCAGCGTGAACCGAAACACGTTCGGCTACGCTTATGCCACTCTTAAAAACTATAAAACCGCGTATTCTTTTTTAGAGGTGCCAAATACTGCAGCTTTCAAGGTTTTCTTGAATGAGCGGCCTATTGCAAAGAGTCACCATCATTGCAAGTCCTGTGAGGTCACAATTGCTGCAAAAAGCTCTCTTAAAGTGCTTTCCCACAGGGCTGCCCACTGGATTCAGTAAAAGATTTCAGTATTTTGTCGGCGAACTGCTTTTTCATGCGCGATTTGCCGCAAGCCAGTTTGAATATTCCTGTATGGTTTTGTCAGCGATTGACTGCATGGCCGAAGGTGGAACAACGCTCCATGAGTCTGCCGCTGAACCGGATACTTTTTCCTGCCCCTGAATGCGATGAAGGCGATTGCCTGCCGCATCGAGAACATCCCAGACATAGAGAACGGTTGTCTGATTGTCTTCAGACAGCACCGAGAAATAGCCTTTCATGACATAGGCGGCATCCGCGCCATTATTGCCTGCAAGCTCAATGCCTTTTGCACGCGCGTCATCATTAATGCGATGAGTGAGCGGCGTGACGACTGTGACAGGCGCGCCGATGATCGGGGCAATATAAAGCTTGCCCGGCTTTAAGGCTGCGGAACGCGCTGGCACTGTGGGCGCCGTCGCGGGTGTCGTGGCGGCCGGGGTCGGCGCTGCCGGTGTGGTTTGTGCAGGTTGCGGCGTGGCTCCCTGCACGTTCAATGCAGATTCGGTGCTGTTGCAGGCGGCAAGCAGTCCAGCAAGCAACAACATCATGAAAAGACGTGCCTTGTTCATGTTCGGCTTCATGCTCCTGAAAGCGCAGACTATTCCAGCGCCCGTCAGATTTATCGCCGATTGTGCGCTATTTGGCAATCATATCAAGAGAATGGCGGGATAAAGGCAGAGCAGCACCATTTGTTGTGAGATAAGTCTGCCCCAGCGTCATGGCGGTTTCCGTGTCGGAATCCATAATGATCATGTGTGCAAACAGCGTCATATCCGGCTGTATGCTTTCGGGATTTCCTGAATAAAACATTTGCGGGTCCATCCAGGATGGTGTGAAGCGCGCGCCTACAGAATAGCCGCAGGCATTGAGCCTGTGACGGGTGAGGCCATGGGCTTCCATCGTGCGCGAATGTGCGTCAAACACATCGCCAAATGTTGAAGCAGGTGTCATCGCCTGTTCGACCGCTTCGAGAGCTTCACGTGCAGCGGCGTAAAGTCTTTCGTGCTCCGGCTTTGGCTGCCCGACGATAATCGTGCGCATCATCGGTGCATGGTAATGGCGATAAACGCCGGACCATTCAAGCGTGAGCTGATCGTTTGCAGAAAGTGTGCGGCGCCCGGCTTTGTAGCGGCAGAGCAGTGCATCGGCGCCGGAGCCAATGATATATTCATTGGCCGGATAGTCACCATCGCCTGCAAAATTGGCGGCCATCATCGCAGCAAGAATATCGGCTTCGCTTGCGCCGGCTTTGATAAGTTTCAGTGCGGCATCCAGCGCATCGTCGCCTAACTCTGCCGCACGTTTGATAAGCGTTATCTCGGCCGGGCTTTTGAGAAGGCGCAGACTGTCCACTATGCCGGAGGCATCGTAGAGCTTAGCGAAGCTCTGTAACTGATCATCAAGTTTGCGAGCATTGGCGCCGGTTAGTCCATGGGTCTGGTATTCAATGCCGATGCGCGTGCCCAGCAGATCAAGTTCGGTGAGAATATTTCGCAGATCAATGGCCGGGTTTGCATTGTCGCGATCGGTCCAGACGACGATATTCTCGATGTTGGATGTATGGCGCGCTTGCCGGAGGTCGGCGGAGCGGGTCATCAATACGGTTGAACCGTCGGCTTTGACGACAAGGCACTGGAAAAAGCAGAAGCCAAAGGTGTCGTAGCCGGTCAGCCAGTACATGCTTTCCTGCGCAAAAAGCAGCAAAGCATCCAGCTTCTCTTCCTCCATCTTCAAGATCAGACGGTCGCGACGTGCAGCGAATTCTTCCGGCTCGAAGTGAAGGGCCATGCGGTTCTCCTCAGTCTACAATGGCAATGGCGGCGATCTGACGGCCATAATCAGGCTCGTTACGATGCGTCGTGCGCCGATAGGAATAAAACTGTTCTTCATCGGCATAGGTACACTGACGCAATGATTCTGCCCTGACACCCGCGCGGGTCAGGCGGTCTGTGATGAAAGTCCAGAGATCGAAAAGCTTGTGTGCTTCTTTGTCCGAAGGCTCAAAATATTTGGTATAAGATGGGTCTTTGCTTGTAAATTCGGCATAGAATTCCGGTCCGACTTCATAATTGTCTGGGCCGATTGTTGGACCAAGGACGGCAATAATATTTTCGCGCTTGGCACCCAGCTTGATCATCGCTTCAATGGTGTTTTCGAGCACACCTGTAAACGCACCACGCCAGCCGGCATGGGCCGAGCCAATGACGCCTGCTTCATGATCGGCAAACAGCACCGGGCCACAATCAGCCGACAATGCGCCAATCGCGATGCCGGGAACATTGGTCACCATTGCATCGGCTTTTGGGCGTGGCGCCGTGAGAGGTTCGGTGACATAGACAACATCAGGTGAGTGGACCTGATGCACTGTGACGAGATGATCGGATGCGACGCCAAGTGTCTTGGCCACGCGGCGGCGATTCTCGCTCACGCGTTCCGGCACGTCATTGGAGCCGCTGCCGACGTTCAGCCCTGCATAAATGCCATCTGAAACGCCGCCTTTGCGGGTGAAAAAGCCATGCGCAATGCGCTTGCCGTTTAATCCGGCAATGCCGTCCAGCAGAGGGGAGCGAAGCGGTTGCGGCTTGTCGGTCATGAGCTTTCTCTTTCAAACGGCTGGATGGTGGGGGAGGCTTGATTGCTTGTCAATCGCAGCTTTTTGACGATGTGATTTATCAGGCAGTCTCAAAGGGGAAGATTTTTATTTGTTTGTCGGCAATAGCCAGCACTTTGAAAAGCGTTCCCATCTGGTCGGGCGCTGCCAAGCGCTCGACATCTTGGCGCAGTTTATTCTGGAAAGCGCCCTCGCGCCCGGCCCCCAAACGTCCAGCGCGATCAACAAGACCCATGCCCAACAGAAAATCGCCCTGCGTCATGGTTGCGGTTTTGCAACCGCAATTGCGCGCGGTTTTTTCCAGCATGTCGAAATCGACGTGGCTGGTGAGGTCTGCTTCTCCCGGATGGGCAAAAACATCATCATAGGCATGCTTCAGCATAGCTTGCAGTGTGTCGCCGAAGCCCGATTGCAGATGGCCATAATCGATAGAAAGTGCGGCCCCGCGCGAAATGGCAATGCGCTGTGCAATTTCCTGCATCAAGGCGGTGCGGGCAGGGGCTGCTTCGAAAATTGTGCCTTCGGGTGCTGTCTGGTGGCCTGCGGGCAGCAGTGCCTCATCAATGCCGCCTGTGCCGCTGATGAAGTAAAACTCGTCCTGTTCATTCAGTGCGATCAGCCGTTCGACAAAACGGCCATTCGATTTTACGAATTGTCTGAACGGAATTGCATCGAACAATTCGTTGGAAACGAGGATGAGTGGGCCGCCCGGAACATCAGAGAATTGTTTGAACCATTCCACGTTCTCACGGCCAAGTTTCTGCTTTTGCTTTTCGACCAGTCTTGGACTGGTCTCAACCATGGCAATGCACATTGAACCAGACATTCCAGGCGCAAGCTTTGCTATTGTGCGCAACATGTCACTCATCAGCGTTCCGCGACCGGGACCAATCTCGCAGAGCACGGCGTTATCAGGGCGACCGAGAGCGTCCCAAATGCCAACACACCAGATACCGATCAGTTCACCGAACATCTGGCTGACTTCTGGAGCGGTGATGAAATCGCCATCGCGCCCAAAAGGTTCGCGTGTCGTATAGTAGCCAGATTCCCGGTCGCCAAGGCAGGCAGCCATATAGTCGGCAACGCTGATCGGCCCTGTGGTGCCGATCAGCCGTTTCAGCCGGTGTTTTAACGATGCCTCAGGCATGTTTTGCTGCCGCCCGATTGGCGCGCCACATCGCCCATAGACCAATCAGAACCATCGGAAGGGAAAGGATCATCCCCATGGTCAGCCAGCCGCCGAAGAGATAGCCAAGTTGTGCATCGGGTTCGCGGAAAAACTCGACGATGATGCGGCTCAGACCATAGCCGAGAACGAATGTGCCTGCGATAAAGCCGGGTGCTTTGAGTTTTTTACCGGCCCAGACAAGCACGAACAGAACGAAAAACAGGACCAGCCCCTCAAGAAATGCTTCATAGAGCTGGCTTGGATGGCGCGGAAGGCCGCCGCCATTCGGGAAGCGTACAGCCCATGCCACATCGCTGACGCGGCCCCATAATTCATCATTGATGAAGTTCGCCACACGCACCACGCCAAGACCGACTGGTACACCCGCAGCGACAACATCGAACATGCTCCAGACCTTGATGCCGCGTGAGCGTGCAAAAAGGATCATGGCAATTGTTGTGCCGAGAATGCCGCCATGAAAAGACATGCCGCCATCCCAAACCGCAGGAATAGCCAGCGGATTGGTGAGATAATAGGGGAGGTTATAAAAAAGCACATAGCCCAAACGTCCGCCAAGCACGACGCCAAGCGCTGCCCAAATCACAAAATCATCAAGCGCTTCAGGCTGCATGGGGGGCTGGTTGCTGGCCCACAGGCGGTGGTTGCGCAGCAGCTTTTTGCCATACCACCAGGCAAACATAATGCCGATGACATAGCCAAGGCCATACCAATGCACGGCCAGCGGACCGATCGAAAAGATCACTGGATCAATATTTGGAAAAGCAAGGCCAGAGGCTGGCTGCAAAGTCTCCATGATAAAATAACTCCATTTTCCGGCGGAACATGCGCGACGATATCTGAGTGGTCAAGTCATCACGTTTATACAGCTTCACTTGCATCACAACCGAGACAGCCCTATTTCCAATTGAGGTTTTCAACAAGACCGTATCGAAGATAGGAAAGAATGCCATGACCAGCGGATCAAACCGGGTTCTCGACGAACTCGCCAAGCTTGTGACGGATGCGGCAGGTGCTGCGCAAGGCGTGCGCCGCGAAGTCGAGACTGCACTGCGCTCACAGAGCGAACGTGTGCTTCATACGCTCGATGTTGTGCAGCGGGAAGACTTCGAAGCGGTGCGTGAAATGGCGATCAAAGCGCGCGCTGAAAATGCGGCCCTGCTTGCCAAAATCGAAGCATTGGAAGCGCGTCTTGCTAAATTCGAAGTTGATTCGACTGCGAAAACGCCAAAAAACTCTGCTCAAACAGCAAAATCCAAAGATAATTCATAATTTTTTATTAACAGGCTATAAGTGCCAAAAACCCTTGTCTTAGAGTCGCTTAAGGCAGGGGTTGCGGTTCGCTCCTCCCATATTTCCACATGCTTTAATGCCTCTTTTCAGAAAAGGGGCTGGCGTTCAGATTCAGCATCAATAGACTGAAAACACTACATGATTCGTAATGGGGTCATGTAGGCAGCGGCGAGGGGCTGTCGTTTTAGTTTTCGCGTCTTTCAGGCTGCTTTCCAGTATCAGTTGCGTATGTGCGTATGCCATTGAGGTGTTGCATGCTGAGTAAGCGTGCGAACTCCTCAACCGATCAATTCGTGCTTTTTTCTGCGCTTTGTTTGCGTGGGGGAGGTGCGGGCGAGCAGTCACTTGCGCGCCGGGAATTTGGAGGTGTCTTTTGAGGCGCTTCCCAGAACAGGAAACGGACATGAGCCTTCTTGAGCTTGAATTTGCACGCGAAGCACATCCGGTGGATGTGATCGAGCATGTTGCGAATTCAAACGACTGGACGTTCGAGCGGACTGGCGACGACGAAATTGCAATTTCGGTGGCGGGCAACTGGACCGACTACCATATCTCGTTCTCCTGGATGGAGGATTTTGAAGCTCTGCATCTGGCTTGTGCCTTTGACATCAAGGTTGCCGAACCGCGGGTCAATGAAGTGATGCGGTTGCTGTCGCTTATCAATGAAAAGCTTTTGATGGGCCATTTCGATCTTTGGCAGCAGGAAGGCGCGATCATGTATCGCCAGTCGTTGCTGCTTGCCGGCGGTGCAGAACCCACCAGCCGTCAGGTGGAAGTGTTGCTTTCAGCGGCGCTTGAAGCATGCGAAAACTATTTTCAGGCCTTTCAATTTGTTGTGTGGTCGGGTGTCAGTGCGCGTGAAGCACTGGAAAGCGTTTTGTTCGAAACAGTCGGACGCGCATAAATTTAATCCCGGTTTTTTGACCGGGATTCACTTTGGGGGATAAGATGAGCGGAACTGAAACGATCAGCTGGGCAGATTTCGAGAAGGTCGATATTCGCACAGGAACGATTGTTGAGGCTGTGCCATTTCCTGAAGCCCGCAAGCCAGCTTTCAAGCTGAAGATCGATTTTGGGGACAAGATCGGTATCAAAAAATCGTCAGCACAAATCACAAAACATTATGAGCCGGATGCGCTGATTGGTCGGCAGGTGCTGGCCGTGGTCAATTTCCCCCCGCGCCAGATTGGGCCTTTCATGTCCGAAGTTCTTACGCTCGGTCTGCCTGATGAGAATGGTGAAGTGGTCCTGGCTGCAATTGATAAAAGAGTTCCAGACGGCGTTAAACTATACTGATCGTCTTTCTGTGATTTGTGCATGTCGCCTGTTGTGTGCGATTGATCGCACAAGCAACAGACAGGAATGAAGCAGATGCAGGGAACGATTGTCGTCGCCATAGGCGGAGCTCTGGGAAGCATATTGCGCTATTGGATGACCATCTGGCTTGCGCCGGTAAGCCAGGGGCTGCCCTGGGGCACAATTGCGGTCAACATCATCGGTTCATTTGCCATTGCTTTCTTTGGCGCGATGACGATGGCATCCAGTCGTATTGAAGTGCATGAGATCTGGCGTCTTGCCTTTATGGTTGGCGTCTGTGGGGGCTTTACAACCTTTTCCTCATTCAGTGTGCAAACTTTCGAACTGTTGCGTCTTGGCATGCCGGGGCGCGCACTTTTGAACATCAGTATTTCGCTTGCTGCCTGTCTTGCCGCGACAGCTCTTGGTTATTTCGCAGCACAGGTGCTCAATAAAGTTTAACAGTTTCTGCCGCGCATCTTATCTCAAAACTGCTTCGCAGTTTTGCTGGAAATGCTCTAGGCCGGAATGCGGATAATTGCTCTTAAGCCGCCGGTGGGGGCATCTTCCAGTTCGATATCGCCGCCATGGCTTCTTGCAATATCGCGTGCGATGGCGAGGCCAAGCCCGCCTGTGCCGCCTGAATCCTGTGTGCGTGCTTCATCAAGGCGCACAAAGGGTTTGAAAACGTCTTCGCGACGATCTTCCGGTATGCCGGGGCCGTCATCATCCACGATGATTTTCAGCCAGCCATCTTCATGCGTGAGTGCAAGTTCGACATTCTGCGCATGGCGGAACGCATTGGACACCAGATTGCTGACAAGACGCGAAAAGGCGTTCGGTCGAACATGGATCTCGCTGTCGCCTTCAATGGAATATTTGAAGCCGCGTTCGCGCAGTCGCGCTTCATTGGAAAGTTTGTCGCAAAGCAAACGCACATCATAGGTTGCCGCCTCTTCCGCACCTTCGCCCCGCGCAAAAGCCAGATAGCCTTCAAGCATCGTCTGCATGTCGGCAATGTCCTGATTGAGCGGTTCGGTGTCGATGGCATTGCCGGTGAGGGCGAGTTGCAACTTGAAGCGGGTAAGAATGGTGCGCAGATCGTGGCTGACGCCAGAAAGCATGGCTGTGCGCTGTTCAATCTGTCGCTCAATGCGCGAGCGCATCTGAATGAAAGCAATGCCAGCGCGACGGACTTCTTCCGCACCATGGGGGCGGAAGCCCTCCGGCATCGGGCGGCCTTTGCCAAAACTTTCAGCCGCCTGTGAAAGCTGCTGGATGGGTTTGATCTGATTGCGCAGGAAGGCAATCGCAATGATCAGAAGAACAAGGGCTGTGCCGATCATCCAGGTGAGGAAGATACCGGTATTCGATGCATAGGCCTGACTGCGGCGGGCAAAGACACGAAGCACTTTATCTTCGAGCTTGATGCGAATTTCGATCAGATCGGAATCGCCAACCGTATCCACCCAGAACGGACGATTGATCTGACGGGTGATTTCTTCGCTCAGGAAGTAATCGAGAATGGCGAAGAACGGTTTTGGTCCCGGTGGTGGTAGCGGATCGGGCGGCAGGATCGAAATATTGAGGCCAAGACGCTGCTGTGAGATACGGATCAGGTTGTCGTATCCGGGTTCCTGCGGGTAAGTTTCTAAAATGTCGATGATTGCAGAAATATCACGGACAACGGCTGTTGAAAGCCGTTCAGTCACCATCTGCCAATGCCGTTCCATGAAGACATAGGCGATCACGGACTGAAGCAGCACCATCGGTGCGATGATGATGATGAGCGAGCGCGCATAAAGCCCTTTGGGCATTTTGCGCGCAAACCAGCGCGTTATCGATTTCCAGGGTGACTTCATCGTCTCAGACAACTCCAGACGGTTCTGCTTGTTGCATGTTTTTGGTCACGCTCTGAAATTTGCGAGGCTCCGCGCTTAGGTCTGGCTTCTAGTCGATTATTCAATACTCAACTTATAGCCGATGCCGCGCACGGTTTGCAGCCAAACCGGGTTGGCCGGGTCCTGTTCGATTTTGCGGCGCAGACGGTTGATCTGCACATCAATTGTGCGCTCGCCGACATCCCCATCCTGCCCGGTCAGCTCATGACGCGGAATGGTTTCGCCGGCGCGTTCTGCAAAGATGGCCATGATATCCTGCTCGCGGTCCGTGAGCTTGATTGTTTCGCTGCCTTTTTTCAACTCGCGGCGCGGGATGAAAAACGTGTAAGGACCAAAAACAATCTGTTCGATCTTTGGCTGGGCAGGGGTTGCTCCACGACGCAGGATATTGTTGATGCGCAGGATCAGCTCGCGCGGATCGAAAGGCTTGGGCAGATAATCGTCTGCACCGGCCGACAATCCATCAATGCGACTGTCGGTTTCCGACAGTGCGGTGAGCATGAGGATCGGCACGGTTTTTTGTTCGCGCAGCGACCGGGTGAGCGAAACGCCGGTTTCGCCCGGCATCATCACGTCGAGGATCAGCAAGTCGAAGTCGATGCCTTCAAGCTTGCGGCGTGCTTCGGCAGCGCTGCCAGCCATCGTGACCCGAAAACCGCTGGTCGTCAGATATTGCGAAAGAAGGCTGCGGATTCGCGTGTCATCATCGACAACAAGAAGATGAGGCGCGTCATCCGAAAGGTGCTTTTCTTCTTCAGCCATGGCGTCGTTTGGTCCCATCCTGTTCCAGATCAGCGCGCATCATTTCATCACGCGTGATTGGCTTTAATTCTACCCATGCCCTAGCAGGCCAACTGTCTTTGGTTCGCCATGACATGATACATCTTACCGACAGGAAAGTGGCGCGTCTATGAGAGCGTTTCCACAGCTGCTTCTGCTGCTGTGAAGTCATCAATCTGAACGCGCCGTTCAGGATTGACCATGTTGTAAAGAAAGCGCTCGATTACTTTCCGTTCTTCAGATTGACATTCTTCCAATGCCCTCGCGATGCGGCGCGACTGTGGCAGCGTGAGCGCAAGAGTGAGTTGGCGTCCACTTTCTGTTGGATAAAGCCGGCGGTGGCGGCGGTCATTGAGCCCCGTCGCCTGCACGACATGGCCGGTGTCGATAAGCTGCTTGAGAACACGAGACAGGCTTTGCTTGGTGATGCGCAGCACTTCCAGCAGTTCAGCGACCGTCATTCCCGGCTTGCGGTTGATAAAATAAAGCACGCGGTGATGGGCGCGGCCAAAGCCTATCTTCTCCAGAATCAAATCCGGGTCAGCAGTGAAATCGCGATAGGAAAAGAACAGCAACTCAATGACGCTGAGATCGGCAGCCTCCAGCGAGGTCAAAGGATTGGTTATATAATTCACATCATTCGTCGAGTTCACATCGAAGCTCCGTCTTGTTACGATAAATATGTCAGCATTGTTGACATAACTCAATCGTCAAGATAATTTTTGGGAAGTGCGGGGCGGTATTTTTGGAATAAAGTTTACGCTGCTGCATGCTGGAGGAGAGATAATTACGCTGTTTGCCGGTGTAATACTGTCCCATAAGGACAGTAGCGTATCATGGCGAGCGTTATTTTCCGCATTGACTGGAAATATCGATTTAACTGGCTGGAAAAGATTAGGGAAAAGGCTCATTCGAGCCAAACGGGATGGTGGAAAACCGCTACCCAATTTTGAGGAAGAGTAAAATGTCTGCGATTCCATTCGATCAACGTGACGGATTTATCTGGCAGGATGGCGAATTCGTCGCCTGGAAGGATGCCAAGATTCATGTGCTGACCCATGGTCTACACTATGCGAGTGCAGTGTTTGAAGGCGAGCGTGCTTATGGTGGCGAGATTTTCAAGCTGACCGAGCATACTGAGCGTTTGCATGAATCCGCTCGAATTCTTGGTTTTGAAATTCCCTATAGCGTGGAAGAGATCGACAATGCCTGCCGCGAACTGCTCAAGAAGCAGGGCTTTGAGGATGCCTATGTGCGCCCCATCGCATGGCGTGGATCGGAATCGCTTGGCGTTTCGGCGCAGAACAATCGCATTCATGTGGCTATCGCGATCTGGCAATGGCCGAGCTATTTCTCACCTGAAGAAAAGATGAAAGGCATTCGTCTCGATATCGCAGAATATTGCCGCCCAGATCCACGGACTGCGCCATCGCGCTCCAAGGCTGCCGGTCTTTATATGATCTGCACGATTTCCAAACATGCAGCTGAAGCCAAGGGCTATGCGGATGCGCTCATGCTGGACTGGCGTGGACAGGTTGCGGAAGCCACAGGCGCGAATGTTTTCTTCGTAAAAGACGGGGCTCTGCATACGCCAAAGCCGGACTGCTTCCTTGATGGAATTACGCGCCGCACGATCATTGATCTTGCCAAGCGTCGCGGCTTGGACGTTGTCGAGCGCGTAATTATGCCGGAAGAACTGGAAACATTCAGCGAATGCTTCCTGTGCGGAACTGCGGCTGAAGTGACGCCGGTTTCAGAAATTGGGAAATACAATTTTAAACCTGGCGTAATTACGAATATGCTTATGAATGATTATACAAATGAAGTTCAGCCAAAGCGAAGAGCGGCTGAATAGCAGTGTTTTAAACAGAAAAAAGCGGCGTTTAAGCCGCTTTTTTACTATATGGATGCTTAGTGTTTGACTTTGAAGCGTTTCGGCCCAAGATTTTGTATGTCGGATTCGCGTTATTCCGGCTTTTAACTCAGATGGGGTGACGATTATGGAATCTCTACTGCCTATCATTCTTCAGCTTGTTTCGGGGGCAGTCGGTGGCAATATTGCCGGTGCCGTCAAAAACCTGAGCCTCGGTACTGCTGGTAATACTGTTGCCGGTGGTATTGGTGGGGTTATCCTTGGTCAGCTTCTGCCGTTATTGTCTGGCGGCGGGCTGGATTCTGTTCTTAATGGTGTGGTTGGCCAGTTGGCAGGCGGTGGCGTAGGCGGTCTCGCGCTTACGGCAATTGTCGGGCTGATCAAAAACTCGTTGGCTAGCAAAGCTTAAGGGTAAATCAGACCTGAGAGCAGGTAAATAGAGCGGTTGTGGAGACGTCAGCCGTTGGAAATTTATTGCGAGATGGAAAATGGGCGGCTCTCAGCCGCCCGTTTTGTTTGCAAAAGCGCTTGCACGATCTTACTTTAGAGTGCACTTCGATCCGATGGAATTTATGCTCTAAAATAGGGCAGCTTTAACCGCAGTTTTTAATTCTGCTGACTGAATGGAGTATCCTGAATGGGGCAATTGCAAGCTATTATCGTCCCGGTGACGCCTTTTCAGCAGAACTGTACTATTCTTTTCGATAGCGACACAAAGAAGGGCGTGGTGATTGACCCGGGTGGCGATTTCGATCGCATTAAGGAAGCGATTGCCTCTCAAAATGTCGATGTGGAAGCCATCTGGATTACCCATGGGCATATTGATCATGCGGGTGCCGCGCTTGATCTTAAGGAAGATCTCGGCGTTGACATTATTGGCCCCCATAAGGATGACAAGTTTTTGCTGGATAATCTGGCGACGACTGGCCTTAAATATGGACTGACCGAGGGTGTACGCAATGTAACACCGGATCGCTGGCTTGAAGAAGGTGACAAGGTCACTGTTGCGGGCCACACATTCGATGTGTTTCATTGTCCGGGCCATGCGCCCGGCCATGTGGTCTTTTTCAATCCAGAAGCGCGTTTTGCGATCGTCGGTGATGTTTTGTTCAATGGCTCCATTGGCCGTACCGATTTGCCCGGCGGCGATCACGCAGCGCTTATTCGCTCCATTAAGGAAAAGCTTTTGCCACTTGGCGATGATGTTGGCTTTCTGTGTGGCCATGGCACCGGTGGGCGCTTTGGGGAAGAACGCCGCAACAATCCGTTTCTGAATGATCTCGGATATGCCTGATCTGGTTTATCCTTAAAAAAAGCCGCCCTGTGAGGCGGATTTTTTGATTTTGCGGACTTGATCAGTTGGCCGAGCAGAAGTGATCGCGACCATCATACCCGCGATAGGTGCCGGTATTTGGATTGAACGAGCGATAGCGGTCCGAACAATATTGATACCAGCCACGGCTCCAGGGTTCATAACCAACACGATACTGCACGCTGCGTGCAGGCGGGGCTGGATAGTAGGCTGGAGGCGGTGGTGGTGGCGCATAAACCGGCGCTGGCTGCACATAGGTGGGCTGTGGCTGGCTTAGCGCGCTGCCAAGCAATGCGCCCGCTGCAAGGCCGATGACGCCTGCGGCAACCGCATCGCCGGTGCGATCACGATCGCGGTGACGATAATATGGACGACCCCATCCGCCCCGATCCCAGCCGCCACCATCCCATCCGCGACGGCCCCAGGAATCTGCTGATGCCGCAGCCAATGGCGCTGAAACTGCTGCTATGGAGGCTACGCCAAGAATAGCCGCTTTGAGTAACCTGTTCATTGTTCGCTCCTTCGGAAGCATAACTGCAATCTCTACGATGCGTCCGGTTGAATGGGCACGGAGCATCAATCATGAATAACAAGTTAATAGTGTCGACATGAATGGAGGCTGAACAATGTTCATAGGGCGCGGAAATCGCGGTTAATCGGTAAATTAGATGCAGTGGCGGTAATATTTCGCGCGTTTGGCTCTGTGATGATTCCATAAAAAACCCCGGCGTCAGCCGGGGATCAAATTCTTGATCAGTAAGACTCGAGCTTAGTCAGTAATCGAAATGTTTACTGCCTTAGGGCCTTTGCCGCGACGATCCGGTTCCGTCTCGTAGGAAACCTTCTGATTGTCAGCAAGTCCTGCCAAACCCGAAGCCTGTACAGCAGAGATATGCACGAAGATGTCTGCGCCGCCATCATCAGGCTTGATAAATCCGAAACCTTTTTCGGAGTTGAAGAATTTGACCTGTCCGGTCTGTGCCATGGGATCCGTTCCTTTTCCTTGGCGCCACTGCTTTATGAGAGACAGTGGAATTACTACTTCTGCCGAACGCACCACACACCCGGCAGAGGGTCATGCAGGCAGTTATCGACTTAGGAAAAGAAACGATCATTGCTGGAGAGTACCCCCCAACCCGAAACTTCTAGCGGTTCCGGCGCGCCGTTCTTCAAGTCTTCCGTTGTGCTCAAATTGCCCGGACATTTGAAGACTGATCTATGATGCGTTATTTGGCAAGCAAATTCTTTTCGCAAAATGCGATTAGTTTTCTTCGAAAGGGTATCATTGCTAAATTTTTCAAAAATTACCAGAATACCGCTAATTTAATACAAAAAGAGTGCGAGAGAGGGGAAATATATAAAATCATACTATGGTATAGTATGCCTTGTTGCTTATTTATTGCGCAAAACTATGCATGCGCCGCCTGCTGCTCGTAGTTTAGTGCAAATGTTATCCGCCTCGCTGCGATTATCAGCGCCTATGCGTACCGCATAAATACCCCGTCGGGCAATGGGAGTACGAACACGGCTGATGACCGGATTATGCCCAGACAGCACGCTTGGAAATTGTTTGCGCAGACGATTCCATTGATTGACCGCGACACTGCGCCGGAAATTGCCTGCGACCTGAATGCCCCAAGGCTTCGGCTTGATGCGCGACATGGGAATGGTTGCCGTGCGAATAATTGGCAAGCGCTGGCATGCTTGCGCAAAGCTGAGCTTGGCATCAAGTGGGCGGTTGTTGATTTCATTGCCTGATGCGAAGTTATCCGCCGGTGCGCCCGTTAGATCCAAGACGTAATCTTCGGTTTCAAGTGGCAAAAAGCCACCGGAGCGCATCCAGTTGGAAACACGCGTTGGGCCTGCATTATAAGCCGCCGCCGCAAGGCCCCAATTGCCGAAGGCGCCTTTCAGTTCACTCAAAAAGCCTGCCGAGGCAGGAATTGCCTGTTCGATGTCGAAGGGATCGGCCAGTCCGCGCTCTTTGGCCGTATAGGGCATGAACTGTGCAATGCCCTGTGCACCAACCGGACTCACAGCGCGATGGTCAAAACGACTTTCTTTCCAGATTAGCCGTGCAAAGAAGTCTTTGGGAATACCGCGTTTTTTAGCATTCGTTTCAATCAGCTCGCAGATTCGTTCAACCGTGGGCTCCGCCTTCTTAGACGGTATGGGCGGACCATAGATTTCGGTTTCCGGCCTATTTTCAGCAGAAACGGATTTGATAGCGTCCGGCCAGCAAAGAAGCTGGAAAATTGTGACAGTTGCCATAACCAGATGCGAACGCTTCATGCAGCCTTTCCGCCATTGATCCCCGAAAGCTATAGACAGAGTAAAGCAAGTTTCTGACTTGTCGATATGACTTTCATGTGCGGATGCGGAATATATGCGAATATATCCTTGTTCTTCCTCTTCGCTGTGCCATTTTAGTCGTTAACAGGAGAGGAGGGAGCAATGCTTCTGAACAGAATCAGCCGATTGAGCATCTTGGCGGGTGCCTTGTTTCTCACAGGTTGCGTAGCGGAAGGGGGCCCCGATTACCGCCCGCCCATGCGCCCCGGACCATCGCAGCCGCAAATGTGCCCAATGATCTATGCGCCGGTTTGTGGTGAACGTGGGTCTTCGCGCAAGACGTTTGGCAATGCCTGTCAGGCGCGTGCCGACGGTTATCGGATTGTCGGAAACGGACAATGTCGTTCGAGGCCGGGGCAAGGTTCCGGCTGGGGAGGAGAGCGTCCGGGCCGCCCGCCACATCAGGGCAACAGGCCGGGACGCCCGGGTGCAGCTGCTTGTACGCGTGAATATATGCCGGTTTGTGCACGCCGGGGCAATGACAGGCAGACATTCCCGAACCGCTGTGAAGCGGAACGTGCTGGCTACCGCATCACGAATGGCGGGCAGTGCCGTTAAGCACTGAACGCTATTGACTCACCGTCCCGGTCGGCCCGTCTTGCCGGGGCGACGCTTTTTGCGGGCAGTTTCAGCCGCGTCTTCATAAGAGCCGATACCTGAACGCTCGCGGCGGATGGCTGCATCGTCGGCCCCTGCCGGCTTTTCTGTGCGCTTGACGGTCATCTCATCCAGCGTGTTCTTGCGGAACAGCGGCTTGGCCATGTCCGTGCCCGGTCCCATATTATCGAGCGATGGCTTCGCAAAGAGTGACTTCTTCGGCTCGTCGCCAACAGTGCGGTGCACCTTGCGACCCGCGTTGTGACGGCCTTTTGTGCGACCGGTCACAGGGCTTTCAAGCTCCACTTCACGCGCCATCGGATCGTCGGCAATGGCGAGTTCCATTTCACGCAGGCGTTTAACCTCATCCCGTAGGCGTGCCGCCTTTTCGAAGTCGAGATCAGCAGCTGCATCGCGCATCTGCTTTTCGAGATGTTCCAGATGGGCGGCAAGATTGTTGCCCATCATCGCGCCTTCTTCGGCAAAGCCTGAAATATCGGCGCGGACGTGATCCTGCTCGTAAACCGAATTCAGAATATCCGAGATATTCTTCTTTACCGAAGCAGGCGTTATGCCATGCTCACGATTGTAAGCTTCCTGCTTTTCGCGGCGGCGGCTGGTTTCATCCATCGCGCGCTGCATGGAGCCGGTGATGTTGTCTGCATAGAGAATGACCTTGCCGTCAACATTACGCGCCGCACGGCCGATGGTCTGGACAAGTGAGGTTTCCGAACGCAGGAAACCTTCCTTGTCAGCATCGAGAATGGCAACGAAACCACATTCGGGAATATCAAGGCCTTCGCGCAGCAGGTTGATGCCCACCAGCACGTCGAACGCGCCAAGGCGCAGATCGCGGATGATTTCGATGCGTTCCAGCGTGTCGATGTCCGAGTGCATGTAACGCACGCGAACGCCCTGTTCGTGCAGATATTCGGTCAGGTCTTCGGCCATGCGCTTGGTCAGCACCGTGCAGAGCGTTCGATAGCCCTTGCGTGCAGTCTCGCGAATTTCGCCCAGCACATCATCAACCTGATTTTTCGCCGGGCGGACTTCGACTGGCGGGTCGATCAATCCGGTTGGGCGGATGACCTGCTCGGCGAAGACGCCGCCCGCTTCTTCCATTTCCCACTTGCCCGGCGTTGCCGAAACCGCAATGGTCTGCGGACGCATGGCGTCCCATTCCTCAAAGCGCAGCGGGCGGTTGTCCATGCAGGAAGGCAGGCGGAAGCCATATTCGGCCAGCGTCGCTTTACGACGGAAGTCGCCGCGATACATGCCGCCAATCTGCGGAATCGTAACATGGCTTTCGTCGAGGAAAACCAGCGCGTTATCCGGGATGTATTCAAACAGTGTCGGTGGCGGTTCGCCCGGTTTGCGTCCTGTCAGGTAGCGCGAATAGTTTTCAATGCCGTTGCAAACGCCGGTGGCTTCCAGCATTTCAAGGTCGAAATTCGTGCGTTGCTCAAGACGCTGCGCTTCCAGCAGACGACCGGCGCGGGTCAGTTCTGCGAGGCGGTGCTGCAACTCTTCCTGAATGGACTTGATCGCCTGATTAAGCGTCGGGCGGGGTGTTACATAGTGCGAATTCGCATAAATTTTGACCGATTGCAGATCGCCGGTTTTCTGGGCGGTCAGCGGGTCAAACTCGGCGATGCTTTCGATTTCATCGCCAAACAGCGAAATACGCCATGCCCGGTCTTCCAAGTGGGCCGGGAAGATTTCAATCGTATCGCCACGCACACGGAACGAGCCGCGCACGAAATTGATGTCCTGTCGTTTATATTGCTGCGCCACGAGATCGGCGAGAAGCTGGCGCTGGTCGAGCCGGTCGCCAATCTTCATCTCGAACGTCATGGCCGTATAGGTTTCGACCGAACCGATACCGTAAATACAGGAGACAGACGCCACGATGATCACATCATCACGCTCGATCAGGGCGCGAGTTGCGGCATGGCGCATCCGGTCGATCTGTTCGTTTACGGTCGATTCCTTTTCGATATAGGTATCGGACCGCGCCACATAGGCTTCCGGTTGATAGTAATCGTAATAGGAAACGAAATATTCGACGGCATTGTTCGGGAAGAAGCTTTTGAACTCGCCATAAAGCTGCGCCGCAAGTGTCTTGTTCGGCGCGAGAATGAGCGCGGGGCGCTGCGTTTCCTGAATGACCTTCGCCATGGTGAAGGTTTTACCCGAGCCGGTGACGCCAAGCAGCACCTGCGTGCGGTCCTGATCTTCCAAACCACTGATCAGATCGCGAATGGCCGTTGGCTGATCGCCGGATGGCTCGAAGCTCGATTCCATCTGGATCGCAATGCCGCCTTCCGACTTTGGCGGTCTGGCTGGGCGGTGCGGTGTCCACAACTCACCATTCTTAAACAGCGGATTGCCGGATTCGATGAGGTCGGACAACGCTTTAACGGTTGCGGTCGCCCCGGTCGGGTTGAGAGCTGTGGCCTCTTCCAGGCTGATATCAAGGCCAGCGACAGGATTGAGACCGGCGGCGGCGCGTTCTTTCGCCGAAGCGGCGCCGCCCATGGAGGTTCCACGCGCACTGCGCGATGATTCCTTGCTGCGCTCAGGCACTTTTTTCGGTGCCTTTGCTGCCTTTGCTTTGGGCTGAGGCTTGTCTGCCTCATCGCCAATCTCTTTGGCCCAATCGGAGATTGAGCCAGAAAAGGGTGTGCCTGACAAATCGCGTTGTGGCGCCTCGCCAAAACCGCGCGTTTCGTCATGCGAATCCTGAGTGTATTTGTCTTTTGAGGAGGCCATGCTCCCAATATGGAATTTCGCAACACAAATGAAAAGGGCGCCCGGATCAAATATGGAACAAATCCGGTGCGCCATATCGCAATTTTATGTTGCTCCTGACATCAGGCTGTCAGGAGGTGGCAATCACCGTGGCCCGCGTGGGCGCCAGCGATCACCGGGACCATAAAAATTAGGATGATAACCGGGATGGTCGCGCCAGCCAGGATGGTCGCCCCAGTGTGGACGCGGTGGTCCCCACTGGTTTGGTCCGCGCCAGTTTGGACCCGGACGATACGGACCCGGTCCCCAGCCTGGGCCAGGGCCCCAACCGGGGCGCGGCCCCCAACCGGGACGTGGACCCCAATTGGGGCTATTATTCCATCCATCATTATTGATGGCTGAGCCGATTACGAGACCTGCAATCAGTGGTATGCCAATGGCTGCGGCAGTTGATCCGAAATTGTCGTTGGTGGTGTAGCCTCCGCCGCCTGTCTGAACAGCGATATAGCGAGAGGAAGCCCATCCATCGAGACCGCGATAATTGACGCGACACCAGCCGTAGCCACTCGTACAACCTGCCACGCCGATGATGACACCGTTTGGAATGCGCCCCATAGATGGATATTGCGTTCCGGGACCCGTGCGCAGGTTTATATTTGCGGTTGCAAGACCGTTGGAGGCTTCCGCATTTGTTGCAAAAAGAATGGCTAATGTAGCAATAGTTGATTTAATAAGAAATCTCATTATTTGCCCCATGTTCAATCTCTGTGCATGTATATATATCATTAAAGCTATAAATTTACTTAATGATATTTAGTTTTATGCTGTTATGTTTAATAGTTAAAAATTTATCTTTTAGGGCATGTTTGGATCTCATTGAATTAGATCAGCGCTCTAATGCTTTGTTTTAACGCGCATCTTTGTCCGAAAATCGTTTCACGCTTTTCGGGATGCGCACCAAATCGCTGTTGTCTTTGATTTGCATGGCAGAGGTGTTGATGATGCACTTTCCCTTGCGACAGGCTTGCAGCATACTCGCAGCCGACTCTTTTCAGACTCGCAAGGGACCTATCGATGAACGATTTCAATGCGCCTAAGGGCATGCTGACTGTGCGCACGCAGGCTATGCCAAAAGATACCAATTCGGCTGGTGATATTTTCGGTGGCTGGGTTATGGCGCAGATGGATACGGCCAGTGGCATTCGTGCTGCTGAACGCGCCAAGGGACGTGTGGTTACTGCTGCCGTGCGTGAAATGTCTTTCGCAAAGCCGGTCAAAATCGGTGATGTTCTGTGTGTTTATACGGAAATCATCCGTGTTGGACGCACATCAATTACGTTGCGTGTTGAAGCATGGGCGCAGCGCTATCTCGCCGAGGAGATGGATCTTGTGACGCATGGCGAATTCGTCATGGTGGCGCTCGACAAGAGCGGACAGCCAACGCCGGTTCCGGCAGAGTGACACCAACAGGGCCTGTTGCTATTTGCAGGCGCGATATCCACTTCGGCGCTGCATGAGGTCGAAGTGGAAGTGGTCGGCGTGTTCGCGGTTATAACCGGGGCCTAAAACCGTGGTGAAATAATTGCAGGCATCGGAGCGAACGCTGTTGAGCAGACCTTTCTCCCTAAAGGAGAAGAAGCCGGGTTTGCGCACGGCTATGCTTTTGCCATTGTTGAGAACAATTTTCGTGACGTCGATGGCGTTGCCGCGGGAATGTTCCGACATTTTGGCGCCGCGACGGTGGTTCATGGTACGGCAGGAATAGCCGCCCGCGTTGTGAATGGTATTAATGCCGGAGAGGTAACGCAGGCGGGACGAAGGTTGCAGGTCGCCCTTGATCCAGCGTGCAAAGGCTTCGGTGACTTGACAATTGAGCGTGGCAGCGGGTTTGAAGGCGATGGAACCGCTGTTGAAGCCGCTGACTTCAATCGGGTTGTCGATGCGACATGTGCCGCCTTGATTGATGGGCGACTTTTCAGTGAAGACGACGCCAAGCCGCTTGAGCCGGGTGCGGCAGGCGGCCTCTGAATTTGACAGGGTGTACATGTTTTCAGCCGTACTGACCGGGTTCTGAATAGGCGAAGCAAAGCCATAATCGCCAGCATAGTGTGGCTGGCTATGGGTCGTCATCTCATTGGCATTGGTTTCGATTTCTTCGGCAAGTCCGACGACGCGTGCTTCGCGCGGGCTTTGGGCGGAAGGAACCGGGGCAGGCGGCACAATGATATCGGCGCTGCCAATGTCAGCCTGCGGGCGGGGAGGACGATCACCGGAACAGCCAGCCATAAGCACCAGCAATATAAAGCTTGCCGGGCGTGCATAGCGACGAAAGCGGTTGGACAACGCAAAACTCATGTCCATGCCTTTCAGTTTGGAACTGGCTCCAACACATATTAGACCATAAGCGTAAACGAACAGTCAGCGCTTCTGTTAAGGGCTGTGGCGATAATCAGGCGTCTCATGGTCATAAGATTGGCGAAATCTCTATAACACTCTGCTAACAGTATTTTGCGGTTTCGGGCCAAGCCGCGACAGTGTCCTTCCGGTCCCCAAAGTTTTTTTCATGTCAGCACTCATGTCACCAAGCGTTCTGCCGATTCTGCTTCTGATTGGCTCCAATATTTTCATGACTTTTGCCTGGTACGGGCATCTGAAATTTACCAGCACGCCGCTCGTAACGGTCATTCTTATCAGCTGGGGTATCGCGCTGATTGAATATTGTATGGCTGTGCCTGCAAATCGCATCGGGCATGAAGTGTATTCGACCGCACAGCTTAAAACGATGCAGGAAGTCATCACGCTGGTGATCTTCAGCTTGTTCTCGGTCTTTTATCTCAAAGAAGCCTTCACCTTGAATCACCTGCTTGGCTTTGCGCTGATTGCCGGTGGTGCGGCCCTTATCTTCCGGGGTTGATTACTCTGCTGCGCTCAGAGCTGGTTCCGTTTTGCGCTTCCAGAACATCGGGACCAGTTCCACCGCCAGCATTGCGGTAAATAGCAGGCCGCAGCCGATGAAGCCGATGAAGGTCAGCCGGTCCCCGAGGAAGATTGCGCCGAACATTGCTGCAAAGATTGCTTCGGAAGACAGGAAAATCGCAGCCTGCGCTGACGTCGTGTAGCGCTGGCCGATGGCTTGCAGCGTGAATGCGACGCCAGATGAGAAGACGCCGGTAAACAGCAGTTCTTTCCATGTCAGGGCGATGGCATTCCAGTTGATGTCTTCGATAGCAACGGCAATCAGAAGGCCAGCGGCGGCCGCAGTGGCAAACTGAACGCAGCTTAGCGTGATGGGGCGCCCGGAACGATTGGCCCGGCTGATCAGCAGAACCTGCATCGCCCAGAATATCGCGCCGATGATGATGAGCCAATCTCCGTGTTTGAGGGCGCTTAGCTGCCCGCCGGAAAGCAGAAAAATACCTGCAAGACATGCCCCCGCGCTTGGCCAGACAATGGGATGCGGCCAATTTCTGAAAATGATGACGCCGAGCACCGGCACCATCACGACATACAGCCCGGTCAGAAAACCGGCATTGGTGACAGAGGTGGTAATCAGGCCGATTTGCTGGAGCACAAGACCAGTAAAGAGCGTTGCGCCAACAAGCATGAAATAAAGATAATTCGAACGATCAAGCTTATGCGGCGAGCGCCTGCCTTCAGCAATCGACCATGGCAAAACCGACAATGCGGCAATAGCAGAACGAACACCGATAAACAGAAACGGGCCGATGCTTGCCATGGCAGTTGATTGCGCGACAAAGCCCATGCCCCAGATGACGCCCGCCAGAAGAAGGAGCATATTAGCCTGTACGCGTGTCATCAGTGCCTCATGTCTATAAGAAACAAGGATGACAGCTTGGCTCATCATCCCTTCGTGGATATGCTATAGGCATTAGCCTGACGCTGCGGCAAGGGATTTCCTCTTGTTGCGAGTGTGGCAAAGCTTTTTCGGAAGGGCAGCATGTTTTCTTGTCTATTTAATCATAGGTCAGTTCTTACAGGCGCTGCACTGGCTCTCGTTTTTGCAAATCCCGGTTCAGCCTCGGCCGCTTTCAAACAGATTCGCGATAGCTGGGTTCTGTGTGATTATGCGTCCAATTGCACGCTTACGCTTAACAGTACAACGCAAGGCGCCCCCTCGTTCAATCTGTATCGCAGCAGTGCAGTTGGCGCGCAGCCCTTGTTACGCTTGTCCAATCTTGATTCGAAGCCTGCCTCCGGGCAATTCGTCATTGCGGTTGATGGCAAGCCAGCTCTTTCCGCCGCTGTTTCCGCACTCAAGCCCAATGATGATCAGTTCGATTATGATAATGCGGCGGATGTTGCCAAGCTGATGGATGCCATGAAGGCGGGGCAGAAATTGACGCTGCAACTTGGAAATAAGACTTACAGCTATTCGCTGTCCGGTTTTGTCGGTGGTCTTATTTATCTTGATGAGCAGCAGGCGCGGAATGGCACAGTCGCGGCCCTGCAGGCCAAAGGCAAAAAGCCTGCGCCGCCTGCGCCCGATGTCTCGCTGATCACAGCTCCCGAACAGTTGCCAAAGAAAATCCGGCCAGATTTTACCGATGAAAAAGGTGTATGTGGCACGTCTGGCGGGTCATCCTTTGACACAGGTGGCGGTTTTAAAGCGAAGATCGGTGATGGGTTGAGCATGATTGCAATGCCATGCGGCTCGCCGGGAGCTTATAATCAGCCTTATGTCTTCTATAGCCAGTATGAGAATCAGGTGGTTCCAATCGCGTTGCCAACCATTTCGGATGATGGTCCAAGCACGGTCGATCAGGCATGGAATATCGACTGGTCGCAGGCAAACAAGACAGTGACCGCGTTTTTCAAGGGCAGGGGCTTGGGTGATTGCGGAACCTATGATGTCTGGAAAGCCACCGATGATGGCGAAGGCAAGGTGCGCTTTGTGCTTGTTGAAGAGCGGTCGAAAGGTGATTGTGACGGCAATTATGCGGGTGGGCCTGAAAAGTGGCCTGCAAGCTGGCCGATTTCTGTAAAATAGCGCAATGTTTCCCGCACAATTAACAGGCTAAAATTTTTGTTCGTGAAATGATTTGTGAAAATGCTATAGTTTCATCAACATCACTTTGAACGGTTCCGAAGCCTGTGCTTCGGGGACCGTTTTCTTTTGTGTGCCGGCGGGTATTTTTACCTTTCGGACGGTGATTTTGCTTCAATGTGTGAGGCAAGATCAGGCGGGCAATCAAACTGCCGTCGCATTTAATCCCGGAGGGGAGTGCGACGGGCGATGGAAAGGACTGGACTGGGTATGGAAAAGTTCCCGATGACCCCTCGCGGTTTCGAAAACCTCAAGGAAGAACTGCGCACGCGTCAGCAAGTTGAGCGCCCTCGGATCATTGAGGCGATTGCTGAAGCGCGCGCGCATGGCGATCTTTCTGAAAATGCTGAGTATCACGCTGCAAAAGAAGCCCAAAGCCTGAATGAAGGCCGTATCAACGAGCTTGAAGATCTGGTTGGCCGCGCCGAAGTGATCGACGTTACCAAGCTTTCCGGCGATAAAATCAAGTTTGGCGCAACCATCACGCTGATCGATGAAGACACCGAAGAAGAGAAGGTCTATCAGATCGTTGGCGATCAGGAAGCCAACGTCAAGGAAGGCCGTATTTCGATTTCCTCGCCAATCGCGCGCGCGCTGATCGGCAAGGGTGAAGGTGACACGATTGAAGTCAATGCACCGGGCGGCTCGCGTTCTTACGAGATCATCAGTTTCAAGTTTGTTTGATGTCTGAGGTAACGGTTCCCGTTGATCAGGTTGAGGTCGTTGCGCCTAATTTCAAGCGTCGCCTTTCGGGCGTGACCTCAACCATCGTGCAACTTATCCCTTTGCAGCGCGCGAAGGGATTGGGCATTGCGACAATGGGGCCGGGACTGCCTGACAGCCTGCCGCATTTAGGCTGGTCAGCGCTTTTCTCCTTTTGGAAAAGGCCTGCGAGGCGACGTTTCCGTATCTGGCACGCACGTCGCAATATCGAAATGCTGGCAGGCATCTTCATGCGCGATGTGCTGCGCATGAAGCTCAGGCTGGTGTTTACGTCTGCTGCACAGCGCCATCACAAAGCTTTCACCAAATGGCTGATTCGCCGCATGAATGCGGTGATTGCGACCAGTGGTCGTTCGGGACGTTTTCTCGAAGTGCCGCATGATGTGATCATGCATGGCGTTGATCTTAAACGGTTTCATCCGCCGCTCGGCGATGATGACCAGTTCAGCGCATCCGGGCTGCCGGGTAAATATGCAGTTGGCTGTTTTGGCCGGGTGCGTCATTCAAAAGGCACGGATTTGTTCGTTGATGCGATGATTGCGCTGTTGCCAAAATATCCTGACTGGACGGCAATCATTACCGGGCGCACGACGACTGAACATCAGGCATTCGAAGATGATTTGAAAGCGCGTATTACGGCTGCTGGTTTGCAGGATCGCATCCGCATTCTTGGTGAGGTGCCGGATGTGCGCATCTGGTATCGGCGGCTTACACTTTATTTGGCGCCATCGCGCAACGAAGGTTTTGGCCTCACGCCGCTGGAAGCCATGGCTTCACAAACGGCTGTCGTTGCAAGCGATGCCGGTGCCTATGCCGAAATGGTCGTGGAAGGTACGGGCAGTTTTGTTGCGGCAGGTGACGGCAATGCTTTGCGCAATGCTATTGAACCTTATCTTGCCGATCCGGCTATGGCTCAACGCCATGGCGAAAACGCGCTGGCCCACGTGCGTGAAGCGTTTCCGCTCGAAAAAGAAGCGCAAGCAATCAGCGCGGTTTACGAGCGGGTGTTTAACGCCAAATAGATTTAGAGAATCATCAGTGGCTCGTCCTTAACCGGACGAATGGTCAAGGCTGTGCGGACCGAATCCACATTGGGCGCAGCCGTCAGCTCTTCGATGACGAAGGTCTGGAACGTGTTAAGGTCGCGCGCAACGCAATGCAGCAAAAAGTCGGATTCACCCGACACCATCCACGCGCGGCGTACCAGCGGCCACTGCTTGGTTTTCTCTGCAAAGGCTTTTAAATCGGCATCCGCCTGACGGTGCAGGCCCACCGAACAGAAAGCGACGAGATCCTGACCGAGTGCATTGCCGTTAAGGATGGCGCGGTAACCACGAATGACACCGCTTTCCTCAAGTTTGCGGACGCGGCGCAGGCAGGGAGGGGCCGAAATTCCAACCCGCTCAGCGAGTTCGACATTGGTGATGCGCCCGTTATTCTGGAGCTCCCGAAGGATTTTCCAATCGATTTCGTCCAGATCGGCCTTGATCGGCATATAAAACTCCGCGCGCAATGAAATTTCATTCAGGCGTAATAATAAAACACTCAGCGCCGCTATAGCGCAATGTAATCCTGCTCATACCAAAAGAAACGACCGGATGTAAACTGCTTAAAGCGCTGTTAGCGCATCCAGAAAGTGCGTGTGAACAGGATAAATACGGTGACAAGCTCAAGACGCCCCGCGAGCATCAGGAATGAAAGCACCCAAAGCGCGGGATCGTGAATGGTGGAATAGTTGCCCACTGGTCCGATTGTATCGCCCAGACCGGGCCCGACATTTGACAGGGCAGTCAACGCGCCGGTGAAGGCGGAAACAAAATCCAGTCCGAGGGACGCTAGCAAGACGGCGCCGATGACAAGAGAAGCGATATAAAGAAACAGATAGAGCAGAACGTTCTGGGCGATCTCGCCGGACACTTCCGATGAACCGTACCGGATTTTAATGACCGCATGGGGCGTGATCAGCCGCACGAGGTTCGCTTGCGTCAGACTCCACAAAATGATCAGGCGATTCATTTTTATGCCGCCGGAAGTGGAGCCAGCGCAGCCGCCAAGGAACGAGGCAAGAAAGAAAATGCCGATTGCCGGTGGTCCCCAGAGCGAATAGTCTTCCGTTGTAAAGCCGGTCGTGGAAATGACGGATACAAAATTAAAAGATGCCGTGATCAGAGCACTTCCAAATGGAATATGTGAACCAAGGCGAAGCACAATTGCCAGAATAAAGCTGAAACCAATAACAATGGCCAGAAACAACTTCACCTGAGGGTCAATGAGCGAATCCGTTCGACGTGGCATGAAAGCTTTAATGTAAAGAATAAACGGTAGCGCTGATAAGGCCATAAACACAGTTGATATAAGCAATATCAGGTGGTTGTCATGGTAAAAGCCGAACGAGCTGTCATGCGTAGAAAAGCCGGCGGTGGCGATCGTCGTCATGCTATGGTTCACAGCATCAAATATGCTCATGCCAGCTGCGAAATATGCGATTGTACAAGCGGTTGTCAGGCTTAGATAAGCTGTGATGATGCCCAGAGCGATCTGGTTCATGCGTGGAAGAATTTTTTCCGATTTGTCGGAATTCTCCATATGAAAAAGCGCAAGCCCTCCTGCACGCAGCGATGGCAGCAGCAAAAGCGCAAGCCCGATAAAGCCGATACCGCCGATCCAGCAAAGAAGTGATCTCCACAGAATGATGCCGCGCTGCATGTCATCAAGACCTGTCAGAGCAGTGGCACCGGTTGATGTGATGCCTGACATCGCTTCAAAGAAAGCGGTGGCATAGCTGATTGGCAGATGGGAGAAATAAAGCGGGATCGAACCGAGGAAGCCGCCAGTCACCCACAGGCAGACGGTCAGCAAAAAACCAAGCCGCGGTGTGAAGCGGGTGTTGTGATTGTGCGTGGCCAGCAGAATCAGGGCAGACAAAGCGCCGGTTGCTGCGGCAGAACGCACGAAAACGAGCCAGTCATCGCTGCCGTCGCGCAGATCGACGGCCGCTGGCAGCAGCATTGCCACAGCCATTACGAGGCCGAAACGCGCGCAGATATTGGCGACTGTCTTATAGATAGCGGTAGGCTCCAGCTTTTTGAAAGCAGTGATTTATTCTGCGTGTTTAACGCGGGAAACTGCCCGCTGCAATGCGGGTGTGGCGTATAGCCGTTCCGAAAGGTCACAAGCTGTGGGCGAAGGGCGGCAAACATGCAGCCAACCTTGCAAATGCGGGTTGGTGGACCTACCTTGGACATAATGTCAGGGCACTAGCCAAATCGAGTGCGAAAGCGATTCTCGCAAGCTTGACGTCCGCGAATTAAATCGATTTTTGGGACCGGAGAACTACCCTTATGTCACAGCGTCACGCGCCCGTTATTATTATCGGCTCAGGTCCGGCGGGTTATACTGCCGCAATCTATGCAGCGCGTGCGATGCTCAAGCCGATCATCATCACTGGTCTTCAGCAGGGTGGTCAGTTGATGATCACAACCGATGTGGAAAACTATCCAGGCTATGCTGAACCCGTGCAGGGGCCCTGGATGATGGACCAGATGGCAACGCAGGCGCAAAATGTTGGCGCCGAGATTCTTTACGACATCATCACTGAAGTTGAGACCACGTCGCGTCCGTTTCGTCTGATCGGTGATTCTGGCACAGTTTACACCTGTGATGCGCTGATCATTGCCACAGGTGCGCAGGCCAAGTGGCTGGGCCTTGAAAGCGAACAGACCTTCATGGGTGGTGGTGTTTCAGCCTGCGCGACCTGTGACGGGTTCTTTTATCGCGGCAAGGATGTTGTGGTTGTTGGCGGCGGCAATACGGCTGTCGAAGAAGCACTTTATCTCTCGCACATCGCCAAGAGCGTGACGGTTGTTCATCGCCGCGAAAGTTTCCGTGCTGAGAAGATCATGCAGGATCGTTTGCTGTCACGCGATAATGTGAAAGTGGTCTGGAACAGTGTCATCGATGAGATTGTCGGCACTGAAGCCAAGCCGCCGATGGGCGCAACCGTGACCGGTGTGCGCTTGAAGAATGTTGTTACGGGGGAGACGGCTGTTCATGATGCGCATGGCGTTTTCATCGCCATTGGTCACGCGCCGGCTGTTTCTTTGTTTGAAGGCAAACTCAAGCAGAAGCCAAACGGTTATCTTTGGACTGCACCCGATTCAACGGCCACGGATGTTGCTGGCATTTTTGCTGCTGGCGACGTCACAGACGATATTTACCGGCAGGCAGTCACGGCTGCGGGTATGGGCTGCATGGCTGCTCTGGAAGCAGAGCGCTGGTTGGCTGCACAGGAACCGCTGCACGAAGCTGCGGAGTAATGAGAGGGGGAGAAGGTGGTCGCACCGCTCGACTGGGATAAACTGCGCATCTTCCATGCTGCTGCGGAAGCAGGGTCTTTTACCCATGCCGCGCAGACATTGCATCTGTCGCAGTCGGCTATTTCGCGTCAGGTGAGCGCACTTGAGCAAGATGTCGGCGTTCCGCTGTTTCATCGACATGCGCGCGGACTCATTCTGACGGAACAGGGCGAAACGCTCTACCGGACGGCACATGACGTGCTGATGAAGCTCGAAAATGTTCGCTCCAAGCTTGCCGAAAGCAAGGAAAAGCCAACAGGTCGCCTGCGTGTGACCACAACGGTTGGTCTTGGCTCCGGCTGGCTGATCGAACGCATTCAGGAATTCGTTGAGCTTTATCCGGATATTCAGTTGCAGCTTATCCTCGATAATGAGGAGCTGGATTTGACCATGCGTCACGCGGACTGCGCCATTCGTCTGCGTCAGCCGCAACAGCCGGATCTCATTCAACGTCGCCTGTTTACTGTGCACATGCATGTCTATGCATCGGCAGGATATGTTTCCAAGCATGGAAAATTGAATTCCATTGAGGAAATTGACCAGCATCGCGTGGTGACATTCGGTGAGCCTGCGCCAAGCTATCTGACCGGCTTGAACTGGCTTGAGATTGCCGGCCGTACGGATGGTAGCTCACGTATTCCGGTTTTGCAGGTCAATAATCTTTTGTCGATCCGTCGCGCTGTGCAGCGTGGGGTCGGCATTGCGGTTCTTCCTGACTATATGGCCGATAAGGAATCGGGTCTCGTCCAGCTTCTGCCAGAGCTTGAGGAAATTCCTTCCTTCGATACGTTCTTTTGTTACCCGGAAGCGTTGAAGAATTCGGCCAAGCTGCATGCCTTCCGCGATTTCTTGTTCTCGAAGGCGAGAAACTGGGTGTTCTGATCAGGCTCAGAAATTAGCAAAAGGCCGCGCAGGATGACTGACGCGGCCTTTTGCTATTATGAACTCTCCAGGGCGATAGGGGCGTCGTTGTTCAGGTCTTATTCCCATTAAGATTATGTGGATAGACCTCGTGCATAACGTCATCAATCACGTAATGTATGAGTGTATCGACCTCGACGATTTCACTGAGAACCGTATCGTCCAGATTATGAACAACAGCCCCGATAATGCGCTCGCCCGGCAATTCCCGGTTGATTGCATGGGCGACAAAGCCTGCCGACGGTGCCCATACATAATTCGTTCCGTTTGCTTGGCCCGACCATGCTCTATGCAGATGGCCGCTTGCATGAAGTTTGACATTATAATCCGCAAAGAGATCGGCCAGGCGTTGGCGAGGTCTTGGTGGAACACCCCAAAGGCCGGTGTTGCTTTCATCCAGCGCATCGACAAACAAAGGTTTGTGCGCAAAAACCGCAGCGGGTCGGCCGCCGCTTTCGCTTAATTGCTGTTCGAGCCAGAGGAACTGCTGTTCCTCGTCGGTTGAGCCGTCGCCGAGGATGAGACTGTTGAGACCGATCAGTCGCCATTGTCCAAAATCCCGCGCCCAGTAATCGGGACCGAAATGTGTCAATCGGCGTTTAAACGGGACCCCTTATCGGCGTCCAAAAAGTACCCCTCCTTTAGGTTGCAAGGTTTAGCGTGCGCGGGCCCGTAACTTTAAA